>NZ_JAYRKD010000022.1:0-102577 GCF_041905885.1 Dongia sp. | reverse complement strand
GCTTCTTCAGCCGATCGCTGCTCCGACATGCCTGGCTGGCTACATTGGTACAATCACCACCGACCCCATGCCGGGATCATGGCCGCTCCCCCAGCTCACCGACTGAACAACCTGCTTGGCAACGACAGCTAGCCGCTAGGCCGCGTCCACCAGCACGACTTCGGCGTCTTCGACGGCGGTGACGCGGATCGTTTCCACCTCGGCGATCGCGGCACCGTCGCGGGCGGCGAGAGCGACCCCGTTGACCTCGACCTTGCCCTTGGCCGGCACGAGATAGGCGTGGCGCCGGCCGCCGAGCGTGTATTCCACGGTCTCGCCGGCCTTCAGGTTGGCGCCGAGCACGCGGGCGTCGGTGCGGATCGGCAGCGCGTCGCTGTCGCCTTCGATCCCGCTGGCGAGGGTCACGAAGCGGCCCGAACGGTCGTCCTTCGGGAACGGCTTCGAGCCCCAGCTCGGCTTGCCACCCCGGGCATTCGGGATGATCCAGATCTGGAAGATCCGGGTCGCCTCGGATTCGAGGTTGTATTCCGAATGGCGGATGCCGGTGCCGGCGCTCATCACCTGGACGTCGCCGGCCTCGGTGCGCCCGCGGTTCCCCTGGTTGTCCTCGTGCGTAATCGCGCCCTCGCGGACATAGGTGATGATCTCCATGTCGGCATGGGGATGCGGCGGGAATCCGCTGTCGGCCGCGATCGTGTCGTCATTCCAGACCCGCAGCGCGCCCCATCCCATCCGGTCGGGGTCGTAATAGCTCGCGAAGGAGAAATGATGCTTGGCGTCCAGCCAGCCATGGTTGGCGCCGCCGAGCGAACTGAAGGGTCTGACGTCGATCATGATCGGATACTCCGTGCGCGGGCGCCGATAGGGGCCCGTTCTGATGGACGGAGATTTGGGGTTAGACAGGGGGTTCGTAAAGACTGCCCGGCGTGAACGGATTGTTCACCGGCTGAGCCAAATGGAAACCGCCATCCCAGGGCTATCCCGAAATGGCGGTTGGGCGCATTGACAGGCGCACTGAAGGCGGCGCGGTCAGCTTCCGCTGATCTCGGACGAGGACTGGATGAAGTTCTGCAGGCCCATGAGCTTGATGAGGCCCAGGTTGGTCTCCAGCCAGTCGATATGCTCTTCCTCGGATTCCAGGATGTCGACGAAGATCTCGCGGGAAACGAAGTCCTCGACCTTCTCGCAATGGACGATTGCGGCCTTCAGATCCTTGTGGGCGGCCATCTCGAGCTTGAGATCGCATTCGAGCATTTCCTGCACGTTCTCGCCGATCATCAGCTTGCCGAGATCCTGCAGATTGGGCAAGCCGTCGAGGAACAGGACTCGCTCGATCACCTTGTCGGCATGCTTCATCTCGTCGATCGACTCGTGATACTCGTGCTCGCCGAGCTTCTTCAGGCCCCAGTTCTTCAGCATGCGGGCATGCAGGAAATACTGGTTGATGGCGGTGAGCTCGTTCTTGAGCACGATGTTCAGGTGCTCGATGACCTTCTTGTCGCCCTTCATGGCCGGCTCCCGCGCATTGTGAATTAGTCCCCGATCTTCTACTCTGATGTCAGGGAGATAACAATCAGCGATAAGATCCGCATGCCGCCAACGCAAATCATTCGCACCACATGCCCGCGCGACTGCTACGACGCGTGCGGCATCGCGGTTGCCAAACGGGCCGACGGCAAGATCAAGGTGCTGGGCGATCCCGACCATCCGGTGAGCCGCGGTGCGCTCTGCGGCAAATGCGCGATCGCCTATAACGGGGCCTGGATCGATCCCAACATCCGACTGACTCGGCCGCTGAAGCGGGTCGGGCCGAAGGGCGAGGCGCGTTTCGGGCCGGTCACATGGGAGTATGCGATCGCCGAGATCGCGGCGCGGCTGAAGGGATTTGCCGATACGCATGGCGCCGAGAGCATCTGGCACACGCATTACACCGGCACCTGCTCGCTGATCGCCGGCGGCTTTCCGCAGCGATTCCTGAACCGGCTCGGCGCCAGCGAGGTCGATCCGGATTCGATCTGCAACGCGGCCGGGCATGCGGCACTCGGCTATATGTACGGGACGGGGTCCGAAGGCTTCGACCCGCGCATGGCCCAGCAGGCGACCACGATCCTGATCTGGGGCGCCAACCCGCATGCCTCGGCGCCGCACCAGCACAAGCATTGGATCCGCGAGACGGACGCGAAGCTGATCGTGGTCGATCCGGTGAAGCACTCGACCGCGGCGGCGGCGCATCTGCACCTGCAGCCCTTCCCCGGCAGCGATGCCGCACTGGCCTTCGCCATCGCCCATGTGCTGCGGCGGGACGGCAAGATCGACCGCGCCTTCGTCGCCGCGAACGCAATCGGCTGGGACGAGCTGGAGCCCGAGATCGCGCGCTGCTCCCCGGAATGGGCGGCGCCGATCACCGGCGTGCCCGCTCAGCAGATCGAAGAGGCGGCGCGGCTGTTCGGCGCCGGCCCGGCCTTGCTCTGGATGGGCCAGGGGCTGCAGCGCCAGCCGAAAGGCGGCAACGTGTTCCGCGCCGTGGCGATGCTCTCGGCGCTGAAGGGCGACTTCGCCAAGCCGGGCGCGGGCTTCCTGTTCCTGAACGGCGGCGCGCGCCGCGGACTCGACGGCGACTATATCGAGGCGCCGCATCTCCGCGCCAAGCCGAAGCGCGTCGGCAGCCACATGGACCTGGTCGATATCCTGCGCAAGCCTGAGGCAGCGCGCGCGCTGATCACCTGGAACGTCAACATCGCGGCCTCGAACCCGCGGCAGGCGGACCTCCACCAGGCCATGAAGCGCGACGATCTCTTCCATGTCGCGGTCGACTGCTTCGCCACCGACACCACCGACTTCGCGGATTTCATCCTGCCGGCGGCGGGCTTCCTGGAATTCGACGACATCGTCTCGCCCTATTTCCATATCGGCCTCTCGGTCCAGGCCAAGGCGATCGAGCCGATCGGCGAATCGCTGCCCAATCAGGAGATCTTCCGCCGTCTTGCAAGAGCGATGAGCTTCAACGAGCCGGAGCTCTATGAAGACGACGCGTCCATCCTCGACACGCTGGCGCGGCAGACGGGCCTCTCGGGCTTTGCGGAGCTGAAGGAGAAGGCGACCGTCACGCTGTCACCGGAGCCGGTGCCGACCTTCGCCGATCTCAAATTCCCGACGCCGTCGGGCAAGATCGAGCTGAAGAGCGCCCGGGCCGCGGCGGACGGGCACCCCGCCCTGCCGCAGCCTTGGGCCGATCCGCGGCCCGAGACCGGCCGCTTCCGCATGCTCTCCCCTGCTTCACCCTGGCTGATGAACAGCAGCTATCACGAGGACGCCAAGATCGCCGAGAAGATCGGGCCGGAAACCATCCTGCTGCATCCGGCCGACGCCGAGCGGCTGTCGCTGAAGGTCGGCGACAATGCCGCGGTCGCCAATCAGACCGGACGCCTGGTGATGCGCATCGATATCGGTGAGATCGTGCCGCGCGGAGTCGCGCTGGCGCATAAGAGCCGCTGGCCGAAGCTGCTGGCCGGGCATCTCAACGTGAACGCGCTCAATCCCGGCGAGAAGACCGACATGGCCGAAAGCAGCGCCGTCCACGGCGTCGAGGTGACGATCGCGCCGGCGTAGCTACCGGCTCAGATCGAGTTCTTGCTCAGCGAATCCAGGGCCAGCTTCAGGTTGCGCTTGGCGTTGGGGTAGAGCGGGTCGATGGTGATCAGGCGGCGGAAGGCGTCCGCCGCCGCGGCGTCGCGGCCGAGCTTCATGTTCGACATGCCGAGGCCGGAGAGCGCGCCGAAATGGCGGGGTTCCAGCTCCAAGGTGCGGTCGATGTCCGCGATCGCCTTCTGGTAGTCGCCCATCAGGAAGTAGACGGTGGCGCGCTTGTTCCAGCCCTCGGCGAAATCCGGTTTGGCCTGCAGGATCCGGTCGATGTCCAGGAGCGCGCCCTTGTAGTCGCCCCGCGCCATCGCCGTGGAGCTGGTCACCATCAGCCGGTCGAGCTCGGGATCTCCGGTCGCCGACCAGATCTCCCAGATCTTGTCCTCGACCAGGCCGGCCTGATCGCTGTGCTGCGCCGACTTCAGGAACTTGAACAGGGTCGGGAGATTGGGATCGCGCTGGTCGGCGAATGTCGCCAAGGAGCCGAAGGAGACAAGAGCGGCCAGCAGGGCCGATCCAAGCAAAGCCTTGCGCATTTCAGATCTGCTTCCTCTTCAGGATTTCCCGGACGATATCGAGGTTGTTCTTCGCGCTGCCGTTCTGCGGGTCAATCGCCAGCACACGCTGGAAAGCATCGGCGGCGGCCTCTTCGCGCTCCAGCTTGATGTTCACCAGGCCGAGACCCGAAATCGCGCCGATATGCCGGGGCTCGAGCTCCAGGGTGCGGTCGATGTCGGCCAGCGATTGCTGGTAGTTGCCCATCAGGTAATAGACCGTCGCGCGCTTGTTCCAGCCCTCGGCGAAATCCGGCTTCTGCGCGACGATCGCGTTGAACTTCTCCAGCGCGGTTCCGAACTTGTCCTTATCCATCGCCGCGTTGCCTTCGGTCATCAGCTGGTCGATCGCCGGGTCATTGGCCTCGAGCCAGATGGTCCAGATCTTCGCTTCGATTTCCAGCGCCGCCGTCGGATCGGGTGCCGCCTTCAACTGCTCGAACAGGGGCGGCAGGCGCGCATCCTTCTGGTCGGCCGCGGCAATTCCCGCGCCGGCGAGAAGAAACCAGATGGCGGCCATGCCGCCAATAAGGACTTTCCCCGAGAGAGGCCTCATAGCATCCTCCAGCATACGCTTGGCGGGATTCGGGTTCAGCGCCTAATCTCGCGCCTTCGCAGAATTGTGAGTAGCAGATGGCCGTAAAGATTTCCTCACCCGCCGCCGTGTTCCCGGGCACGTTTGCCGAGGGCCGGCAGCGTTTCCGCGAGGCCGCCAGCGCAGCGGGCGCGACCCTGGCCAGCCGCGCCAATCCGGAAAGAGGGCCGGACGGCGGGGACTTGAGCACCGAAACCGCCTGGCTCGGCCCCAAGGATGCGAGCCGCCTGTTCTTCGCCCAGGCCGGGACCCACGGCGCCGAGGGCTTCTGCGGCTCCGGCATCGAGACGGGCTGGCTGCAGAGCGGGATATTCGAGCAGCTTCCGCCCGACACCGCGGTTCTGCTGGTCCATGCGATCAATCCCTATGGCTTCGCCTGGGTGCGGCGGGTGACCGAGGACAACATCGATCTCAACCGCAACTTCGTCGATCACGGCAAGCCGACGCCGGACAACCCGGGCTATCGCGAGCTCCGCAATTCGATCTGCCCGGACGAATGGAGCCGGGAAGGCGAGAACCGCAACCGCGCGCAGTTCCAGGCCTATGCCGGCAAGCATGGCGCCTGGGCGCTGCAGGCGGCAATCACCCAGGGCCAGTATTTCGACAATGAAGGCGTGTTCTACGGCGGCAAGGCAGCCGGCTGGTCGAACCGCACGATGCGCGCGATCCTGAAGCCGCATTCGGATCATGTCCGAAAAATCGCCTTCATCGATCTTCACACCGGCCTCGGCCCCTATGGCTATGGCGAGATCATCTGCAACCATCTCGCCGGCGATCCGGGCACCGCGCGGGTGAAGGACTGGTACAACGACGCGACCGCGACCGACGACGGCACCTCGACCTCGACCGTGGTCACCGGCGACACCCAGATCGCCATCACCGATACCATCCCGGAGGCGGAGGTCACCGGCGTCACCCTGGAATACGGTACCCTGCCGCTGGAGGAGATGCTGCTGGCGGTCCGCGCCGACAATTGGCTCCACGTCCATGGCGACCTCGAGAACGCCAAGGGCAAGGAGATCAAGTCGCAGATCCGCGCCGCCTTCTATCCGGACAAGGACGACTGGAAGAAGATGGTGTTCGACCGCGCGATCGATGTCGCCGAGCGCGCGATGAAAGGGCTCACGCAGTCCTAAGCGCGCTGAGCTCCGCCGGCATCGGTCCGCCATTCGCCCAATCGAGCAGCTCGACCGTGTGGACGATCGGCACGTCGATCGCGCTGCTGAGCTGTTGCAGGCAGCCGATATTGCCGGTGGCCACGAGGTCGGGCGCGGTGCTCGCGATATTCGCCGCCTTGCGGTCGCGGAGCTGCGCCGAGAGCTCCGGCTGCAGCAGGTTGTAGGTGCCGGCCGAGCCGCAGCAGAGATGGCCTTCGGGGATCTCCGCGACGTCGAAGCCGGCGGATTTCAGCAGCGCGCGCGGCGGTTCGGAAATCTTCTGCCCGTGCTGCATCGAGCAGGCGGAGTGATAGGCGACTTTCAGCTTCGGCACTGAACCCGAGACGCCGAGCATCGCCAGGTATTCGGTGATATCGCGGGTCTTGGCGCTGACCTGCGCCGCCGCTTCCCGGACGTCGGCCTCGGTACGGAGCATGTAGCCGTAATCCTTCACCGTCGTGCCGCAGCCCGATGCGGTCACCAGGATCGCGTCGATCTCGCCGGCCTTCTGCCAGGCCGCGATGTTGTTGCGCGCGAGGCGGTGCGACTGGTCGGTGAAGCCCATGTGATGGCCGAGCGCGCCGCAACAGCCGGCCCCTTCCGGCACCACCACCTCGACCCCCAGCCGATTGAGCAGGCGGATCGCCGCCGCATTGATCTCCGGCCGCAACACCGGCTGCACGCAGCCGGCGAGCAAGGCGACCCGGCCGCGGCGCGGGCCTTGTGCCGGGAAGACCTGCGGCCGATCGGTCTTCGACGGACCCTTCGGGAATCCCGGCACCAGTTTCAACGCGTTGCCGAGCTTGCCCGGCAGCCACCGCGCGCCGCCCAGAGTCTTCGCCAACGCCGCACCCATCATCGCCAGCCGGAAGAGACCGGTCCGCGGCATCACGAAGGCCAGCAGCCGCCGCAGCCAGCGTTCGTCGGCGGGGCGGGTGAAAGTCTCGGCGATATGCGCACGGGCGTGATCGACCAGGTGCATGTAATGCACGCCCGAGGGGCAGGTCGTCATGCAACTCAAGCAGGAGAGGCAGCGGTCGATATGCTTGGCCTCGGTGGCGGTCGCGGCGCGGCCCTGCTCCAACATCTCCTTGACGAGATAGATGCGCCCGCGCGGGGAATCGAGCTCGTCGCCGAGCAGCACGTAGGTCGGGCAGGTCGCGGTGCAGAAACCGCAATGCACGCAGGCCCGGAGGATCTTCTCGGATTCCGCGGTATCCGGGTCGGCGAGCTGGGCCAGGGTGAAGCTGGTCTGCATGTCAGATGCCTTCGAACATGCGACCGGGATTGAGCACGCGTTCCGGATCGAAGGCGCGCTTCACCTGCTCGGTCAGCGCCCGCGCCCCTTCGGCTTCGAACACCTGGACCTTGCGGCGCTCGGCTTCGGGTGCCCGCACCAGGGTGGCGTGGCCGCCGCAGCGCTGGAAGGCGCGCCGCACCTGCTCCGCATGCGCACCGCCGCTGGCCGGGCTCGACAGCCAGACCAGGCCGCCGCCCCAATCGAGCAGGAAGTTGCTGCCTGGAATGTCGATCGCACAGCTGGCCGCGACCCCGGCGCCATGGGCCGGCGGCACCGAGATGCGCCAGAGGATGGTGTCGATGTCGAAGAAGGGATGGAGGTCGCGGATCTCGCGCCAGAGCGTGATCGAGTTGGCGCTGTGCAGCTCCTCGGTCGCGCCCCCCACGTCCTTGGCAAAATCGCGGCGCAAGGCGGCGCAGTGATGCTCCACCACCGGTCCGGAGCCTTCGACCCGGAGCGCGGTTACGCTGCCCTGCGCGCCCACATAGTCGCAATCGGATGACTGCGCCTGGATCTGCGGCAGGAAAGCCGCCGCGGAAATGTCGTAGGGCCCGGTCAGCGCCTTGGTCATTGCCGCATTGGCCGCCGCCGCATCCAGGCCGTAAAGCAGCACCGTGCGCGTCCTCTCCGGGCGCGGCAGCACCTTGACCGTGACTTCGTCCATCAGCGCGAGCGTGCCGAAGGAGCCGGCCATCAGCTTCGGCAGATCGTAGCCGGTGACGTTCTTCACCACCGGGCCGCCACCCTTGAAGATCTCGCCGCGGCCGTTGACCGCGGTGAAGCCGAGGAAGTGGTCGCGCGCGGCACCGGCCTTGAAGCGGCGCGGGCCGGAGAGGTTGGTGGCGAGGATGCCGCCCAGGGTGCCGGTGCGGTTGCTGCCGGCATCGTCGCCCGGATAGAGCTTGCCGAAATCCGGTGGCTCGAAGGCGAGGAACTGGTTTTTCTCCTCGAGCGCTGCGGCAATCTCCGCCATATGCGTGCCGGCCCGCGCCACCAGCACCAGCTCTTCCGGATGATACGAGATGATGCCCGACATCGCCGCGGTGGTGATCTGCCTTGCGGCATCGACCGGTCGGCCGAAGCCGCGCTTGCTGGAGGCGCCGAGGATTTCCAGCGCCGCCTTGTCGGCGATCGCCGCCCGCACGCAATCGGCGGCCTCCTCCAGAGAGGCTGGACTGAGCAATTCCATTCTAAAACCGCGGCAATTCGGGATGAGGCAAGGCGCCGCCGCGGACATGCATGCGGCCAAGCTCGGCGCAGCGGTGCAGATTCGGGAAGACCTTGCCGGGGTTGAGCAGCTGATCGGGATCGAAGGCGCATTTCAACCGGATCTGCTGATCGAGGTCGAGCTCGGAGAACATCTCCGGCATGAGGTCGCGCTTCTCGACGCCCACACCATGCTCGCCGGTCAGCACGCCGCCCACTTGCACGCAGAGCTTCAGGATGTCGGCGCCGAATTTTTCCGCGTTCTCGAGCTCGCCCTTGTTGGCATCGAACAGGATCAGCGGGTGCAGGTTGCCGTCGCCGGCATGGAAGACATTGGCGACCCGCAAGCCGTATTTCCTGGAGAGCTCCGCCATGCGGGTCAGCACCTCGGGCAGGCGCCGGCGCGGGATCGTCCCATCCATGCAGATATAATCAGGCGAGATCCGCCCGACCGCGGGAAATGCCGCCTTGCGCCCGGCCCAGATCTTCAGCCGCTCCGCCTCGCTCTCGCTGACCCGCAGCGTCGAGGCACCATTGGCCTTCACGATCTCGGTCACCTGCCGCAGCAGGTGATCGCATTCGACGCCCGGGCCATCGAGCTCGACGATGAGCAGCGCCTCGGCATCGAGCGGATAATCCGCATGGACGAAATCCTCGGCGGCGTGGATCGCCGGCCGGTCCATCATCTCCATGCCGGCCGGGATGATGCCGGCGCCGATCACCGCGGCGACCGCGGCGCCGGCCTGCTCGTTGCTGGGAAATCCCGCGACCAGGGCCCGCGCCGTCTCCGGCCGCTTCAAGAGACGCACGGTCACCTCGGTGACGACGCCGAGCAGGCCTTCCGACCCGGTCATGATGCCCATCAGGTCATAGCCGCCGGCGTCGAGATGTTTGCCGCCGAAGCGCACCACCTCGCCTGAGATCAGTACGACTTCGAGACCGAGCAGGTTGTTGGTGGTGAGGCCGTATTTCAGGCAATGCACGCCGCCGGAATTCTCCGCGACATTGCCACCGATGGTGCAGGCGATCTGGCTCGAGGGATCCGGCGCGTAGTAGAAGCCCGAAGCCAGCACGGCGTTGCTGATCGCGAGATTCTGCACGCCGGGCTGCACCACGGCGCAGCGGTTCTCGAGATCGATCTCCAGGATCTTGTTGAGCTTGCCGAGACCCAGCACCACGCCATCGGCCAGCGGCAGTGCGCCCCCGGACAGCGACGTGCCGGCGCCGCGCGGGACGACCTTGAGCTTATTCTCGGCGCAGAACTTCAGCACCGCGGAGACTTCCGCCGTGCTGCGCGGCAGGGTGACCAGCAGCGGCGCCTGGCGATAGGCGGTGAGGCCATCGGACTCATAGGCCTTCAGCGCTATCGGATCGGCAATCACCGATTCCGGCGGCAGCAATTCGGCCAAGGCCGCAGCCAGGCGTGCCTTCTGCGCGATCGTGTTCGAGTCCGGGGCAGGCATCAGCATGGCTGCACTATTGCCGAAACCCGCGCAAAACAAAACCGCGCGGGGCAGGGCCACGCGCGGTTCGTAGAAAAGCTTGGCTTTCGCCTGGGCTGTTAGCCCTGGCGCGCCTTGAAACGCGGGTTGGTCTTGTTGATCACATAGACCCGGCCGCGGCGGCGGACGATACGGCAATCCTTGTGCCGCGTCTTGGCCGACTTCAGCGAGTGAATGACCTTCATGGCCGGTATCCTTCGAACTAAAAATGCGGGCGGAACATAGTGGCGCGGCTGCGCCCTGTCAACCCCGGGCAGATCGACCTAACCCATTGATCCGTCAAGAGGACTTGGTGCTGCCCATCTTGATGGCGTAATAGCGCCGGAGCTGCAGCGCGCCGGAATCGAGCGCAGCGACCCGTTTGGTCCAGAGCGCCACCTCGGCGACCGCCGCTTCGGGATGGGCGCGGGCGGCGGCGGCGGCGGCCGGATCCTGGGTGAAATTCACGAAGGCCTCGATGACGTGGGTGCGGTAGGTCGCCGTCAGGTCCTCATCGACCCGGACATCGAACTTCAGGCCCTTCATCTTGGCGAGATAGTCGTCGCCCAGCCAGAAATGCCCCGCCTTGCCGTCCCGGGTCACGAAACCCTTCAGGCGCGGATCGTCAGGCTTGGTGCCGGGCGTGCGCACGAAGTCGGTGAGCGCGATCTGCCCGCGGGCCTTCAGCGCCCGCTCGAAGTTGGCGAGCAGCTTCTCCTTCTCCGGCACCATGTAGAGCGCTTCGCTGGAAAAGATGCAGTCGTAGGTCCCGGCCTTGGGCTGGAAGTCCTTGACGCTGCAAGGCTTGATCTCGGCCTTCTTGATGCCCTTCTTGGTCGAGAGCTCCTGGCCGCCTTCGGCCATGATCGCATCGGGCTCGAAGCCTTGGACCCAGACGCCGAACTCTTCGCTGACCGCCCGGGTGCCGCCGCCCAGCCCGGACCCGAAGTCCATCACCGTCATGCTGGGATCGAGCGCGAAGGGCTTCACCAGCGTGAGGATCGCGGCGGTACCGCCCGGCCCCACCAAGCTCTCGCCCCAGATGATCTGGGCGATCTTGATGTAGGGCTGTTCCAGCGGAGGAATATCTTCCGGCGGCGTAGCGACCGGCTCGACGGGACCCAGGACCGGCTCCGGCACCGGTGGCGGCGCGTCCATCAGATCGGCCACGTCATAACCCTCCCACCACGCCTTGAAGCGCGTCTTGAAGGATGGCTTGGCAGTTGGCGGTGCGCTGGATTCCAGGGCCGCCCCCATGTTCCGACCTGCGGAAAGGTTGCAAGAGCGGTGAATATACGGATGTTTTCGTTAACGAAAGCTTCTATTGTCGGCCCCGCCTCGGCGCCTGCCACGGCGCCCCGAACTGTCCCTTTGAGATCAGCCCCCTAAGATCCACGATGACCACAGATTGCGATTTCCTGGTGATCGGCGCCGGCGTGTCCGGTGCCGCCGCGGCCTGGGAACTGGCCGCGCTCGGCAAGACCATCCTGCTGGAGATGGAAGACCAGCCGGGCTACCACAGCTCCGGGCGGTCGGCCGCGCTCTACACGCCGAATTACGGACCGGCCCCGGTCCGCGAGATCTGCCAGGCCGCCGGCGCCTTCTTCAGCGCGCCGCCCCCGGGCTTCGCCGAGCATCCGCTGCTGACCCCGCGCGGCGCCTTGACGCTCGGCATCGACGATCCCGAGAACGCGATCGACAAGCTGCTCAAGGACGCACCGCCCGCGCACCCGATCGCGGAGATCTCGCTGAAGCAGGCGATCGAACTCTGCCCGTTGATCCGGCCCGGCGTGTTCCGCCGCGCGATCTACGAGCCGGGCGTCATGGACATGGACGCGGCGGCAATTCACCAGGGCTATCTGCGCGGCTTCAAGGCGCGCGGCGGACGGCTCGCCGTCTCCGCCAACGTGACGGCGCTGGAGCGCAGCGGCGGTCAATGGACCGCGGTCACGGCCAACGAGCGCTTTCGCGCGCCGATCGTGGTCAACGCCGCCGGGGCCTGGGCCGATCGCATCGGCGCCCTGGCGGGCGCGCCGCGGATCGGCCTGCAGCCTTGCCTGCGCACGGTCATCCTGGTCGAGGTGCCGCCGGATTTCTGCAAGCCGACCCAGCCGGTCGGCGAGGTGATCGAGACCTGGCACTACTTCAAGCCGGAAGCCGGCCGCATCCTCGCATCGCCCGGCGACGAGACTCCGGTCGATCCTATGGACGCCTATCCCGACGACATGGTGATGGCCGAGCTCGCCGACTACCTGGAGCGGCATACGCTGCTGAAAATCGAGCGGATCCTGCGGAGCTGGGCCGGCCTGCGTTCCTTCGTGCCCGATCATTGCCCGGTGGTCGGTCTCGACCCGCGAGCCGAGGGTTTCTTCTGGCTCGCCGGCCAGGGCGGCTACGGCATCATGATGTCGCCGGTGCTGGGCCGCGCCACCGCGGCGCTGATCGATACCGGCAGCTTGCCGGAGGACCTCCGGGAGCGCGGCCTGACCCCGGCCGATCTGGCACCGGGCCGCACGGCTTTGCGCGAGTCGGCGGTTACGGTTGGTTAAACTCTTTGGGGGATTAATCTCTTGGCGCTCTCCCGGGTCGCGTGGCACGATGTGCGCCATCGGCGCCGGGGCCGCGTGAGTCGCGGAAAGCGCCGCCATTTGCGCATCCAAGATCAGCGCATCGAAGTGTCCAGGGGTTCGGTTGATGGCCAAGAATGAGATCGACGCGGGTGGCGATGACCGTCGCCACGACCCACGTTTCGTCGTCAACCTGCCGGCGCATGTCACCATCCGCGGCGATCGCGTGCTGTGCAAGCTGGTCGATATCTCGCTGCACGGCGCCCTGGTCGAGACCGCCGGTCCGGTTCATGTCGGGGACAAGGTCAGCCTCGACCTGCCGAACATCGGCCCGACCATCGCGACGGTGCTGCGCATCACGCCGACCCATATGGCGATGGTGTTCCCGGGCGCGGTGGTGATCTCGTCGCTGATTCCGAAAGAGTGACCGGGCCGACGGCCTGAGCCGCCTCAGGCCAGCTCTTCGCGCGGCATGGCGCGGATCATCTCGGCCACCTCGAACTCGCTGAATTCCTGGCTGTCCGGCAGTTCCAGATGCAGCGAGCCCGCTTGGCAATTGACCACGACCACCTCGCGCTTTTCGAGATAGGGCTGGGGCAGCATGGTCAGCCGGCTGCCGACCGCGAGCCCGCCGGTCGCCGGCGGCAGCACGCAGGCGCCACGGCGCGAGACGTTGTAGTAATGGGTGACCGCGACCGTGCGGCGCTCCTCGGCGTCGTCGAACACCAGGATGGTGGCGCCGTCAAAACTGAAGCGCGGTTCGCGTCTCTGATCGATTCCGTCCATTTATCCGCTTCGCCGGCCGAGCCATACCACCGCTCCCTGTTGCGGCGCCGGCCGGTCTTTTCCCCAAGCGACGCACTCCTTATAGGGAAGGTCCCAGGAGTCGGCAACAAAAGCCTCGGCCGTAAACCATGGTCCTAAGGTTCCTATTGCCGCGCTCCGCTGAGTGAGTCTAACTTTCGACATCGAATCCGGGGGGACGCGTATGACGGATTCAGAACTCTCCGACGTGCTGCTGATCGAGGACACGCCCTCGATGGCGCGGGTCTATCTGGAATACTTGAAGCGCGGACCGTTCCGGGCGCGGCACTGCATGACCGGCCAGGAAGCCCTGGACGACATCGCCCGCAGCCCCACCGATGCGGTGCTGCTCGATCTGCGCCTGCCCGACATGGACGGGCTCGATGTCCTGAAGCACATCCGCACCCGCGAATTCCAGGTCGCGGTCGTCGTCATCACCGCAGACGGCTCGCTCAACCGCGCGGTCGAGGCCATGCGCGAGGGCGCGCTCGACTTCCTGGTGAAGCCATTCAACGCCGACCGGCTGTTGATCACCCTGGGCAACGTGCTGGAGCGCCGTCGCCTGAACTCGATGGTCGAGAGCCTGAGCGGCCATGCCGGTCCCGGCGAGAACGGCGGCAATGGCAACGGCCCGAAGGTCCTGCCGCTCCACGTCACCGAGCGCAACGCGATCGAGCAGGCGATCCGCGCTTGCGACGGCAACGTGGTCCGCGCCGCCGCGCTGCTGGAGATCAGCGCCTCCACCATCTACCGCAAGCTCGCCACCTGGCATGAAGCGCCGCCCAACGGCGAGCCGGCGCTGGAGATGCACGCCTAACCGACGGCCATCCTCCGCAGCACCCGGTCGAGCTCCGCCAGATCGGCATCCACCTCCGCCTCGAGGCGGGCGAGCTGGGCCTCCGCCTCCGCGCCTCTTTGCGCATCGGCGGCTTGCTCGATCAGCGCAGCAATCGCCGCGAGATCCGCAAGGCCGAAGCTGCTGGTGGCGTGCTTGAGCGAATGCGCCTGGCGGCCAAGCTCGCGCCAATCCTGGGTCCCTAGCAGGCTGCGCAGCGCGACCACCGCGCCGCGCGTCTCCTCCTCGAAGAGGCGCGCGAGGCGCTGGAAGGCCTCGCCGCCGACATCCAGCACCATCTGGTCGATCGGCCGCCGGTCCACCGCCATGATTCAAGGCTCCATGCGCTCAGGAGCCCGCCGAAAGGCCGAAGTCGAAGGCAAGCGCGGCACCGGTCAGGGCGCCGAGACGCGGCGAGGCCGACATATAGACCAGCTCCGCCACTTCCTCGGCGGTGATGAAGCGCGCCTTGGCCTTCTGCGGATACTTGCTGCGGAGCTTCTCAAGATAGCCTTCCGCATCGCCGCCGCCGAAGGCGCTGGCCTGGTAGTCCAGCATCGGCGTCGCGACGTCGCCCGGGCAGATCGCGACGGCGCGAATGCCGCGCGGCGCGAGTTCCACCGCCAAGGCCTTGGTCAGCAGCACCACGCCGCCCTTGGAGGCGCAATAGATCGCCGCTCCGGCATTGCCGACCAGGCCGGCATCCGAGGCGATGTTGACGATGATGCCGCCGGTCTTCTCCAGCGCCGGGATCGCATAGCGGTTGGTGAAGAACACGCCCTTCAGGTTGACGTCCATCACTTTGTCATACTCGGCCTCGGTGGCCTCGTCGGCGGGGCCTTCGGTCCAGATGCCGGCGCCGGCGACCAGCACGTCGAGCCGCCCGAATTGCGCGACCGTCTCCCGCACCATGCGTTCGCAGTCGGCGACCTTGGTCACGTCGGCCTTGATGCCGAACACGCCGGAGGCGAGGTCCTTGGGGTTGAGATCCGCGGCCGCGATCTTCGCGCCCGCTTCCAGGAAGCGCGCGGCGATGGCGCGGCCCATGCCGCCGCAGCCGCCCGTGATCAGAACGATCCGGTCATCTTTCGTGCTGGTCAATTCCCTTTGATCTCCTGAATGATGTTGCCGCCATCGACCACGATCAGCTGGCCGGTGACGTAGCTGGCGGCCTCGCCGGCCAGGAAGAAGGCGACGGCGCCCACTTCCTCCGGCCGGCCGGAACGACGCGCCGGGGTGTTGCGCCCGGCGCGCTTCTCCTTCGCCGACTGCGAGCCGGTGGCGATCCAGCCCGGCGCAATTGCGTTCGCAGTGATGCCGAGCGGCGCCAGCTCCAGCGCCAGCGAACGCGTGTAGCCGGTCATCGCCGCCTTCGCCGTGCAATAGGCGCCGCCCCGCGGAAAGGTCACCAGCGGTCCGCTGACCGAGGAGACGTTGACGATGCGGCCGTAGCGCTGACGCTGCATGATCGGCGCCGCGGCGCGGGTCACGAAGAAGCAGGTGTCGAGGTTGAGCGAAAGCGCGCGGCGCCATTCGTCGTCGTCGATCCGTTCGACCGGCGAGGCGGTGTTCTTCTTGCCGGTCTGCACCATGCCGGCGTTGTTGATCAGGATGTCGAGGCGGCCGAACTTCTTCTTCACCGCGGCGACCAGAGCCTTCGCCTCTGCATTGTCGCTCAAGTCGGCGATGAAGGCGGCCTTCGAGGCTGCGTCCCCGGGCAGCTCCTTCAAGCGATCCTGGATCCGCCTGGTGGTGGAGGTGATCGCGACCTTGGCACCCGCCTCGGCCAGCAGCTTCGCCGCCGCGAAGCCGATGCCGTCCGCGGCACCGGCGCCGGTCACCAAGGCGACCCGGCCTTCATATCCATTTCCCTTGGTCTTCATTTTCCCCAATCCGATGTGGCGCAATGCTTCATCATGCTTCGCTGACGCACAGCTTACCACCCCCTTGCATAGCCCCCGGGCAATCGCTATGACTCTCGCCCAGCGGTAGTCGCCTGCCGGGATCGTTAATTCCCCGGCCTCCTCTCAAGACACCGTCGCGCCGTGCATGCGGTACATAACCAATATGTAGCCCCGGCGCGCTCATCCTCTCCACGCAAGGTTTGCGAGCGCACCGCGGCAGAGGTGCGTTTGAATGCAACAGACTGAAGCCGCGCGCAGCGTTCCGGGCATCGCGTCCGCGCAGATCGATTCCATGCTGAAGCGGGAGCGCGACCGCTTCCTGCAGGCCAACCCGACCTCGGCCAAGCTGGCCGAGAGCGCCAAGGCGCATTGGCACAACGGCGTGCCGATGCATTGGATGCTCGACTGGTCGACGCCCTTCCCGCTCTACGCCAAGGAAGCCAAGGGCGCGACCCTCACCGACGTCGACGGCCACGCATACGACGACTTCTGCCTCGGCGACACCGGCTCGATGTTCGGCCACTCACCCGAACCCGTGGTGCGCGCGATCCGCGAGCAGTCGGAACGCGGCCTCACCTACATGCTCTCGACCGAGGACGTGCCGGTGGTGGGCAAGCTGCTGTCCGACATGTTCGGCCTACCCTATTGGCAGGTCGCGACCACCGCGACCGATGCCAACCGCTTTGTGATCCGCTGGTGCCGCGCCATCACCCAGCGGCCGAAAGTGCTGATCATGAGCGGCTGCTATCACGGCGCCGTCGATGACACCTTCCTGCGCCTCGACCAGGACGGCAAGCCCGCGAACCGCGTCGGGTTGATGGGCCAGGTCTACGACCTGACCCAAGGCACCGTCGTGGTCGAGTTCAACGATCTCGACGCGATCGAGCGCGCGCTGAAAGCCGGCGACGTCGCTTGCATCCTGACCGAGCCCGCGCTCACCAACATCGGGATGGTGTTGCCGCAGCCGGGCTATCTCGACGGCATGGCGCAGCTCGCCAAGAAATACGGCACGCTCCTCATCATCGACGAGACCCACACCATCTCGACCGGCTATGGCGGCTATACCCGCATGCACAACCTGAAGCCGGACTTCTTCACCCTCGGCAAGCCGGTTGCCGGCGGCATTCCGACCTCGGTCTTCGGCTTCACCGCCGAGATGGCCGACCGCATGCGCAAGGCGGAAGCTGAGGCAGGCCCCGGCTACAGCGGCATCGGCACCACCTTGAGCGCCAATGCGCTGCAGCTCCACTGCATGCGCGCCAACCTCGCCGAGGTGATGACGCCAGCCAACTACAAGCACATGCTCGATCTCTCCGAGCGTCTGGCCCGCGGCGTCGAGAAGGAGATCAACCGGCGCAACGTGCCCTGGCATGTCTCCAATGTCGGCGCGAGAGCCGAGTTCGTCTGCTCGCCGACGCGCCCCAAGAACGGCGCCGAGGCCAAGGCCGCGATGCGGCCGCATCTCGAGCTCGCGGTGCATCTCTATCTCCTGAACCGCGGCGTGCTGATCGCGCCCTTCCACAACATGACCCTGCTCTCGCCCGCGACCACGGCGGAACAGGTCGATCACCTGGTGGCCACCGTCGGAGGCTGTCTGGACGAACTGAAGGCATGAGGCTGCCCGGGGCAAGCCGGGCATTCGAAGCGAAACGCCTCAACCTGAATTCAATCGTCCAAGGAGTCTTCGGTCATGAACATGCAGCAGAAAGCCACCCCCACCGGAATTGCCAGCGTCGAGGAATGCGACGCCTTCTTCGCGGCGCACCCGGAGATCGAGAACGTCCAGATCTTCTTCGTGAACCAGTCCGGCGTGCCGCGCGGCAAGAATCTCCGCAAGCGCGACGTTCGCGGCATCTTCGAATATGCCCGGATGATCCCGGGCACCATGCTGGCGCTCGACATCAACGGCGAGGATGTCGAGGAAAGCGGCCTGGTGATGAGCGACGGCGATGCCGACCGGCTCGGCCGCCCGGTGCCGGGTACCTTGCAGCCGGCGCGCTGGCTCGACAACGATTTCGCCCAGGTGATGCTCTCGGTCTATGAGCTCGACGGGGCGCCCTGCAACGTCGATCCGCGCCATGTCCTGACAAGCGTGGTCGATCGCTTCAAGGAGCTCGATCTCACGCCGGTGATCGCCTGCGAGCTCGAATTCTACCTGATGGACCAGAAGACGCCCGGCCAGGGCCCGGCCTCGCCGGTCAGCGGGCACCGCAGCAAGCATATCCAGGCCTACGGCTTGCGCGAGCTGGACGACTTCCAGCCCTTCCTGGACGATCTCTACGCCTTCGGCGAAGCGGCCGGCCTGCCGCTGGAATCGGCGATCTCGGAGAACGCGCCGAACCAGTTCGAGGTCGGGCTGGTGCACCGCGCCGATGCCTTGCGCGCGACCGACGAGGCGCAGGTCTTCAAGCGCCTGGTCAAGGGCACGGCGATGCGCCACGGCCTCGAGGCGACCTTCATGGCCAAGCCGCATAACGGACTGGCGGGGAGCGGCCAGCATCTCCACGTCAGCCTGGCCGACGAGAACGGCAAGAACGCCTTCGCCAGCGACGACCCGACCGGCAACGATCTCCTGAAGTTCGCGATCGGCGGCATGAAGGCGCTCCTAGGCGATGCGATGGCGATCTTCGCCCCCAACGCCAATTCCTATAAGCGCTTCCAGGCCAATCTCTACGCGCCGGTGGCGCCGACCTGGGGCGTCAACAACCGCACCGTCAGCTTCCGCGTGACCGCGGGCCCGGCCTCGTCGCGCCATGTCGAGCACCGGATCTGCGGCGCCGATGCCAACTCGACCCTGGCGGTCGCCGCCTTGCTGGCCGCGATCCATCACGGCATCACCCACAAGATCGATCCCGGTGCGCCGATCGTGGGTGACGGCTACACGCTGGCCGCCGAGCAGGGCCTGAGCCTGCCGCGGCACTGGAACCTGGCGCTCGACGCCTTCGCCAATTCGACGGCGATGCGCGACTATCTCGGCCCGCGCTTCCACCAGATGTTCACCGCGATCAAGCGTTCCGAATACGACCGCTACCACGCCCAGGTGACCGAGCTCGATTACGACTGGTACCTGAGGAACGCCTGACGCCGGAACGCGCCATGATGCGGCGTTTCCACGCTGCATCATGGTAAATTAACGGCATCTTGTAGCGGCACCGGCGTGCGTGGTAGTTTTCTGTCAAATCAAGGCCCTAATGCCGGCTTCGCTTCTCTGAAAGATGCGCCGGCCGGGGCCGGAACAGGTCAGACAGCGGAGTTCGCCTTGGGTCTCTTCAGAAGCAGAAAGCCGGTCCAGGTTCACGTCGGCAATCGGTATCGGGTCGGCGATTCGCCGCTGATGGTGTGGGAGGTCGCGAACCTGTTCCAGGGCATCGACGGCACCCCCTATGCGCATATCTTCTGCGTCGCCGATCCCAGCCGGCGCAAGACCGTGGCCCAGAATGCGCTCGAGGCCGGCAACCAATACGTCCGCATCCAGGACGCGCACGCACACTGAGGCGGTTGCGCCGGCGCCGACAACCGGCGACGCGCGACCCGCGACGGAATCGGCAAAAAGATCTCGCCCGCTCCCAGACGACCGCGGCGCGGCGCTGAACGTCATATCCACATCTCATCGGGGACCAGACCATGGCGCGCCGCTCGCTGGAGCTTGACGACCGTCTCTACGACTACCTCGTGCAATTCGGCACGCGGGAGAACGACCTGCTGAAGGACTTGCGCAACGAGACCGCGAAGCTGCCGGGCGCCGGCATGCAGATCGGTCCCGAGCAGGGCGCCTTCATGGCCCTGCTGGTGGAGCTGACCGGCGCCCGCCGCGCGCTCGAGGTCGGCACCTTCACCGGCTATTCCAGCCTCTGCATCGCCGGCGCCCTGCCGGCCGACGGCAAGCTGATCTGCTGCGACGTCAGCGAGGAATATACCAGGGTCGCCCGCGACTACTGGCGCCGCGCCGGGCTGGAGAGCAAGATCGAGCTCCGCCTCGGGCCGGCGGTCGCGACGCTCGACGCGCTCATCGCCGCCGACGTCGAACCCTTCGACTTCGCCTTCATCGACGCCGACAAGACCAACTACTCGAACTATTACGACCGCGCCATGCGGCTGGTGCGCCCGGGCGGCCTGATCGCGATCGACAATGTGCTCTGGGGCGGCGACGTCGCCGACCCGAAGCAGAACGACGAGGACACAAAGGCGATCCGCGCGGTCAACGAGAAGGTCCGCAATGATGAGCGTGTGACCCTGGCGCTGGCGCCGATCGGCGATGGGCTGACGCTCGCCCGCAAGCGCTGATCCGGGCCGCGCTCCGAAACCTCGAAAGTTCCGTCGCGGCGCGACGGAATTTTCCACGCCTCCTCTCCGAATCCAGGAACTCCGCTTCTGCGCGGGGTTTCGGGCTAATGGGCGGGCTTCGCCCGGATTCGGTGTGCCCGGGCCATGCGCCGGGCATCGGCTTCAGGAGAGCGAAATGGCAGAATCCACGAACAACAATGCCGGCGGCAGCGGCCGCGGCGGCAACAGCTTTCTCTATTTCATCGTCGGCGGCCTGGTGGTGATCGTCGCCCTCGGCTTCTTCCTCATGCAGGGCGGCGCGATCGGCCCGACCAAGACCACCACCGAGCAGACCACCACGTCGCCGGCGCCGGACGGTTCCGGCGCGACCTCGACCACCACCACCCAGCAGACCACTACGCCGAACTGATCCAGCCAATCCCGCGATTGCCGCAATGGGCGGAGTGTTCAGGCTCCGCCCATTCGCTGTCCGAGGCGTCTCCCCTTCGCGGAATTCCGCGGCTATGCTGCCGCCATGTCGATCATGGCTTCTCCCGTCGTCGAATACCCGGAAGTGATCTCGCCGATCCTGCGCGAGGGCTATGGCTACTGGCGGGGCAAGCGGGGCGATCGCCCCTTCCCGGCCCGCGCCGACTTCGATCCGCTGATGGAAGCACCGAAGCTCGCCCGCAGCATGATGCTGCTGGACGTCGAGCAGGCGCCGCTCGACTTCCGCTACCGCCTGATCGGCGACAAGCTGCGCGACCATATGGGCGAGAACTGGATCGGCAAGCGCTGGTCGGAGATCGAGCAGCAGCGGCCGCCCAACCCGATCTGGATGCATCACCAATGGGTGGTGGAGAACCGCCTGCCGCGTTTCATCCGCCCGAATTATGTCGGACCGCACAAGCAGTTCCTGTTCATCGAATCCGCCGTGCTGCCGCTGGGCGCCGATCCCGAGCGGGTGGACATGCTGATGCTGTTCGTCGATTTTCTGTCGAAGCTCGGGCGCTGAACCTTTGGCGCTAAGCCGATGGCTGCCGCGCCGGCAGTCCCACCTCGGCCATGAATTGCGCATAGCAGACCGGGCAGAGACCGTGGCTCAGGGAGACACGCGGGCTGCCACCGGTGCGGTAGTATTGCTCCGGCGCGACCCAGCTGGCCGCGTCATCCTCGTGCCCCGGTTCGGCCAGCACCCGATGGCACATGCTGCAGATCACCAACAGCGGCACCGAGGGATCCACCAGAGTGACAGCCTTGTCGTATTCGAAGATCGAGAGCGGCGGCCGCTGCCCCTCGCGCAGGATCTGCGAGCTGAACAGGGCGGTGCCAGGTTCGGCATCCGCCACCGCCGCGACCGTCATCCGCAGCGCGCGCATCATGCCGGGCGAGTCGCAGCGATAGTCCAGCTCCCAGACATGTTCCGGATCCGAACGAATGCGCGAGAGGATCTGCCGGTAGAGCGCCTGCACGTCGCCGCCGGAGATGAATTCGAATAGATTGCGGCCGACCAGGCTCTTGGGATCCGGCTGGCCCGGCGCGCTGCCGACATGGGATTGCCAGTGCCGCCGGCCCACCAGCAGAATCTTTCCCGCGTGATCGACCAGATAGGCCGGCCCCCAGATCGCATCGAGAAGCTGCTGCGCCGTCAGCATACCGCGATCATGCGAGCCGGGTCGGGATCGGTCAAGCTTGGCCCTTAGACCCGGTCCCGGATCAAGGGCGTGGTCGAGCAGTGGATGCCGCCGCCATTCAAGTGCATCGCGTCGTAGGGCAAGGCCTTCCACTCGGCGCCCTTCTTCGCCAGCTGGTCGAGGATGCGATTCGAGCCGCCTTCCGGGATGATCAGCTTGCGCGGCGCGACCGCGAGGGAATTCACGATCCAGCCGTAATCGGAGGGCTCGATCTCGATGGTCTCGACCTTGAGGCGCTTCAACTCCTCCAGGAAGGCGTAAGAGAGGCCGGCGGGATTGATCAGCGCCAGCTCTTTGTCCACCATCAGGAAGGCGCCGTCGATATGGATGTCGTAGCCGACCAGGTCGGTGACGATCAGCTCGACGCCCTGGCGCTTCAGCACCTCGCCGACCTGCGCCGCGCCCTCGCGATTGACGCGGATGCCGCAGCCGATGACCGCGGTCTTCTCGTTGATCCAGGCGAAGCTGCCGCCTTCCATCAGCGCCGAGCCGGAAAGCGTGCGCAGGATCGGCACGCCGATCTTCGCCAGGGTGCGGGTGATCGCCAGCTCCTCGCCGCGGCGGATCCGGGCGCCCATGCGGCAGACGATGGCGCCGCCCTTCACCATGATCAGCGGATCGCGGGTGTAGCAGGATTTGAGGCGCTTCCCCGCGTCGCCCTCCACCTCGAAGACCTCGATGCCCTCGGCGCGCAGGGCGGCGGTGAGCCCGTCATGCTGCGCCTGCATTTCGGATAGCGGCGGCACGCGGTCGCTCTGGAAATACCAGCCTTCCTTCACGTCGCCGTAAGAGCCGATCTCCGGGATCCGCTTCTTCGGATCGACCACCTTCAACTCATCGCCCGGGCGATGCACCAGCACCGCGCGCATCCGGCCGACGTCGTTGTCGATGCCCCAGGCGCGGCCCCAGTATTTCTCCAGCTCGTCCTCCGCCTCGAATTCCGGCGTCGCGCCGGCGGCGAACATCTTGACCGTCTGGTTGTAGATCCAGTGCGCTGAGGATTCGGTTGCTTCGTCGGCCATGCCAGGCTCCGATCAATGAGGACGAGACCGAGTGTAGCGCTCGCCGCTTGCTTGCGCGACCGGATCAATGCGGTAAGCTGCCGGACCATTTGGGGAATGCCGCGCCATGAGCCTCGACTTCCTGATCACGACGCTGATCATCGTCGCCTCGCCGGGGACCGGCGTGCTCTACACCCTGGCCGCCGGCCTTTCGCGCGGACCCAAAGCGAGCGTGGTCGCGGCCTTCGGCTGCACCCTCGGCATCGTCCCGCACATGGCCGCCGCGATCCTCGGCCTCGCCGCCCTGCTCCACACCAGCGCCGTCGCCTTCCATACCTTCAAGTATGCGGGCGTCGCCTACCTGCTCTACATGGCCTGGATGACCTTGAAGGAGCATGGGGCGCTGAAAGTGGAGCTGGACAACAGCGGACGTTCGGTCTTGCAGGTCACGGTCCAGGCGATCCTGATCAACATCCTCAATCCCAAGCTCTCGATCTTCTTCTTCGCCTTCCTGCCGCAATTCGTGCAGGCGAACGAGGCGCATCCGCTGGCGCGCATGCTGGAGCTCAGCGCGGTGTTCATGCTGCTGACCTTCGTGGTGTTCGTCGGCTATGGCCTGTTCGCCGCCGCGATCCGCAGCCACGTGATCACCCGGCCCCGCATCCTCACCTGGATGCGGCGCGCCTTCGCCGGCGCCTTCGTGGCCCTGGGCGCCAAGCTGGCGGTCGCCGATCGCTAGTCCATCCGGCGAGCCTATTAGGCTTCATAATAAGGTCATTCAAAACAATTCGATTTTCTGATGGAGTTCGCGGCGCTATTCAACCTGGGGCTGAGTGATCGGTGGCCACGCTGGACGGGCCGGCGATCGATCTATCGATAGCCGATGGAATTTCAGTCGCGTCGCCCGCAAAGGCCCAGGGTTGTGATATCGCGCATATCCGGCCCGAGCCCGAAATTGCAATAGTCCGTCCCGCTACAACTCGGGGGAATCTTCGATATGCGCTGGCTCGGCCTGCCGCTGCGGCGGATCATTTTGTCATTCCTGGTCGCCGCAGCGACTCTCGCGGGCGCATCCGGCCTCGCCTGGGCCGAGGCCGATTGCCAGGTGGTCGCTGTGCGTGGAACCGCCTCCCTGGAGCGCGACGGCTCCCGTTCACCGCTGGCTGCCGGCGCCGAGCTCAGCGCCGGGGATTCGATCGCGACGGATGACGGGGCACGGGTGAAGCTGCGCTTCGCCGACGGCTCGCTGGTCCAGGTCGGCGAGAACACGCGGCTGGAGATCGACCAGGCGAAGTTCGCCCCGGCCGAGGGCCGGCGCAGCATCCTGCTCAACCTGCCGATCGGCCTGCTGCGCGCCGCGGCGGCGAAGTCGTCGCCGACCAGCGGCTCCAGCTTCGAGATCCATACCGGGATCGGCTATTCCGCCGTGCGCGGCACGGAATGGATCATGGTCGCGGCCAGCGAGGAGACTCGCGTCTATGTCAACGAAGGCCGGGTCTCAGTCGGCACCGACTTTCCGAGTGCCCAGTTCCCGAAGCTGGTCCAGGCCGGCTATTGGGTGGTTGTCCGCAAGACCGGCATCGAGACGATCGAGGCTTCGCCCCCGGGAATGTTCGACAGCTTGATGGAGCAGACCGAGGCCGCCGTCAGCGACGGCGCGCCGGCCGACGAGGCCGAGGAGACGGAAGAAGCCGAGGCCCTCTCGAACGCGTCCGGCGCCGTATCCGACGGGCCCGACAGCCTGGTCGATCCGGCGAGTTCCGGCGGATCGAGCGCGACCTCCGCCTCCTCAAGCTCGGCAAACGGTGCCTCGTCCTTGAGCGGCGGCAGTTCGTCGAGCCCCAATTCCAGCAGCTCGCCCAACAGCTCGCCCAACAAGACTTCCAACGGCGGCTCCTCGAGCTCGTCCTCGGGTGGCGGCAGCAGCAGCAATAGCGGCGGCGGCTCGTCCAGCTCCGGCGGCGGGGGTAAGGGGTCCGGCGGTGGCCTGGGCAGCAAGTCCGGCGGCGGCGGCAAGCTGAAATAAGCGCGCGCTACCGGCTCGGCCGGTCCGGATATTCCACCCGGTCGCCTTCCTTGATGCCGAGCGCCGCGGCGGTGCCGCCGTTGACCTCCAGCACCGCCTTGACCGCGGCGCCGGAATCGATCGGGGTCTCGTCCAGCGGCACCGCGCTATGCGCGATATGGGCGATGCTGCCGTCGGCCTTCAGGAACAGCATGTCGAGCGGGATCAGCGTGTTCTTCATCCAGAACGAGACCGCCTGCTCGCCCGGATAAATGAACAGCATGCCGGCATTGGCCGCCATCGACTTGCGGTACATCAGCCCCTGGGCCCGGGTCTCCGGCGTGGTGACGACCTCGACCTCGAACTTGTAGGCACTGCCGCCGGCATGAATGACCAGCGGCTCGGCCTGCGCCGAAGCAAGGCCGAGAATGAGGGCTGCGACCAGCCCCAACAGAAGACGTACCAAGCGCAAGCTCACAGGTAATCCTTCGCACCGCCGCGATGATAGGTGAGCGCCAGCGCGATGCAATGGCGGAGCGCCGCCTTGGGCAGCGGCCGGCCGGCATCCAGGAGGATGCTGCGGTTGCCGCCGAAGCTGAGCTGGCCGCGATAGAGCTCTCGAAAGGTCGAGACCAGGGTGGTCTGGCAGTGGACATGGAGCGCATAGCGCTCGCTGTCGTCGCCCGCCGCCGGCTTCACCCGGTCGATGCGGATCGTGCTGCCGCTCCGCGTCTGGTTCGTCCGGTAGCTGGGCTGGCCCCATTTCAGGGTCTCGTCGAGCGCACCGACGCCCGGCGTCTTCGCCGCGGTCTCCAGGATCAGCTGGCGCAAGGCCAGGAGCTTCGCCTGGACCCGCCGGGGATAGGCGGCGAACACGGCCGCCACCGCCGGATCGGCAAAGCCGCTTCCGGCCGTGCCGCGCTTGTTGGTGATCCGGGTCCGCGAGTCCGCCATGGCCGCATTAAGCCCGAGCCGCTTGAGAAAGATCAACTCACGTCGGCGTTCCGCCGCTCATGCAACCGGGCCACCATTGGTGCACCACCCGCGCTCCGCCTTGACTTGGGCCGGATCGCCCGGAAAGGTGGACGCCCATTTCAAGAGGACTGCCCCATGGACATGACGGGAGAACATTGGATCAATGCGCCGCGCCAGGCGGTCTGGGCGGGGCTCAATGATCCCGAGGTCCTGAAGCAGTCGATCGCCGGCTGCGAGGAGCTGAACAAAACCTCCGACACCGAGTTCCAGGCCCAGGTCACCGCCAAGGTCGGCCCGGTCAAGGCGAAGTTCGGCGGCAAGGTGACCTTGAGCGACCTCGATCCGCCCAACGGCTACACGATCACCGGCGAAGGCTCCGGCGGCGCTGCGGGCTTCGCCAAGGGCGGCGCCAAGGTGCGGCTCGAGGATGCCGAGAAAGGCGGCACCCTGCTTAAGTACGAGGTGCGCGCCCAGATCGGCGGCAAATTGGCGCAGATCGGCTCGCGCCTGGTTGATGGCGCGGCACGCAAGATGGCCGACGAGTTCTTCGCGACCTTCGCCGCCACGGTCGAGGCCCAGGCCGGGACGGCGGCGACCGCGGAAGGCCCCCCGCCGGAACCGGCAATGGCGCCCGGCGCCGTGCCGCCGGTGGAAGGCAAGTCCAAGGGCCTCCCGCCCGTGGTCTGGATCGGCGGCTTGATCGTGATCGCCGCCGCCATCGTGTGGTGGGCGACGCGCTGACCGGCGACGCGCTGACCGGGATCGGCCCCGTTGGATCGGTAGGGCCGAACCATCCCGGTCCCGGCGCACTGTTATCCTGCGCGCCTTGACCCCCGTTTCGGAACACGCTCATACTTAACGCCTGCCAAGAAGACCGGGGCAACCGGCGTTCGGCGGTTCGGCAATCGGCGCCGCCGCGATCATAGGGAGGTTACCAATGCCCACCGTATCCATGACGGTGAACGGAAAAGCCGTCACCGGTGAGGTCGAGGGCCGCACGCTGCTCGTCCATTTCCTGCGTGAGAAGCTGCACCTGACCGGAACCCACGTGGGCTGCGACACCGCCCAATGCGGCGCCTGCACCGTCCATCTGAACGGCAAGGCGATCAAGTCCTGCAACATGCTGGCGCTGCAGGCCGAGGGCGCTTCGATCACCACGATCGAAGGCCTGGCGCAGAACGGCACGCTGCATCCCATGCAAGAGGCGTTTCGCGACAACCACGGCCTGCAATGCGGCTTCTGCACGCCGGGCATGGTGATGGCGGCGGTCAGCCTGGTCAACGGCAAGACCAACCTCTCCGACGAGGAGATCCGCCACGGGCTCGACGGCAACATCTGCCGCTGCACCGGCTATCACAACATCGTCAAGGCCGTGAAGGCCGGCGCCCAAGCCATGGGAGGGAAGTGATATGCCTGAAGGAACCGGAAACCCGACGGGTATCGGCGCCAGCGTCAAGCGCAAGGAAGACTATCGCTTCCTGACCGGCCGCGGCACCTATACCGACGACATCAACCGCCCGGGGCAGACCTACGCCTATATCCTGCGCAGCCCGCACGCGGCCGCGGATATCGTCAAGATCGACACCGCCAAGGCCGCCAAGGCGCCGGGCGTGGTCGCGATCCTGACCGGCGCCGACTACGACAAGGGCGGGCTGCCCGCCGGCTGGCTGGTCCATTCCAAGGACGGCACGCCGATGGTCGAGCCGCCGCACTTCCCGCTCTGCAAGGACAAGGTGCGGCATGTCGGCGACCAGGTGGCACTCGTCATCGGCGAGACCTATGCTCAGGCCCGCGACGCGGCCGAGCTGATCGACGTCACCTATAAGGAGACGACGCCGATCATCGATCTCGACAGCGCCGACAAGGCCGGCGCGGCCCAGGTCTGGCCAGAAGCCAAGAACAACGTCTGCTACGACTGGCATATCGGCGACAAGGGCGCGACCGACGCCGCCTTCGCCAAGGCCGCGCATGTCACCAAGATCGACCTCGTCAACCAGCGGCTCATTCCGAATGCGATGGAGCCCCGGGCCGCGATCGGCGATTTCGACCGCGCGAGCGGCGATTTCACCCTCTACACCACCAGCCAGAACCCGCATGTCATCCGCCTGCTGATGGGCGCCTTCGTGCTGCAGATTCCGGAATCCAAGCTCCGGGTCGTCGCCCCCGACGTCGGCGGCGGCTTCGGCTCGAAGATCTTCCATTATGCGGAAGAGGCGCTGGTCACCTGGGCGGCCGGCAAGGTCGAGCGTCCGGTGAAGTGGACCTCGGATCGCTCGGAAGCCTTCCTCACCGATGCGCATGGCCGCGACCATGTCAGCCATGCCGAGCTCGCCATGGACAAGGACGGCAAGTTCCTGGGCCTTCGCGTCGCGACCAAGGCCAATATGGGCGCCTATCTCTCGACCTTCGCGCCCTGCGTGCCGACCTATCTTTACGCGACCTTGCTCGCGGGCGTGTATTCGACGCCGGCGATCTATGCCGAAGTAAAGGCGATCTTCACTCATACCGCGGTGGTAGATGCCTATCGCGGCGCCGGCCGGCCGGAAGCGACCTTCCTGCTGGAGCGCCTGGTCGAGAAGGCCGCGCGCGAGACCGGGATCGACCGCGTGGAGATCCGGCGGAAGAACTTCATCCCGAAGGACGCCTTCCCCTACCAGACCCCGGTCGCCCTGCAATATGACAGCGGTGATTATTTCGCGACCCTCGACACCGCATTGAAGATGTCGGACTGGGCCGGGATCGACAAGCGCAAGGCGGATTCCAAGGCCAAGGGCAAGCTCCGCGGCATCGGCATCTCCACTTATCTCGAAGCCTGCGGCATTGCCCCCTCGGCAGTCGTGGGCAGCTTGGGTGCGCGCGCGGGTCTCTACGAATCCGGCGTTATCCGCGTCCATCCGACCGGCTCGGTGACGGTGTTCACCGGCAGCCACAGCCACGGCCAGGGCCACGAGACCACCTTCTCGCAGCTGGTCTCGGACGGCCTCGGCATTCCGATCGAGAGCGTCGAGATCTCCCATGGCGACACCGGCAAGGTGCCGTTCGGCATGGGCACCTACGGCTCGCGTTCGCTGGCGGTGGGCGGCACGGCGATCGTCAAGGCGATGGACAAGATCATCACCAAGGCCAAGCGCATCGCCGCGCATCTGATGGAAGCCTCGGTCGCCGACGTCGAGTTCAAGAACGGCGTGTTCAGTGTGGTCGGCACCGACAAGTCGGTGCCGTTCGGCACCGTGGCCTTGACGGCCTACGTGCCGCACAACTTCCCCCATGCCGAGCTCGAGCCCGGCCTGGAGGAGACCGCGTTCTACGATCCGGCCAACTTCACCTATCCGGGCGGCTGCCACATCTGCGAGGTGGAGATCGATCCGGATACCGGCGAGGTCCAGGTGCTGAACTTCACCGCGGTCGACGACATCGGCCGGGTCATCAACCCGATGATCGTCGAAGGCCAGGTCCATGGCGGCGTCGGCCAGGGCATCGGCCAGGCTCTGCTCGAGGCGGCGGCCTATGACAAGGAGAGCGGCCAGCTCCTGACCGGCTCATACATGGACTATGCCATGCCGCGCGCCGACAACCTGCCGAACATCAAGGTCGCCAACCACGTCACCCTCTGCACCCACAACCCGCTGGGCGTGAAGGGTGTCGGCGAGGTCGGCGCGATCGGCTCGCCTCCCGCGGTGATCAACGCCGTGCTCGACGCCCTGCTGCCGCTGGGCGTCAAGGACATCAGCATGCCGGCCACGCCGCACAAAGTGTGGCAGGCCATCCAGACCGCGAAGAAAGCGGCGGAATAAGGGGGACGCAGCCATGCATAACTTCGCATTCCACCGCCCGACTTCGGTCGCCGATGCCGCCAAGGCTATCGGCGCCGCTTCCGACGGCAAGCTCATCGCCGGCGGACAGACCCTGCTCCCGACCCTGCGCCAGCGCCTGGCACAGCCGTCGGACATGGTCGACCTGACCGCGGTCTCCGAGCTGAAGGGTATCAAGGTCGAGGGTGACGGCGTCACCATCGGCGCGATGACCACCCACAGCGAGGTCGCCAACTCGGCCGACGTGCAGAAGACCATCCCCGCCCTCGCCAAGCTGGCCTCGCTGATCGGCGATCACCAGGTGCGGCAGCGCGGCACGATCGGCGGCTCGGTCGCCAACAACGATCCCGCGGCGGATTATCCGGCTGCGGTGCTCGGCTTGGGCGCCACGGTCAAGACCAACAAGCGCGAGATCAAGGCCGACGACTTCTTCAAGGGCCTGTTCGAGACCGCGCTGCAGGACGGCGAGATCATCACGTCGATCCACTTCCCGAAGCCGGAGAAGGCGGGCTACGACAAGTTCCGCCAGCCGGCCTCGCGCTTCGCCCTGGTCGGCGTCTTCGTGGCCAAGACCAAGGGCGGCGTGCGTGTCGCCGTCACCGGCGCCGGCCCCGGCGTCTTCCGCTCGAAAGAGCTGGAAGCGGCGCTCGGCGGCAACTTCTCGGCCGATGCCGCGAAGGGCGTGAAGGTGAGCGCCAACGGCCTCAACGGCGACCTGCACGGCTCGCCGGAATACCGCGCGGCGCTGGTCTCGACCCTCGCGGCACGGGCGACGGCCGGCGCCAGCTAAGAGAAGAGTATCTGGGAGGAAGAAGAGCCGCCGGTTCAGCACCGGCGGCTCTTTCGTTTCCGGCGTGCGTAGACTATCTTCTCCGGATGGTTGAGCGCGTCTTGGCCTCCTGTCTCGTGCTGCTTGTCGCCCTGTCCTGGGGTCTGTCCGCACGAGCGGAGTGGTATCGCGCCGGCGCCCAGTTCCAGTGCGACGCCGCCACGGGCACTTTCGAGGTCCTGCCCTACAACCGAAAGAGCGGGGGCGACGATCCGATCCGGCCGGGCTTCGCGGTCGCGCAGGACGGAACTTCCCTGCAGTCGTGCCAGATCGGCAAGCACAGCTTGCTGGCCAAATTAGAGATCATCGCGCCACCCGCGGAGGGCGCCTGCATGGGCGGCGGCGCAGCCAGGCTGCCGAGCATTTCGATCGATGGCGCGGCGCTCCTAGCGGAAGGCATCGCCATCGACTCGGTCTGCGACGACGTCGCGGTGATCCGGGTGAAAGTCGAGCCGGCGCTATCCGGCATCGCACTCACGACATGCACGGCGACTTACAGCGAGGCGGACGGAACGCGCCGCGAGCTTCCCTGCGAGACGAAAATCATCGACGTCGGCGGATAGGCGACAGCGAAGCCCGCGCAGCGGCTTCTAGACCTGCTTTTCGTAAAACATGCTGGTGGCGATCGCGTTCGACAGCATCGCGGCATAGGGTGCGAACGCATCGCACCGGCGATATCCCTCGCGCTCGTAGAATCGCATCGCTTCCATCTGCAAGTTACCGGTCTCGATCTGGATCACCCTCATACCGGCGCCACGCGCCTCCGCCTCCAGCCGCTGCAGCAAGGCCTTGGCGACGCCCTTGCCGCGGACTTCGGGCTTTGCATACATGCGTTTCAGCTCCGCATAGCCGTCGTAGAAGCCGATGCCTCCGCAGGCGACGGCCGCACCGTCGACCCGCGCTACGAGGAACCGGATATTCGGCTGGAACAGCTGGTCGAGCGAGAGCGCGTGCTTCTGCTCGGGCGCATAGCCGACGTCGAGCGCGGCGTTGAGCTCGGCGAGCAGCGCGACGATCTCCGCGGTCGGCGCCTTGGCGCGTTCCAGCACCAGATTCACTTGGTCGCCCGGGTGGACTTCCGCTCGGTCAAGGGCGCGGTGTCCTCGCCCTCGAACAGGTTGCGGATGAAGCCGGGCGCCAAAGCCGACCAACCGTTGACGTCGATCTTCGGCTCATTGAGGTCGCCGGAGACCGAGTAGGTCGCGGAGAACAGGCCCTCGCCCTTCCCGCCCTGCAGCCATTCGCCGATGATCGGGATGTTGCCGAGGATGCTGTTCAGCGCATAGGCCGGCACCAGTGCGCCGCCGAGATCGATGGTGTTGGCGTCCATGTCGATCGAGCCCTTGGAGGTGAGGCCGATCGAGGGGCCGGCGGTGCGGAACTCGCTGACATCGACCCTGCCGCGGGTCTTGGTGAACTTGGCACTGGCGCCGGCGAACAGGAAGCCCTCCCCGGTCAGCGCATCGACCAGGCCGGTCAGGGTCGCGACCGAGAGGAAGCGCGCGGCGAAGGGCGTGTGCAGCAGGCGGAACGAAGTCATCCGCAGCTGTCCCTTCATCGGCCGGTGCGGCTCGCTGTCGTTGACCGTACCGGTGATCGAGAGCTGGCCGCCCTTGATCGAGTCATAGACCCCGAGCGTCTTGAAGGCGCCGCCGGCGTCGTTGGTCTCGACCTGCAGCCGATGGGTGCCGTCCTCCGCCATCGGCGCATAGGAGAAGACGATCGGCGCGCCGCCCGGCAGGGTGCCGTTGAAATAGATCTTGTCCCACCAGATCGGGTCGTGGCGGATGTCGAAGGTGATGTTGGTGAGCTCGTCGCCCTCCGACAGCCGTACCTTGGCGAGCTGTCCGGCGATCGAATAGGGCTTCTGCGGCTTCAGCTCCTCGGCATCGAGTTCCTGCGGAGAGACCGGCTGGTCGCGCTCTTTCATCCAGGGTTCGACGTCCATGACGCCGCCGCCGACCGAGACATTGGTCGCGTTGTTGGAGAAGTCGGCGACCAGATCGATGATCGCGCTGTTGGCTATATTGGCCTTCTTCAGCGAGAGCTTGCTGATGCTGTCGCCGTCCGGCGCGAAGGTGGCGCTGCCGGCGATCGAGAAGCCCTCGCCGTCGATCGCCAGGTCGGTGATGTCGATCGGCTTGTCGCCCTGGAGATTGAGCTTCAAAGCGCCTTGCGCCGGGACACCCTCGGGCTTGCGCCATTTCAGGAAATCCATCGCCAGCACGGCGTCCTTCAGGTCGAACTTCGCCTCCAGCGTGCCGCGCCCATCGTCGCGGCGGCTGAACTTGAGATCGACATTGCTCGGTCCGTCGACCCAAGGCCGGAAGTCGTAGCCGACCAGGGCGCGGCTGCCGGTCGAGGTCTGGCCCTTGGCCTGGAAGACCTCGCGCACGTCGACCTGGTCGGCGAAGGCCTGCGACCATTTGATGTCGAGATCGGCGCCGGCGTATTTCACCGGCCCGCTCACCGTCATGCCCTGCTCGTCGAGTTTGAGCTTGAGCGTACCGTCGGTCACATCCTGGCCAAAGCGGATCCGCTTCATCGCCACGTTCTTGACCTCGGCGTCGACCTTGATCTTGACCCGGGCGAAGGTCAGCGACTTCTCCGCCGGAAAATCGAAATCGAGCGCGGCCTGCGCCTCGCCGCCGGCCTCGTCCGGGTTCAAGCCGATCTTCGAGGCATAGCCCAGGCGCGGGTGGTCGAGCAGCTTCAGCGCATCCTTCAGCGACGCGCCGACATCGCCGCCGACCTTGATGAACTGGTCCTCGACGTCGAGGCCGGTGATGTGCAGATAGCCCTTCTGCACCTTGATGTCGCCGACCCGGCCGCCGGTGATGTCGGCATCGAAGGAATCCGCGTCGAAGCTGGCGGTCGCGACGCCGTCGGTGATCGGCGGCATCGGCCGCAGGTAATGCACCGTCAACCCGCTGGTCGACATCTCGCCCTTGAGCTGCTCGACCTTCGCGCTGCCCCCGGCCTCGCTCGGCAGGCGCAAGGCGAGATCGGCCGTCACCCATTCGACCATGCCCTCGGGAATGTTCGGCACCAGCCAGTCCCGCGTGTTCGAGGCCGCGCCCGCCGGCCAGTAACGGTCCATCCAGCTCGCCGGATACTTCTCGGCCCGGAGCTTCAGCGTGAGCAGCGGCGCGCCGCCGTCGGCGGCCGCGCCGGTGAGGGCGCCATCGACATCGGCGGTCGCCTCGATGGTCGGCCCGCCGATATCGAGCGCGAGTTTCTCCAGATGGAGAAGGTCCTTGTTGAAATCGATCCGGCCGGTCGCCTGCATCAGCTTCAGCGGCACCGGCTCTTTGGTCTTGCCCGGCAGGTTCAGCGTGCCGTTCGCGGTGTTGACCTGGAAATCGATCGGCCCGGGCAGTCCGCCGATCGGGCCCTGCGTGCTCATCCGGCCGCTCAGGATCACTTCGGAATTGGACAGCTCGGAGAGCGCGGGTTCGATCAGCCCAAGCGAGGCCATGTCGAGGCCCTGGAAGGCGGCGTCGACCTCGATCCGGCTTGCCTTGGGATCGATGATGACGCTGGCCTGCGCCAGCGCGGGTGACCCGAATTGCGGCAGATCGGCGCTCAGGTTCCCGCCCAGGCTGGTCGTGCCCGGCTTGCGCGAGATCTCGAAGTTGAGGTGATGCGCCGCCCAGACCATGCCGGCGCGCTGATCGTCGATCGCGACCTTGCCGTCGATGATGGAAATCGAGCGCAGGTATCCCGCGGTCTTCTCCGGATCGCTGTCGTCCAGCAGTTCCTCGATCACCGCCGCGGGGCTCGGCATCGCCACGGCATTTGCCGGCGCATCCTGCTCCAGCTTCTGCAACCCGAACATCAGCACGCCGTCGGCGCGCCGGCGCAACATCAGGTCGGGCGCGATGACCTCCACCTTCGACGGCGCGATCAGGCCATGCAGCATCGCGCGCGCGCTCAAGGTCAGCGAGACCTGCGGCAGCACCGCGAGGTCGCGGTCGCGTCGGTCCTTCACATGCAGGTTGACGGCGCGCAGGTCGAGCCCGCGCGGCCAGCCGGCCCAGGTCAGCACCGTGTCCTCGATCTCCACCCGGAAGTCGCGGTTGGCCTCGGCGATCGACCGTTCCACATAGGGCGCCAGGAAGGCCATGTGGATCGGCCCCTCATAGATCAGGCGCCAGGCCAGGAAGCCGACCAGCAAGGCGATGCCGGCCAGCAGCGCGCCCAACACTTCCAGCGCGATCTTGGTGGTGCGCCGGATCAACTTTGGATTTTCCCGCAGGCAGCGTCGGGCGCTTGACCGGCCCGAACGCGTCCATCAGTCTCAGCGCCGAATGCAATCCGGACCGACCGCGCCCCTGTCATGCCGACCCTCTTGAGCCTGCTGGCCGACCGGCCCTTGCCGGAACCCGGCGATCCGAGCCAGGCGGAGCTCCACCTGTCGCAATGCACCGAGCCCGAGCTCGCCGAGATTGCCGCGGACCCGACCGGGCTCTGCTTGCTGAAATCGGTGTTCGGCAACAGCCCCTTCCTCGCACGATGCCTGCTGCGAGACCCGGCTTTTGCCCGCCAGCTTGCCTTTTCGGATCCCGAGTCGCTGTTTAGCACATTGATTCAGGAACTGCACCCCAAGGCGCTGATCGACCTGGAGGAATCCGTCCTCATGCAGCGCCTTCGGATCGCCCGGCGGCGCGCCGCCCTGTCGATCGCGGCCTGCGATATCGGCGGGCTTTGGCACCTGGAAAAGCTGACCGGCGCCTTGAGCCAATTCGCCGATGCCGCGGTGCGCGCCGCCGTTTCACATCTGCTTTACCGGAGTGCGGCCGGCGGCGAGTTGGACCTCCCCGACCGGGAGGACCTGGAACGCGACAGCGGCTTCTTCGTGCTCGCCTTGGGAAAACTGGGGGCCTATGAGCTCAACTATTCCAGCGACATCGACCTGATCCTGCTCTACGACCAGGCCAAGGTCCGCTATGTCGGCCGGCGCAGCGCGCAGGAGTGTTTCGTGAAGCTGGCACGGAACCTCGTGCGCATCCTGCAGGACGCGACACCCGACGGCTATGTCTGCCGGGTCGACCTGCGCTTGCGCCCCGATCCCGCCTCCACGCCGCTGGTCATGTCGGCGCTGGCGGCCGAGACCTATTACGAGGGCATGGGGCAGAACTGGGAACGCGCGGCGATGATCAAGGCCCGCGTCTCCGCCGGCGACGAGCAGGCCGGCAAGCTGTTCCTGCTGCAGCTCCGGCCGTTCGTCTGGCGCAAGCATCTCGACTTCTATGCGATCCAGGACATCCACTCGATCAAGCGCCAGATCCACGCGGTCAAGGGCTTTCGCAACGTCGCGGTGGCCGGCCACAACATCAAGGTCGGCCGCGGCGGCATCCGCGAGATCGAGTTCTTCGCGCAGACCCAGCAGCTGATCTGGGGCGGCCGCAATCCCGATCTCCGCACCCAGGCGACGCTCGACACTTTGGAAGGCCTGGTCGCCTTCGGCCGCACCAAGCGCGACGTCGCCGACGACCTCGGCGCCGCCTACCGCTATCTCCGCCATGTCGAGCATCGCCTGCAGATGATGGAGGACCAGCAGACCCAGACACTGCCGCAGATCGGCCCGACCCTCGACGTGCTGGCGAAGTTCTGCGGCCACAAGGACACCAACGATTTCGAGCTGACCCTGCTCGAGCATATGGCCAAGGTGGAAGACCATTATGCCGAGCTGTTCGAGGAGGCGCCGGATCTCGGCGGCCCGAGCAACCTGGTCTTCACCGGCACCGAGGACGATCCCGGCACCGTGCAGTCGCTGCAGCAGATGGGCTTTCCCGACGGCAGCCTGGTCTCCGGCTTCGTGCGCGACTGGCATCGCGGGCGCTACCGCGCCACCCGCAGCGCCCGCGCCCGCGAGCTGCTGACCGAATTGATGCCGCGCTTGCTGCAGGCCTTGGCCGGCACCGCCGATGCCGATCTCGCGATCCGCCGCTTCGACAACTTCCTGCAGGCACTCCCCGCCGGCGTGCAGATCTTCTCCCTGCTCTATTCCAATCCTGGCCTGCTCGACCTCGTCGCCGAGATCATGGGCTCGGCGCCGCTGCTCGCCGATCGCCTGAGCCGCCGCCCGGCCCTGCTGGAAAGCGTGCTCACCGCCGGCTTCTTCGAGCCGGTGCCGCAGCGCCAGGCCTTGAACGAGGACATCGAGCGCCAGCTCGAACAGGCGCTCAATTTCGAGGATGCGCTCGACATCGTCCGCCGCTGGACCAAGGACCGCCAGTTCCAGATCGGCGTCCGGCTGCTGCGCGGGACGGCCGACGGCGAAGAGGCGGGCTCGGCCTTGAGCGACATCGCCGACATCGCGCTCTCCCAGCTCTTCCCGCGCGCCATCGTCGAGTTCGAGCGCCAGCACGGCAAGCTGCCCGGCCGCGGCCTCGCGCTGGTGGCGCTCGGCAAGCTCGGCAGCCGCGAGATGACGGTGACCTCGGACCTCGACCTCATCTTCATCTACGACATCCCGGCGGGCGTCGCGGACTGGGACACCGCGCTCTCCGACGGATCGAAGCCGCTGGCGCCGATCACCTATTACGCGCGGATCGCCCAGCGCTTCATCAACGCGATCTCGGCGATGACCGGCGAAGGCGGGTTGTTCGAGGTCGACATGCGCCTGCGGCCGAGCGGCGCCTCGGGCCCGATCGCCAGCGGCCTGCAGCCCTTCGAGAAATACCAGACCGAGGAAGCCTGGACCTGGGAGCATATGGCGCTGACCCGCGCCCGCGTCATCTGCGGCGATCCGGGGCTGACGGCCGATTGCGAGACCGTGTTCCGGCGGATCCTCACCCGCCCGCGCGATCCCCAGAAGCTCGCCGCCGACATTCTCGACATGCGTTTGCGCATGGCGCAGCAATATCGCGGCGACAACATCTGGGACTTGAAATTCCTGCGCGGCGGCCAGGTCGATCTCGACTTCATCGCCCAGTATCTCCAGCTCCGCCACGCCCACGAGCATCCGGAGATCCTGGCGCGCGACGGCGGCCAGGTGCTGGAACGCGCCCGTGACCTGAAGCTGCTGGACGACAAGACCGCCGACCAGTTGATGGCGATCGGCAAGCTGTGGCGGCAATTGCAGCAGACGATCCGCCTGGTGGTCGGCGCCAAGGTCGAGGAAGCGAAGCTCCGCGAGCCGACCCGCCGCCAGCTGGCGCAGAGCGGCGGCGCCGACGATTTCAAGGCGCTGAAGAAACTGATCAAGAAGCGCGCCGCGGCCGTGCATGCGGCGTATCATGCAATCATCGGTCCGGAACCCACGACATCAAAGGGAGAAACCCCATGACACTCAAAGTCGGCGACAAGGCGCCCGCCTTCACCCTGATGACCGATGGCGGCAGCAAGCTCACCTCGGCATCGCTCAAGGGCAAGAATATCGTGCTCTATTTCTACCCGAAGGACGACACGCCGGGCTGCACCACCGAGGCCTGCGGCTTCCGCGACGAGCAGCCGAAGTTCAAGAAGATGGACGCGGTGGTGCTCGGCGTCTCGCGGGATTCGGTCGCCAGCCACGACAAGTTCAAGAAGAAATACGACCTCAACTTCCAGCTCGGCGCCGACGAGAGCGGCAAGGTCACCGACGATTACGAGGTCTGGGTCGAGAAGAGCATGTACGGCAAGAAATACATGGGCATCGAGCGTGCCACTTATCTCATCGACGGCAAGGGCGTCATCCGCGGCATCTGGCGCAAGGTCAAGGTCGACGGCCATGTCGATGAGGTGCTGAAGGCCGTGAAGGCGCTGGATTGAGCCTGCTCGGCGCCGCCGTCGACGTCCTCGCGACCGCCGATCCCGCCGCCAAGGCAGCGGCCAGCCACCGCGCGGCCGAAGCCTGGCGGGCGGGCTCCCTTGCTGTGGGGCGCGCGCAGCCGCCCGACCGCCCCGCCCGCCCCGAGCGCCCGCAGCTCCTGGCGCCGAAAGAGATGCCGAAGCGCAAGGCAGGCGGCAATGCGGCGAAGCGGGTCGCCCTCCTCCACGCCCTTGCGCATATCGAGCTGAATGCGATCGATCTCGCCTGGGACCTGATCGCGCGCTTCGGCACCGAGGCGATGCCACACGGCTTTTTCGACGACTGGGTGAAGGTCGCCGACGAGGAGGCGCTGCATTTCGAGCTGCTCTCGGCAAGGCTGCAGGAACTCGGTGCTGCCTATGGCGATCTCCCCGCCCATGACGGCTTGTGGGAAGCCGCCACTGTGACCGCGCAAGATCTGCTCGCCCGGCTCGCGATCGTGCCGCTGGTGCTAGAAGCGCGCGGCCTCGATGTGACGCCAGCAACCGTCGCTCAGATGCGGCAGGCCGGCGATGACGCCACCGCCGCTTTGCTCGACCGCATCTACCGGGACGAGATCGGCCATGTCGCCGCCGGCTTGCGCTGGTTCGAGCATTTCGCGAAGGCCGCGGGCCATGACCCACAGACACATTGGCAAGCGCTGCTGAAGCAACATTTCCGCGGCGTGCTGAAGCCGCCCTTCAACGACACCGCCCGCGCCGCCGCGGGCATGCCCGCCGCCTACTACACGCAATAGAAAACCCGGCTGCAGGGGTCTTGCAGCCGGGTTTCCGGATTGGTCCGGCGCCGCGGGCGGTCTGGGAGTGCCGTCCGCGACGCCGGTCGTCGCGCCTCTTACTGCACGGTCTCGCCGTGCAGCCCGAGGTCGAGACCATCCCTTTCGACATCCTCCGAGACCCGGAGGCCGATGATCAAGTCGATCACCTTCAAGATGACGAAGCTGCCGACGCCGGTCCAGACCACCGTCAGGAGCACACCTTCGGCCTGGATGATCAGTTGGCTCATGCCGCCGGCGATCCCGCCGATCGCTTCGTCGGCCAGCACGCCGGTCAGCAATGCGCCGAGGATGCCGCCGATGCCGTGCACGCCGAAGGCATCCAGCGAGTCATCGTAACCGAGGGCATGCTTCAGCGCGGTGGCGGCGAAGTAGCAGGCCACGCCGGCGACCAGGCCGATGATCAACGCACCGCTCGGAGACACGAAGCCGCAAGCCGGGGTGATGGCGACGAGGCCGGCGACCGCGCCCGAGATGATGCCCAGGACCGAGGGCTTCTTCTTGGTCAGCCATTCGGCGAACATCCAAGCCACGCCCGCCGCGCCGGTGGCGATCTGGGTCGTGGTCATCGCCATGCCGGCCCGTCCGGAGGCGCCGAGCGCCGAGCCGGCATTGAAGCCGAACCAGCCCACCCAGAGCAGGCCCGCGCCGATCACCGCGAGCACCAGATTGTGCGGCGCCATCGCGTTCTTCGGATAGCCCATGCGCTTGCCGAGCACGAGGCAGGCGACCAGCCCGGCGATGCCGGCATTGATGTGCACCACGGTGCCGCCCGCGAAGTCCAGGATGCCCGCCTTGAACATCAGGCCGTCGGCCTGCCACATGATATGGGCGATCGGCGAGTAGACCAGGATCGACCACAGCACCGAGAACAGGCACATGGCGCTGAACTTCATGCGGTCGGCATAAGCACCGCAGATCAGCGCCGGTGTGATGATGGCGAAGGTCATCTGGAACATCATGAAGACCGATTCCGGGATGGTGCCGCTCAGACCATCCACGGTCAGGCCTGCCAGGAAGAACCGATCCATGTTGCCGATGAAGGCGTTGCCCGGGCTGAAGGCCAAGGTGTAGCCGATGACGAACCAGACAATTGTGACCAGGCACTGGATTGCGAAGCTCTGCATGATCGTGGCGAGCACGTTCATCTTGCGAACCATGCCGCCGTAGAACAGAGCCAGGCCCGGCGTCGTCATCATCAGCACGATCGCGGTCGAGGCCAGCATCCAAGCCGTGTCGCCGCTGTTGATCGCCGGCGCCGCCGCGGCGGCTGCCGCATCCGCTGCCGGCGCCGCAGCATCCGCAGCCGGCGCGGCGGCATCCTGCGCCAGTGCCAGAGCGGGCAACATCATCAGCCCGACACCCAGAGTGGATGCCAGGACCCGCTTCAAATCCATATCGAGACCCCACTGTCTCACAGCCCGATTCATGCCGCCCCTCCGTTTTCTTTTTGCAGCGCAACAGTAAGAGCAACCCCCGTGCCAACCTGAAAAGCGAAGGAATTCAGCGGACTTAGTTCGATTGCCCGGAAATTCTGCACAGCAAATAGGCAGCACATGGGGCGCTGGCGTTTTTCTAGGCGGCTCGGCGACAGGCCGGTGACGTTCACCGCGCGACACCCCGGCTCCACTCGGTGAGCGGCGGCAGGCTCTGGGCGAAGGCGGGTTTCCGGTGCGGGAAGCCGCCGGCGTCGAGCAGGAAACCGACGATCGCTTCCAATCCGGTCCCGTCGCGCATGTTGGCGAAGACCACCGGCTTCACCCCGCGCATCTTCGCGGCATCGCGCGCCATCAGGTCGAGATCGGCACCGACATGGGGGGCGAGATCGATCTTGTTGATGACCAGCAGGTCGGAGCGCGTGATGCCCGGCCCGCCCTTGCGCGGGATCTTGTCGCCCGCCGAGACGTCGATGACGTAGATCGTGAGATCGGCGAGCTCAGGCGAGAAGGTGGCCGAGAGATTGTCGCCGCCGGATTCGACGAAGACGTATTCGAGCCCGGGGAAGCGGCCGCTGATCTGGTCGACCGCGGCGAGGTTGATCGAGGCATCCTCGCGGATCGCGGTGTGGGGACACCCTCCCGTCTCGACACCGAGAATGCGCTCCGCCGGCAGCACGCCGGAGCGCGTGAGAAATGCCGCGTCCTCGCTGGTATAGATGTCGTTGGTGATCGCGGCGATGTCGTAACTGCCGGCCATGCAGCGGCAGAGCCGTTCCAGCAGCGCAGTCTTGCCGGAGCCGACCGGTCCGCCGACGCCGACGCGGACGGGGAGATTGCTGAGCTGGGGTGCCATCATGAGCGGAACAGCCTCGTGTATTGGGTTTCGTGGCGCATGCTGAAGACATCGACCATCAGCGCCGAAGCACCGATATCGTCGAACGGCGTGAGCTCCAGCGCATGGGCGAGCGACGGCAGCGTCTTCGAGAGATGGGCGAGACAAGCAAGCCCGTCGCTCTGCCCGATCGGCATGAGCCGCAACGCCGCCGAGACCAGGTTGGAGCAGAAGGCATGCAGATAGGCGACGGTCGCCTGCCGGGCGTCGATGCCGGCGACCGCGGCGGCGGCACCGAAGGCGACGGCATAGACCGGCCGCTGCCACTGGCGCAGCGGCTCGCGCGCGGCGAATTCCGGCCAGCCGGCGATCAGCGCCTTCAGGAAGGCAGCGCCTTGCGCCGAGGCTTCGAGCGCCAGCTCCGACGTGCCGCGGAAGGCGGAAGCGAAGGCGGCGATCTCGTCGCAGCGGTCGAACTCCTGCGCCAGGACGGCGCGGTGAATCTCGCGGATCAGCAGCGCGTCGGTGCGGCCGGCGCCGAAGAGAAGGATGCCCTCGATCCAGTTCTGCAGGGCGGCGCGATCCGGCAGCGCCCCCGCCTCCACCGCGTATTCCAGCCCGTGCGAATAGGAATAGCCGCCGACCGGAAAAGCCGGCGAGAGCCAGGCCTGCAGCAGCAGCAAGCCGGATTCGCCGGCGTCGCCGCCGGGCGACTGCGCGTCAATGCGCATGGCCGTTGATCCCGAGCTGCGCATAGGCGCCGCCTTCCGGCGCGAAGGGCGCCTCGATCCGGCGCACCGCGGCGCCGAGCTGGCGCAGCATCGCCTCCAGCACGGAATCCGCGACGATGCGCAGCCGCACTCCATCGACGATCTCCGCCGGCACATGGCGGTTGCCGATATGCCAGGCCAGCTTGGCGAGATGCTGCGCATCCTGCGCCACCGCCTCGACCAGGGGCTCCGGTCCCGCGACCACGCGCAGGTAGCCGCCCTGATCGAGCTGCAGCCCGTCGCCGTCGGAAAGCCGCACCGCGCGCTGCAGGCTGAGCAGGAAGGCGGCGCCGGCATCGTCGGTCATCTGGATGCGGCGCTTGCAGCGATCGGCATAGGAGAGCGTGACCGTGCCCGCCGCTTCGATCTCCGGCCAGCTCCCGGCCCTATGCCATTGCAGTGCCTGGCGCATTGTTATCGGGATCCGGCTGCGGCGCACGACCATCCGCCGGCGCGGGCGTTCCGGCTTGATGAAAGTGAGCGGTGTGACGAGTGTGTGTGCACCTGAGAGCACCTCCCTTGGCTCAGAACAGGAAGTAGCGCTGCGCCATCGGCAGCACCGTCGCCGGTTCGCAGACCAGCAATTCGCCGTCGGCGCGGACTTCGTAGGTCTCGGGATCGACTTCGAGCGCAGGCGTCGCGTCGTTGAGCTTCATGTCGCGCTTCATCACGGCGCGGGTTCCTTTCACGGCGATGAGTTCGCGTTTCAGGTCTAGCTTCTCGCCGACACCGTCCGCGAGTGCGGCGGCGCTCACGAAGGTGACGCAGCTCGCCTGGCGCGCGCGCCCGAAGCCGGCGAACATCGGGCGGTAATGCACCGGTTCCGGGGTCGGGATCGAGGCGTTGGGATCGCCCATCGGCGCCGCGGCGATCATGCCGCATTTCAGCACCATGTCGGGCTTCACGCCGAAGAACATCGGCTTCCAGAGCACCAGATCGGCGAGCTTGCCGACCTCGATCGAACCGACGGCATGCGCCATGCCCTGGGCCAGCGCCGGGTTGATCGTGTATTTGGCGACATAGCGTTTGACCCGCGCGTTATCGTGCTGCGCCGGGTCGCCGGCGAGGCTGCCGCGCTGGATCTTCATCTTGTGCGCGGTCTGCCAGGTGCGGATGATGACCTCGCCGACCCGGCCCATGGCCTGGCTGTCCGACGACATCATGCTGATCGCGCCGAGATCATGCAGGATGTCCTCGGCGGCGATGGTCTCGCGCCGGATCCGGCTTTCGGCGAAGGCCACATCTTCCGGAATGCGCGGGTCCAAGTGGTGACACACCATCAGCATGTCGAGATGCTCGTCGAGGGTGTTGACGGTGAAGGGCCGGGTCGGGTTGGTCGAGGACGGCAGCACATAAGGCAGGCTGCAGACCTTGATGATGTCGGGCGCATGGCCGCCGCCCGCACCCTCGGTGTGATAGGCGTGGATGACGCGGTTCTTGAAGGCGGCGATCGTGTTCTCGACGAAGCCGGACTCGTTCAAGGTGTCGGTGTGGATCGCGACCTGCACATCCATCTCGTCCGCCACGGACAGGCAGCAATCGATCGCCGCGGGCGTGGTGCCCCAGTCCTCGTGCAGCTTCAAGCCGACGACGCCCGCCTTCACCTCCTCGCGCAAGGCCGCGGGCAAGGAGGCGTTGCCCTTGCCGAGCAGCCCGATATTCACCGGCATGCCCTCGGCCGCCTGCAGCATCCGCGCGATATGCCAGGGGCCGGGCGCGCAGGTGGTGGCGCTGGTGCCCTCGGCCGGCCCGGTGCCGCCGCCGACCAGGGTGGTGACGCCGGAATAGAGCGCCTCCCAGGCCTGCTGCGGGCAGATCATGTGGATGTGGGAGTCGACGCCGCCCGCGGTCATGATGCGGCCTTCGCCGGCGATGACTTCCGTGCCGGGGCCGATGACGATGCTGACGCCGGGCTGGGTGTCGGGATTGCCGGCCTTGCCGATCGCGGCGATGCGGCCATCCTTCAGGCCGACATCGGCCTTCACGATGCCCCACCAGTCGAGGATCACGACATTGGTGATGACGGTGTCGACGGCGCCTTCGGCGCGACTGCGCTGCGACTGGCCCATGCCGTCGCGGATCACCTTGCCGCCGCCGAACTTCACCTCCTCGCCGTAGATCGCGTAGTCCTTCTCGATCTCGATGATGAGATCGGTATCGGCCAGGCGCAACCGATCGCCGACGGTCGGCCCGTAGGTCAGCGCATAGGTCTGGCGATCCATCCGATAGGCCATGGTCAGTCCAACTTCCCTGAGATCTTGCCGCCGAAGCCGTGGATGATGCGGTCGCCGGCGATCTTCACCAGGGTGACGTTGCGCGACTGGCCCGGCTCGAACCGCACCGCCGAGCCCGCCGGGATGTCGAGCCGGAAGCCGCGCGCCGCGGCGCGGTCGAAGTCGAGCGCGGCATTGGTCTCGAAGAAATGGAAATGGCTGCCGACCTGGATCGGCCGGTCGCCGGTGTTGGCGACGGTGAGCTTCACCGTGTCGCGGCCTTCGTTCAGCACCATCTCGCCTGGCAGCACCATCAGCTCGCCTGGGATCATCTTGGGCACCTTCAGCGGATCGGGTGATGGACGGTGACGAGCTTGACGCCGTCGGGAAAGGTCGCTTCCACCTGGATCTCCTTGATCATCTCCGGGATGCCATCCATGACTTGCGCGCGCGTGAGCACGCTGCCGCCGTCGCGCATCAGCTCGGCGACGCTGCGGCCGTCGCGAGCGCCCTCGACCACGGTGTCGGCGATCAGCGCGATCGCTTCCGGATGGTTGAGCTTGCAGCCGCGCTCCAGCCGCCGCCGCGCCACCATCGCGGCCATGGCGATCAGCAGCTTGTCTTTTTCCCGCTCGGTCAGACGCATTTCAGTGCACCCAGAATGAAGGAAGCCGCGGGGCCAGCCCTTGCGCCGCGTTGCGCAAGGCCATCCAGGCGGCGGCAAAAGACGGCCGCAGGGCCAGCGCATCGGCGGCCAGCCAGCGCGCCACCAGCACGCCGTTGACCAGGGTCGCGGCGCAGCGCACCTCCGCCGGCGCCAGCAGCATCAGGTCGCGCAGCAATTCCAGCCGCTGCGCGGCGCCGGGGCCGGCCTGGATCAGCATCGCCGCGGCGCGCATGCCTTTGAGCGCCGCCGGATGCTCCAGCGCCTCGATCAGCAGCGCGTCCGCGGCGTGGAAGCGGTCGGCCCAGATCAGCATGCCGTTGCGCCGGACCGACCAGGCGTCATGCACCAGGCCGCGGGTCATGCTTTCGCCATGCGCGCTGCGCCCAAAGACCAGGATCTCGCCGGCCAGCACCGCGGCATCCTCCGCGAGATCGATGGATGTCCGGCGGCGCATGCGCGCGCCGTTGAACAGGATGGTTTCCTGCGGCAACCATTCCAGCCAGCCGCCGGCCGCGACGTCGAGCGCGATCTCGATCCGCGTCTCGCCGCCGGTCGAGCGGTAGAGCTTCTCCGCCGCCTGGGCGATCGCCATGGCCTTGCTGCCCTTGCCCATCCCGATCGCCGTCGACATGCAATCGCCGCCGGTGAAGCCGCCGCAGGTCGCGGTCAGCGCCACTACGGGAAGGTCCATCCGGCAGGTTTCGGGGAAGAGCGCGCGCAAGGGTGCAGCCTGGTGCAGGTGCGCAAGCCGCGTCGCACCGGCAACCCCGCTGTTGTCGAAGGCCAGTTCAAGCGTCCCGTTCATGGCCCCCTGCGCCGATGGAGGAAAGCGCCGGCCGCCGTGGTGCGTCAGCGCGGCAGCCGGCCTTCTGCTTCAACGGACGGATCTACGCCGCCGCAGCCGCAAGTCTCTCCTGTCAACCGCCGCCGTTCACCGGCGTGCGATTGCGGACGAAAGAGCAAGAAGGGTGCCAGCGGGATTCCGGCGGGAAACCGCGCGGGGCATATGCGGCGATGATGCGAAATTGAGCAGCGGCGCGCGAGCTGCTCAAATTGTAGCCGGAGAGATCGAGCGACCCCTCACCCCGCCCTCTTCCGCAAGGGGAGAGGGGGTTTCTATTCGCTGTTGCTCGAGACAGTCTCAATCTTACGCGCGGAGCGCGGAGAAAATCCCCCTCTCCCCTTGCGGAAGAGGGCCAGGGTGAGGGGTCGAAGATTCTATCCGCGCGAGAACGCTACGCCTTCTCCGCCGCGCCCGGTCCGCCCTGGATCTTCGCGGCCAGCGCCGCTGACAAGAACCGGTCGATGTCGCCGTCGAGCACGCCCTGGGTGTCGCTGGTTTCGACCTCGGTGCGGAGGTCTTTCACCATCTGGTAGGGCTGCAGCACATAAGACCGGAGCTGATGCCCCCAGCCGATGTCGGTCTTCTGCGCCTCGATCGCGGCGCTGGCCTCTTCGCGCTTCCTGAGCTCGGCCTCGTAGAGACGGGCTTTGAGCATGTCCATCGCCATGGCGCGGTTGCGGTGCTGCGAGCGGTCGGCCTGGCAGGAGACCACGATCCCGGTGGGCATATGGGTGATGCGGATCGCGGAATCGGTCTTGTTGATGTGCTGGCCGCCGGCGCCCGAGGCGCGGAAGGTGTCGACCTTCAGGTCCTTGTCCAGGACCTCGATGTTGATGTCGTCGTCGATCACCGGATAGACCCAGACCGACGAAAAGGAGGTGTGGCGCCGCGCATTGGAATCGAACGGCGAGATGCGGACCAGGCGGTGAATGCCGGATTCCGACTTAAGCCAGCCATAGGCATTGGGGCCCTTAATCTCGATGGTGGCGGATTTCAGCCCGGCCTCTTCGCCGGCGCTCTCTTCCAGCCACTCGACCTTGTAGCCGTGCTGCTCGGCCCAGCGCACATACATCCGCATCAGCATCTGCGCCCAGTCCTGGGCCTCGGTGCCGCCGGCCCCGGCATGGACTTCGAGGAAGCAGTCGTTCATGTCGGCTTCGCCGCTGAGCAGCGATTCCAGCTCGCGCTTGGCGGCGTGTTCCTTCAGGACGGCGAGGTTGCGCTGCGCTTCGTCGACCGAGGCACTGTCGCCTTCAGCCTCACCCAGTTCGGCCAAGGTCAAGGCGTCGTCGAGCTCGCGTTCCAACGCGCGGAAGGCGCCGATCGCATCGGAGAGATGCGTGCGCTCGCGCATGATCTTCTGCGCTTTTTCAGGCTTGTCCCAGAGCGTCGGGTCTTCGGCGAGCGCGTTCAGTTCGTCGAGACGACGCAGAGCGTTGTCCCAGTCAAAGATGCCTCCTCAGCAGGGAGAGCGAGGATCTGATCTCCGTCGCCGCCTGCTCGATCTCAGCGCGCATGGCCAAATTTCCATTCTTCAAGAAAAAGCGGCCGGACCATGGGGGAATCCGGCCGCCGCGTCAACTTCCCGTGGTTTCGCTAGTAGAGGCCGCCCGAGGAATCGGCCGGGGCCGGAGCCTGCGCCGGCGCGGCCGGCGGCGGCGTGCCGCCGAGATCCGGATCGAGCGGACGGGTGAGGTCCTCGTTCGAGAGCGGCATGGTCGGGGCCGGCGTCTGGCTGTCGAGCTGGTCCACCGAGTTCGGCAGCGGCGGCGCGGCGCTGCCGACCTCGCCGACCTGGTTCGGCGCAACCTCGCCATCGACCGGCGCCGGGGCCGTCGTGGTCGTCGCGTCCGCCGCGGGCTGGGTGACACCGACACCCGGCGGGGCGACGTTGGTCGGGTGATAGTCGGCCGGGTTCGAGCTCTCGCCCGGACCGTAGAGCGGCTGGGTGTAGGTCACCTGCGGCGTCTGGGTCGGCATGTCGAGGATGCTGGTCGCGGTGTCCTGCGGCAGCGAATCCGTCGCCTGCTGCGGCATCTGACTCTCCAGCGGAATGACGCTGCCATAGCCGGCGTCCTGGCTGTAGCTGCTGTCGCCTTCGACGATCTGCATCGGCGCGCCGTTGGGTTCGGTGCCGGGGCGGAAGGCTTCCCAGATGATCCGCCCCTCCTCGCCCGGCTGCACCCGCTGGCCAGTCTTGTAGTTGACGCGGACCAGGCGGATGCCCGGCGGGACGCGGAACGGGGTGGCCGGCTTGTCCTTCAGCGCCGCCAGCATGAAGTCGCGGAAGATCGGCGCCGAGAGCGTGCCGCCGGTCGCCTTCTCGCCCAGGGTGCGCGGCTGGTCGAAACCGACATAGACGCCGGCCGCGAGATCCGGCGAGAAGCCGACGAACCAGACGTCGCGGCCGTCATTGGTGGTGCCGGTCTTGCCGGCCAGCGGCTTGCCGACCTTGCTGACCGCCGAGCCGGTGCCGCGGCGCACCACGCCTTCCATCAGCGAGACCATCTGGTAGGCGACCATCGGGTCCAGGACCTGCGGGCGATCATCCGGCAGGTCGGGCGGCGGCTGGCCGTCATAGGCGATGCCGGCGCAGCTATCGCATTTGCGCTGGTCGTGGCGGTAGATGGTCCAGCCCTGGCCGTCCTGCACGCGGTCGATGAAGGTCGGCTCGATCTTCTTGCCGCCGTTCACGATCATCGAATAAGCCGAGACCATGCGGAGCACGGTGGTCTCGCCGGCGCCGATCGACATCGCCAGGGTCTGCTGCATGTTGTCCATGACGCCGAGCCGCCCGGCCATCTCCGCGACCTTGGCCATGCCGATGGTCTGGGCGACGCGGATGGTCATCAGGTTGCGCGAGTTCTCCAGGCCGACGCGCAATGTCGCCGGGCCGAAATATTCCTGCTTGAAGTTCTCCGGCTGCCACATCGGCAGGCCGGGGCCCTGGCTGATCATCATCGGCGCGTCGAGGATGACGGTCGAGGGCGTGAAGCCGGATTCCAGCGCCGCCAGATAGACGATCGGCTTGAACGACGAGCCCGGCTGGCGCATCGCCTGGGTCGCGCGGTTGAACTCGCTCTGCTGGTAGTTCCAGCCGCCGCTCATGGCGAGCACGCGGCCGGTATGCGGGTCCATCGCCACGAAGGCGCCGGAGACTTCCGGCACCTGCCGAAGCGCATAGCTCCCGGCCGGATAGGGTTTGTCGTCCTTGTCCTTTTCGACCGGCTCGACCGCGATGATGTCGCCGACCTTGAGCACGTCCTCGGCCGACTTGATCTGCGGGCCGCGGCTGAAGTCAGGCTGCTGCTTCCTGGCCCAGATCAGCTCCGCCAGGGGAATGCTGCCTTCGGTCCCGTCCTTGAGCCCGATCTTGGCGGCCTGCTTCTCGACCCCAAGCACGACCGCTTCCTGCCACTGGTAGAGCCAGGGCATCGGCTCGAGCTTGCCGAGCTCGTCCTTCCAGGTTTCGGTGACCTCGATATGCTTCAACGGGCCGCGATAGCCGCGGGTGCGGTCATAGGAGGTGAGCGCCTTGCGGAGCGCATTGTCGGCGTCGATCTGCAGCCCCGGATTGACCGTGGCGCGGACGGTGAGCCCCTTCTTGTAGAGCGCGTCCTGGCCGAAGCGCTGCGCCAGCTCGCGGCGGACTTCCTCGGCGAAGTAGTCGGCGGTGACGCGCTCGGTCTCGGCGCGGGCACGCTGTTCCAGCGGCTCGGCTTTGGCGGCCGCCGCTTCCTCGGCGTTGATCGCGCCGTTCTCCAACATGCGGTCGATCACCCAGTTGCGGCGATCGAGTGCGGCCTCGTGGTTGCGCTTGATGTTGTAGTTATTCGGCGCTTTGGGCAGCGAGGCGAGATAGGCCGCCTCGCCGATGGTCAGCTCGTTCAGCGACTTGTTGAAGTAGTTGATCGAGGCGGCGGCGACGCCGTAATTGCCAGAGCCGAGATAGATCTGGTTGAGATAGAGCTCGAGGATGCGGTCCTTGGAGAAGGCCTTCTCGATCCGGAGTGCCAGGATCGCTTCCTTGACCTTGCGGCCATAGGAGACCTCGTTCGAGAGCAGGAAGTTCTTGGTGACCTGCTGGGTGATGGTCGAGGCGCCGATCGGCCGGCGGTCACGGCCGTAGTTCAGCACATTGATCCAGGCGGCCTTCAGCAGGCTCGGCACGTCGATGCCGGGATGGGTGTAGAAGGTCTTGTCCTCGGCGGAGAGGAAGGCGTTGATCACGCGCTTCGGGATCGCGGTGATCGGCACGAAGACCCGGTTCTCCACCGCGTATTCAGCGAGCAGGCGGCCGTCGCCGGCATAGACCCGGCTGACCACCGGCGGGTCGTAGGAGGCCAGCTGATAGTAATCCGGCAGGCCCTCGGAATAATGCATCCAGGCAACCCAGCCGCCGATCGCGGCGACGGTGCCGCCGACGAAGATCACGCTCAGCAGGAAGGAGATCACCCAGGGCAGGCGGAAGCCGCCGCGGCGCTTCTTCTTGGCGTTCTCCGTGTTCTTCGCGGCTCGACGGCGCTTCTTCTTCGGCCGATCCTCTTCCAGCGGCAGCGGCGAAGGCGGCAGGGGATCGGCTGCGTCGTCATCCAGCCGCACGGCGCGCAGGGGCGGAAATTCGTTGCTCATGGTGCTTTGTCTAGCCTGCCCGGTCCTGGAAAACCAGGGTCCAGCGTTGGGGTCCCGTTCGGTCACGAATAAGTGCGGAACCTACTGCCGGATCAAGGCAAATTTGCGACTTTGGTTGCTGATTCCAGGACTTCTATGTCGCAGATCACGCCGTGATCAGGCCGAGCTTCCGGCCGTAGCCGACCGCCTGGGCCCGGTCGCGCGCGCCGAGGGCGCGCAAGAGCCGGTGGACATGCAGCTTGGCGGTCGCCTCGCTGATCCCGAGCTGGCCGGCAATCCGCTTGTTGGAGGCGCCGCCGGACAGCAATTCCAGGACCTGGCGCTGCCGGGTGGTCAGGTCCGGCTGGCCGCCGTGCTCGGCCGGCCAGGACGTCGCGCGGCCGGCGGAGGCGGCGCGGTCGGCAAGGGTCAGGTCGGCGGCCAGTTCGCGCGGCGTCTTCGCCAGCAGCCGGGCCTGGTCATGCCCGCCGAGCCGCGCAGTGAGATCGGTCGCGACCAGCAGCACCGCGGGCCGCCCGCCGATGTTGATCAGCCGGTGATACGAGGCGATCCAGACCAACCCGCCGTCGCGGTGATTGAGCGCGACGACGAACTCATGATCGACCGGGACGCCGCGCTGCCAGCCTTGCAGCGCATCGAGGATGAAGCCGCGATGCGCTTCCACCACGATCTCGTCCGGGCGCTTCAGCAGCAGCTCGGACCGGTCATAGCCGATCAGCCAGGCGGCCGCGTCATTCACCAGCAGATAGCGATCGGCCTGCATGACCACGACCGGCGCCGGGATCTGGTCGAATATCGGGCTGCCAAGGCCGCAGGTGCCGAGGAAGGCGCAGCCGTTGACCGCGTCGGGCGCGGCGGCGACCAGCTGCGGCGTCACATAGGCGTTGCCCGCGAGCACGAAGCGCAGGGCCTCTATGAAGCGCAGCGGGGACACGTCGCGGGCCAGCAACCCGTCGCAGCCGGCATCGAGCCAGCGCACGCAGTCGATCCGGCCGAGCGCGCCGTAGACCGCGATCCGCAGCCTGGGATGCAGGCGCCGGAGGTTGGCGATGAGCGCCAGCCCCTCGCCGTGCAGGGCGGAGTCCAGAAACAGCAGGAGGTCCGGCCGCGCCCCGCGCGACACCAGGCCCAGTGCGTCGGAAGGATGTTCGATCCAGGTGAGGTTGAGGCCGGCGACCCCCGCGCGCAGCGCATCGCCCAGCGCCTGCTGCTCGATCGACGGCGGGGCGAGGTGGAGGATCCACGGGCCGGCAGCAGCAGCGGCAGGCTTCGGATGGGCGGTGCCGGGCACGTTTGAACTCTCGAGTTCACCAACAGAGGGCAGTCACTATCGCGGCGCGCGACGGAGGTCAAAACCCACGATTGGTCTAGGTGTACACCGGTCTATGGCTTTAGGCTTTATGTCCGAAAGATAAATCTATGTATTCCAACATATTAGATCGGCAATAGACCTCGACCCAGAATCCAGCACGGCCTAGCATTTTATTCACTGCGACCAGACGTCGCCGCTTCGGGGGAAGTGGCGACGGGTGCCGCGGGAGGACCAGCCCAACCAAGAGAAAGGGGAAAATCTTGGAAACGCTGACCGATTTTGCCGAGCGGATCGCCCTGCTCGGCCTCGCCGGGCCGGCACCGCAGCACTTGCGGCAGGTCTGGGAGGCGATCGCGCCATCTCTGCCCGCGATCCTGGACGACTTCTATGCGCGGCTCGGCTCCACCCCGGCCCTGGCCGGCAAGGTCGCGGGCCAGGAAACCCGGCTGAAGCAGGCGCAGATCGAGCATTGGCGGCGGCTGTTCCAGGGCGGCTTCGACCAGGTCTATCTCCAAAGCGCGCACCGGGTCGGGATGACCCATAACCGGATCGGGCTGGACCCGCTGTGGTATCTCGCGGGCTACAGCCACGTGCTCAGCCACCTGTTGCAGCACAAGGCCTTGCGCGGCGGCGGCTGGGGCCGGCGTGGCAGCCGGGCAGCGGTCTCCGCGGTGGTGGGCGCGGTGATGCTGGATGCCGGCGTCGCCATCCTCGCCTATCAGCAGGCGGTGATCGAGGAGCGCCTGGCGCGGCAGAGCCGGCTGGAAGAGCAGATCCGCGGCTTCGACATCGAGATGAAGACGGCGCTGCAGAACCTGGCCGCAGTCTCGACCCAGATCCGCCAGTCGGCGGCGGTGGTCATCGAGAGCGCGCAGACCTCCAAGGATCAGTCGGGCAACGTCGCCAGCGCCTCGATGCAGGCCGCGGGCAACGTGCAGATGGTCGCGACCGCGGCCGAGCAGCTCTCCGCCTCGATCCAGGAGATCAGCCGCCGGGTGTCGCAGTCGAGCGAGATCACCGAGCAGGCGGCGACGGCGGCTCAATCCTCGGACCGGATGGCGCAGTCGCTCTCCGAGGCCGCCGGCCGGATCGGCGCCGTGGTCCAGCTGATCAACGAGATCGCCAACCAGACCAACCTGCTGGCGCTCAACGCCACGATCGAGGCGGCGCGCGCCGGCGAGGCCGGCAAGGGCTTCGCCGTCGTCGCCTCGGAAGTGAAGGGCCTGGCCGGGCAGACCGGCCGCGCCACCGGCGACATCGCCAGCCAGATCCAGTCGATGCAGGACGCGACCGGACAATGCGTCGGCCTGATGCAGGCGATTGCGCAGACGATCGGCCAGCTGCGCGAGATCGCCAGCAGTGTCGCCGCCGCCGTCGAGCAGCAGACCGCGGCGACCGCCGAGATCGCGCGCAACGTGCAGGAAGCGGCGACCGGCACCGACCGCGTCTCGCAGAACATCGCGATCGTCGAGCGCTCGGCCAGCGAGACCAGCGTCGCCGCCGAGGAGCTGGCGCGCACCTTCGAGGAATTGAACCGGATCGGCAGCATGATCCACACCGGGATCGAGCGCTTCCTGGAAGGCGCACGACAGGCGTGAGCAAGGTCACGCCCTTTCCCGGCGACCGGGCCGCGACGCTGGAAGCCGTGCCGCTGCCGACCGATTTCTCCCGCGAGGCGTTCGACAGCCTGACCGAGGCGATCGTGATCATCGACCGCAAGTCGACCGTGCTCTACTTCTCGCGGGCGGCGAGCGCGCTGTTCGGCTACAGCGCGCAGGAGATGCTCGGTCGCAACGTCCACAAGATCATGCCGCCGCGCGAGGCGGCCGAGCACGATCACTACGTTGCGCGCTATCTGCAGACCGCGGTGCCGCACATCATCGGTCGCACCCGCGAGGTGACCGGCCGGACCAAGGACGGGCGGTTTTTGCCGATCGACCTGCGGGTGGTGCCGATCTGCCTGAACGGCGAGACCTGCTTCATCGGCAGCATGCGCGACGTGACCGAGCGCAAGGCGCGGGAATCCGCCCTGCTCTCGCTCAGCGACCGGCTCGGCAACCAGGTGGCGATCCTGGACGCGATCCTTGCCAATATCGAGGAAGGCGTTTGCCTCTATGACGATGCCGGCAAGCTGATCTGCTGCAATCCGCGCTATCTCGCCTTGCTGGACCTGCCGGCGAACGTCGTCGCGCCGGGCATGGATCTCGCGGAGCTGATCGATCTCATCGTCGGTCTCGGCATCGTCGCCGCCGGAGACGCGCCGGCGATACGCGAGCAGCGCCTGGCGCTCTCCCGCTCCGCGGGCGACAACAAGATGACGCTGCGGCTCGCCAACGGCCGGATCCTGCGGGTGCTGCATCGCGCGATGTCCGACGGCCGCTCGATCGCCACCTATCGCGACATCACGGCGAACGAGCATGCGGCCGCGCAGTTGCGCGACGCCATGAAGCGCGCCGAGGACGCCAGCCGCTCGAAGTCGAATTTCCTCGCCAACATGAGTCACGAATTGCGCACGCCGCTGAACGGTATCCTTGGGATCACCGAGGCGCTGGCGCTCGGCTATTTCGGCGCGCTCTCGCCGCAGCAGCAGGGCTATCTCAAGGACGTCCACCAGGCCGGCCGCCATCTGCTCAACATCATCAACGGCATTCTCGACTTGGCGCGGATCGAGGCCGGCCGCTTCGATCTCATCGAGGTGACGGTCGCCGCCGACCAGTTGGTCGAAGAGGCGATCCGCCTGGTCGGGGGGCTGGCCCGGGATGCCGGCGTCGCGATCGCGCCTTGCGGCGCGCTTCCCGCCCCGCTGCTGAAGCTCGATCGCCAGGCGATGGTCCAGGTGCTGGTGAACCTGCTCTCCAATGCGGTCAAGTTCTCGTCGCGCGGCGGCCATGTCACGATCTCCTGGCGCGGCGCCGGGCGCGAGGGCTTCGCCTTCTGCGTCAGCGACCACGGGATCGGCATGAGGCCCGAGGAGATCGACCTCGCCCTGACGCCGTTCGGTCAGACCGAGAGCAGCCGCACCAAGCGCTACGAGGGAACCGGCCTCGGCTTGCCGCTGGCCCAGCACATGGTCAGCCTGCACGGCGGACGGCTTGCGGTGGAGAGCGCGCCTGACAAGGGGACCACGGTCACCGTGTTCCTGCCGTCATCGCGAATCATCGCCCAGGAACGGCGTCGGAAGAGCCCAAGCTAGAGTCTCGAGGGCGACCGGGGGTCAGGGCAGCTTGGCGACCTCGGTCGCGGACACCTCGGTATCCGTGACCTCGGTGTGGCGGATCATGTCCCGCCAGTCGAAATAGTTTTCGATCGAACGGGTGATCGAGGACGCCAGCTTCTTCTGGTGCTTGGTGCTGGTCAGCAACTGCTCGTCCGCCGAGCTGGAGACATAGCCCATTTCCAGCAGGACCGAAGGGACATCCGGCGCCTTCAACACCGCGAACCCGGCGAAGCGGTGGCTGTTGTTCAGCATCAGGGTGTCGTTCCTGAGATCGTTCACCAGGATCGAGGCGAAGCGGGACGACATGTTGGTGGTCTCGCGTTGGGCCAGGTCGATCAGGATGCCGGTGACGGTCTGGTTCTCCTTGGTCAGATCCACGCCGGCGATCACGTCGGACTTGTTCTCCTTGGCGGCCAGGGCCTCGGCCTCGGCGTCGGAGGCCTTGTCCGAGAGCGTGTAGACCGAGGCGCCGCGCGCCTGGTTGCTCGGGTTGGAATCGGCATGCAGCGAAATGAAGAGGTCGGCGTTCTTGTCCCGGGCGATCTTGAAGCGGTCGCGCAGGACGACGAAGACGTCCTTGTCGCGGGTCAGCACCACCCGGAACCGGCCGGTCGCCAGCAGCTGCTGGCGGAGCTGCTTGGCCACCGCCAGGGTGATGTTCTTCTCCATCGCATTTGAGCCGAGCGCGCCGGGATCGATGCCGCCATGGCCGGGATCGATCACGATCAGCGGCTTCGGCGCCGGTTCCGGCGCCGGAATCACCTCGACCTTGGGTGCAACCTGCAGGGTCACGGTGCCGCCTTTATCCACGGTCCCCTTGGTAATCGTCTGGGCGCCGGGAATCTTCGCCTCGGCCAGTTTCGGCGTCCCAGCGGCCTTGGGGGCATCCTTGGGCGCGACCTCGGCGGGTGTCGCCGGCCCGCCGGGTGCCGAAGCCCCGGACGAGGCGAAGAGAATGGTCTGGGCGGCCGCCTTGAAGGCCGCCGAATCGGTCGGGCGCAGGTCGAGCGCCAGGCGTACCGGCAGGTTGCCGCTGGCCGGCAGGATCCGGGCATCGGCCACCGCCGCCGGACCGGTCAGGTCGAGCACGATCCGCGAGGTGCCGGCCTTGAACAGGCCATAGCGCAAGGCGGCCACCAGGCCCCGGCCCTGCAGCTTTTTGCCCTCCTTCACCTTCCAGGCGATCTCGCTCATGTCGATGACGACGCGGTTGGGATCGGCCAGCGTGAAGACCCGGTATTCCGCGGCCCCGCTCAAGGCGAGCTCGACGCGGGTCAGGTTCGGCTCGATGCCGAGCGTGGCGCCGGTGACCGCGGGCTTGGCAGAGGCGGGAATGGCAAGGGCCGCCGGGATCGCAAAAGCGATCGCGACAAGGAAAACGATCCTTGCCGTCCAAGCGAAAACCCGCCTCAGATCGCGCATTTAGTCCGAACTCCCGAGAAAGGAGTCAAAGTATAACCAGGTAACTACCTGTGAATCAACACAATTCAGTGATTCAATCCGGCCCACCCGCTAGGCCCGGAACAGCCGGGCGGATTGGCATTGTCTTGGTTGGCCTTGGTCACTATTCTGCCTGCGACTTGACGAAGGATTAACGACGTCCCGCTGGCTCCGTAAGGGCCGAAGAAAAGGGGGCCGCCCCAATCGCCGTCAGGTCTTGGCCGGTCCGGCCATCAGGGCATCTGCTCAAGCGGCGCGTAATGGCCCGAGCGATCCCGATCCGAACCGGTTGCTTTGGCGTCGCAGATGCGACCCGCGGCGGGACTTGTGCCCGCCGGGAATACGCAGAGCGACGCTGTTCGTCACAGGTAAACATGACCAACACCTGGAATTCACCAACCCAATTTGCGCAGACGCCGGCTTCCACCGCCTTTGGCGGAGCCTGGCGCGCGCCGGAGTATTTCCCGCATGGCCAAAACAATGTTGATCGACGCCACCCACCCGGAAGAGACGCGGGTCGCGGTGGTCGATGGAAAGAAGCTTGAGGAATTTGACGTCGAAATAGCGGGCCGCCGCCCGCTCAAAGGCAACATCTACCTCGCCAAGGTCACCCGCGTAGAACCCTCGCTGCAGGCCTGTTTCGTCGAATATGGCGGCAACCGCCACGGCTTCCTCGCCTTCAGCGAAATCCATCCCGACTATTACCGCATCCCGATCGCGGATCGCGAAGCGCTGATCCGCGAGACCCAGGCCGCCCTCGAAGGCGAGCCGGAGGAACGGGAGAAGCCGCGCCGCGGCCGTCGCAACCGCGGCGGACGGCGTTCGGAAGCCGCCAGCAGCGAGACTGCGCCGCATCCCGAGCATGAGCATGCCGAGGGCGAGGAGCATCACGACGATCACGCCGTGGCGGATCTCGCCCAGGGCGATCACGACCACGATCACGACCACGATCACGACCACGATCACGACGACCACGGCGAGAACGATTCCTTCTTCGAGGCGCCGAGCGAGCCGATGTCCGACGCCGCCGAGGCCGACGATCATCTCGAAGGCGCCGCGGAAGACCACCAGCACGCTGATGCGCCGGAAGCCGGCGAGGCGGCGATGCCGCTGCTCGCGCATCACGACATCCTGCGCCAGGAGCTGAACGACAGCCCGGCGGAATCCCAGGGCGAAGTCGCGCCGCTCGAGAGCGGCGAAGACGCCCCGGCTGCCGCCGGCGATGCCGACCTGCCGCCGCCGTCGCAGGGCGAGCTGGTCGAGGTCCCGGTCTCCGAGGAAGTGTTCGACACGGTCGGCGGCAGCGAGCCCGCGCGCGACGACGACCCGGAAGTCGATGAAGAGAACGCGCGGCGTCGGCGTCAACGCGCGCTGCGCCGCTACAAGATCCAGGAAGTCATCAAGCGCCGGCAGATCCTGCTGGTGCAGGTGACCAAGGAGGAGCGCGGCAACAAGGGTGCGGCGCTGACCACTTATCTCTCGCTGGCCGGGCGCTACTCTGTCCTGATGCCGAACACCGATCGCGGCGGCGGCATTTCCCGGCGCATCACCAGCCTGAACGACCGCAAGCGCCTGAAGTCGATCGTCGAGGATCTCGACGTGCCGGAAGGCATGGCGGTCATCGTGCGCACCGCCGGCAGCGAGCGCAGCCGGGCCGAGGTCAAGCGCGACTTCGAATATCTGATGCGGCTCTGGGACGAGATCCGCGAGACCACGCTGAAATCCTCGGCGCCGGCGCTGATCTACGAGGAAGCCAGCCTGATCAAGCGCTCGATCCGCGACGTCTACACCCGCGAGATGGGCGACATCGTGGTCGCCGGCGTGGACGGCTACACCCAGGCCAAGTCCTTCATGCGGATGCTGACGCCGAGCCATGCCAAGCGCGTCCAGCTCTACCGCGACCCGTCGATCCCGCTGTTCCAGCGCTACCAGGTGGAATCGCAGCTCGCGGCGATCCACAACCCGACGGTCCACCTGCGCTCGGGCGGATACATCGTCATCAACCAGACCGAGGCGCTGGTCGCCATCGACGTCAACTCGGGCCGCGCCACGAAAGAGCGCAACATCGAGGAGACGGCGACCAAGACCAACTCGGAAGCGGCCGAGGAAATCGCCCGCCAGCTCCGGCTGCGCGACCTCGCGGGTCTCATCGTCATCGACTTCATCGACATGGAGGAAGGCCGCAACAACAACGCGGTCGAGCGTCGCCTGAAGGATGCGCTCCGCAACGACCGGGCGCGGATCCAGATCGGCCGCATCAGCTCCTTCGGCCTCTTGGAGATGTCGCGCCAGCGCCTGCACCCCAGCCTGCAGGAAGCCTCGACCGATATCTGCCCGCATTGCCGCGGCTCGGGCCGCATCCGCTCGGTGGATTCGACCGCGCTGCACGTGCTGCGCCTGGTCGAGGAAGAGATCACCAAGGCGTTCAGCCCGGGCGTCAGCGTCTACGCGCCGACCGCGGTCGCGCTCTATATCCTGAACCAGAAGCGCACCGCGCTGTCGCAGCTCGAAATGCGGCGCGGTGTCCGCGTCTACGTCAACGGCGACGACAGCCTGACCCCGCCGGACTTCCGCCTGGAGCGGATCAAGCAGCTGGCGCCGGGCGAGGAACTGCCGCCCGCCCCGGCCCCGATCCCGCTGCCGACCGATGCCGAGATCGACCTCGAGGACGATGTCGTCGAGGAGGCCGAGGATGAGGTCGAGACCGAAGGCGCGGCGGAAGCCGAAGGCGAGGCCGATACGGCCGAGACCGGCACTTCCAGCGCCGGCGAAGAGGAACAAGGCGGTCGCGGTCGTGGTCGTCGCCGTCGCCGGCGGCGTGGCCGCGGCAACCGCTTCAGTGCCGACGAGTTCACCGAATCCGCGGAACGCAGCGGCGGCGAGGCGCCGGCGCAGAGCGAGGGTGCAACCCCGGGCGAAGAACCCGCCGGTGCAGCGCCGATCGCCGCGGAAGCCGGCGAAGCCGAAGCCGCCGATGACGGCGAGGAGGCTGAGGGCGGCGAAGAATCCGGCGACGGCGACAGCCGCCGTCGTCGTCGTCGCGGCCGTCGCGGCGGTCGCCGTCGCTCGCGGCGCGGCCCGGATGAAGCGCGGGGCGCAGCGCAGGCGGAAGGACAAGCTGGATCCCCGGCGGAGTCCGATCGGCCTGAAAGCCAAAGCGAGCAGCCTTCCCTGCCCGAGGATTCCGACGCGCTGCCGCCGCAATGGCGCCAGCCTTCGGCACCCGCCACCGAGCATGTCGCACCGGCCTACACCCCGGAGCCCGCGACGTTGCCCGCGGCCGCGGCGCCGGCTTCCGAGCCGGTCGAAGCGACCGAAACGGCATCTTCCCGGATGACGGTGATCGAGATCGGTGATTCTTCCGACCAGAGCGTGCGCACCGTCGCGCCGGAGGAGAACGGCGATCCGTCGCGCCGGCGGGGATGGTGGCGCCGGCTGATCGAGTAGCGGACCGACCGCGCGGCGGCTCGATCGCCGCGCGGGCCCTTGCTGGATCGAATTGATCTGGATCGAATTGATGGGGACCGACCGGGTGGCTGCCGGTGGGCGGGATGAGGGCAAGCGATGGCTGAGCCGGAACCGGAACGGAGGAAGCGGCGCCGGCGATGGCCGGCTTTCGTCGTCCTGGTTCTGGTCCTGCTGATCGCGATCGGCTTCTTCTCGCGAACCCATCTGGCGGCCTGGGCCGCGACCAAGCTCCTGGAGATCAAATTCGGCGTCTCCAGCGCGCTCGCCGTCAACCGCCTCGACAGCGATCTGGCACAGATCGGCTCGCTCGCCCTCGGCGGCGGCAGCGAGGTCAAGGCAACCGACATCAGCCTGCAATACGCGCCGCTGGCGATGCAGCTGCAGCGGGTCGAGATCGGCCGGATCGAAATCAACGCCCGCTACGACGGCCATACGCTGACGCTGGGCGAGCTTGATCCCATGCTGCGGGAATTGACCGCGCCCAAGCAAGACGGCGCCGCGCCGACGCCGTTGCCCTCGATCGTCATCCACAAGATCGTTCTCAACCTCGAGACGCCGATGGGCAGTCTTTCGGGCGACGGCATGGCGACCATCGACCAGGGCATCATCTACAGCCAGTTCGCCCTGACCGAAGCCTACAAGCGCTCGGCGGTGCGGGTCGATCTGAACGCGGCGCTGAGCGACCAGGCGCCGCAGCCCAAGGGTAAGGTCACCGTCGATCTCACCGCGGAATCGGCGATCTGGGTCCTGCTCGGCCTGCCGCAGCCGACCACCGGCACCCTGCAATTCAACGCGCAGCTGAAAGCGCCGCCGGGCGACCCAAATTCCAGCGGCATCCGCATCGCGACAGGGGCGCTGTTCCTGGCCGCCGACTGGACCTTCAACGGCAGCGGCCTTTCCTTCCCCGCCCAGCCGGCGCCGATGAACATCGACGGCAGCGGCCGCGCGGTGCTGCTGGAGCGCCGGCTCGAGATCCCCAGCTTCACCATGAAGGCGAATGGCGGCTGGTCGCAGGACCTGGCCTTGCAGCTGCAAGGCTCGAGCCTGGCCAATCTCGATCCGGAGCACGGCTTGGTGCAAACGACGCTCGACGTGAAGGCGCAGACCAAATCCGCGAACCTCAACGCGGTGCAACTGAAATCGCCGGCGCTCGATGTCGGCCTGCAGATTCAATACTCGGATGACGCGCTGCAGGTGCGGCTGAGCCGCGACGGTACGATCAAGTTCGCGCAGGCGGCGCTCGGCGCCTCGGCCAAGCTGACCAAGCCGATGACCATCACGGTCAGGAAGAACGACCAGACCGTGTTCACCCTGCCCTTCCATCCGACCGAGACGGCGCCGATCGCGGCCTCGGCGGCGCTTGGCCTGACCGCGCTCGAGCTGACCACGCCGGCGCTGGCGGCGCCGCTGCAGGTCGCCATGCCGAACGGCACGCTCGGCTTCACTGTAGGGCCTGATGGGCTGCCGAAATTCAGCCTCGACCTCAAGAATGGCACTGTCACCGCGAGCCAGCCGCCGCTCAATGCCAAGAACGTCAGCGCGTCGCTGAAGAGCCAGGGCGGGAAGATCGACATCACCCTCAATGCCGCAAGCTGGACCGGGCCGTCCGGCATCGGCCCGGGCAATCTGGACGGCAAGGCCACGCTCGACGGCAACAACCTCACCGCCGTCGCCAAGGTCGGGATCCCGACGGCAAAGGCGACGATGACCGCCAAGGGCAATTACGATCTCGGCTCCGGCAAGGGCAAGTTCGACATCGACCTGCCGGAAGTCACTTTCGCGCCGGGCGGGCTGCAGCCGAAGGACCTGATGGCCGATCTCGCCCATACCACCGACGACATCGCCGGCACGATCGCGGCCAAGGGTCCGGTCCTGATCGACAAGAACGGCGTAACCTCCAAGGTGGCGGTGACACTGAAGAACCTCTCCGGAAAACTCGGGCCGATCGCCCTGCGCAACCTCAACTCGGTCGTGGAGATCGAGAAACCCTGGCCGCTCACCACCGCCGCCGACCAGGAAGTCTCGATCGAGCTTGCCGATGTCGGCCTGCCGCTCACCAACGGGCTGGTGCGTTTCAAGATCGATGGCGGTGAGACCCTCAGTCTCAAGCAAAGCGAACTGGAGATGATGAGCGGCAAGGTGACCCTGGACCCGGTCACCTTGAAGCTGGGTGCGCCGGCCCAGCAGATCATGCTCAACGTGGACAAGATCGCGCTCGGAAGCATGTTCGAGCTCTTCGCCGTCGCCGGCCTGACCGGCGAGGGCGTCCTCTCCGGCAAGATCCCGGTCACCCTGTTCCCGGCCGGTCTTGCTATTGATCATGCAAAGTTGACCGCCGGGGGGCCGGGCACCCTCAAGTACAACCAGGAACAGGCGCCGGCGGCCTTGGCCAATGCCGGGGACAGCGTGAAGATGGCACTCTCCGCCCTGTCCGACTTCCGTTACGACAAGCTGGAGATCGACTTGGACCGCAAGGCGACCGGCGATACCGAACTGGGCTTGCACATCGCCGGGCGCAATCCCAGCTTTTACAATGGTTACCCGGTGGAGTTTAATCTCTCGGTCGCCGGCCGGCTGGACGAGGCCCTGCGCAAGGGCTTGGCCGGCTACCAAGTGCCGGATATGATCCGTGAGAGGCTGCAGCAGTTAAACCAATAAAGGGCCTTAGGGTGCCAACCTCTCGCAAACCGGCGCAAAGCGCCTCTCGGATCGCGACCGGCATGGTTCTGGCGTCGTTCGTCGCCGGGCTTTCGGCCTGTAACCCGACCGTGAAGGTCGAGGCGCCCGATAAACCGATCGTGATCAACCTCAACGTCAAGATTGAGCAGGAAGTCCGGGTCAAGGTCGAGAAGGACGCGGAAGACCTGGTGAACAATAACCCTGATCTGTTCTGACAGAGTTGACGGAATCGATGGCTCAAATGCGGAACCTTAGCGCGCTGACAACTTGGCTCAAGTCCGGGATCGCCGTCTTGGTGATGTGCCTGGCACTCCCTCTCGCGAGTGTTCAGGCCGATGGCCTCGAACAAGCCCGCGCGGCCGGCTTGATCGGCGAATTGCCGGACGGATATGTCGCAAGCGTCACGCCGAACCCAACGCCCGATATCCAGCAGTTGATCACCGACATCAACGCCGAGCGCCGCAAGTCCTATATGAAGATCGCCGGCGAGCGAGGCGTTCCGGTGGAGGCCGCCGGCGCTGTCGTCGCGGAAGTTACCATCCGGAAGCTGAAGCCGGGTATGTTCTACATGGATAACTCCGGCCAGTGGGTGCAGAAGTAGCCTTCCGCATTCGAGGCAATTGAGATGGCCGCCCTGCCCGGCTCCATCCCCGCTTCCATCGATGAAGCCCAGGACCTGCTGAAGGCCGGAAACTACGTCGCCGACCGCAGCCTGGCGACGGCCGTGTTCCTTTCCCTGAAGCTCGGCCGCCCGCTGTTCCTCGAAGGCGAGGCCGGCGTCGGCAAGACCGAGATCGCCAAGGTCCTCGCCGAGACCCTCGGCCGCAACCTGGTGCGGCTGCAGTGCTATGAGGGCCTCGACATCGCCTCCGCGGTCTATGAATGGAACTACGCCCGGCAGATGATCGAGATCCGCCTCGCCGAAGCGGCGCATGAGGGCGACAAGCAGAAGATCACCGAAGACATCTTCTCCGAGCGCTTCCTGATCAAGCGGCCGCTGCTGCAGGCCCTGGAGCCCGATCCCAAGGGCCCGCCGGTGCTGCTGATCGACGAGCTCGACCGCACCGACGAGCCGTTCGAGGCCTTCCTGCTCGAACTGCTGTCCGACTTCCAGGTGACGATCCCGGAAATCGGCGCGGTCAAAGCCGCCGCCAAACCGATCGTGGTCATCACCTCGAACCGGACCCGCGAGATCCACGACGCGCTGAAGCGGCGCTGCTTCTATTACTGGGTCGACTATCCGGATGCCGAGCGCGAGCTGGCGATTCTGCGCACCAAGGTGCCGGGCGCCGGCCTCGACCTCTCGCAGGAGGTCGTCGCCTTCGTGCAGAAGCTCAGGAAGCGCGATCTCTTCAAGCTGCCGGGTGTCGCCGAGACCATCGACTGGACCGATGCGCTGGTGCAGTTGGACCAGGTGGCGCTCACCAGCCCGGCGATCGACAGCAGCCTCGGCGCGCTGCTCAAATACCAGGACGACATCGCGCGGATCCGCGGCACCGAGGCCGCGGCGATCCTGGAACAGGTGCGCGCCGATCTCGCCGCCGAGAAGGCGGCCAAGCTGCTGCAGCACTGATGAGCGCTGAAACGCCTCGGCGCAGCAAGCTCGCCCAGAACATCCTGCTGTTCGCCCGGACCTTACGCGCCGCCGGCCTGCCGATCGGGCCGGGCAAGGTGATCGACGCCGTCGAGGCGGTGAAGGCCGCCGGCATCGGCACGCGCGACGATTTCTACTGGACCCTGCATGCGGTCTTCGTGCAGCGCCGCGAGCAGCGCGACATCTTCGACCAGGCTTTCCATATCTTCTGGAAGAATCCGCAATTCCTGCAGCGGATGATGTCGCTGCTGCTGCCGCAATTCCAGTACGACAAGTCCGGCGAAGCGGAGGAGCGCGAGGAGCTCGCCGCCCGCCTCGCCGAGGCCCTGCAGGGCGACCGCGCCGGCAGCATGGACGACATGCCGGCCGACGAGGAGGAGGTCGAGATCGACGCGGCGATGACCTTCTCCGACCGCGAGATGCTGCAGGCGATGGACTTCGAGAAGATGACCAACGCCGAGCTGGCCGAGACCAAGAAGGCGATCGCTAGCCTCCGGCTGCCGATCATGGAGGTGCCGACCCGGCGTTTTGCGGCGGATTCCCGCGGCCGGCGCGTGGACATGCGCGCCACCTTGCGCGCCAGCCTCCGGAATGCCGGCGCCATTCCGTTGAAGCTGAAATCGCCGAAATACCGGCATCCGCCGCTGGTGATCCTCTGCGACATTTCGGGCTCGATGAGCCGTTATTCGCGCATGGCGCTGCATTTCGTGCATGCGATCACCAACGACCGCGACCGGGTCCATACCTTCCTGTTCGGGACCCGGCTGACCAACATCACCCGCGATCTCCGGCACCGCGACGTGGACATTGCCCTGGACCGGGTGGGATCCCATGTGAAGGACTGGTCGGGCGGCACCCGGATCGGGCATTGCCTGCACGACTTCAACGTGAAATGGGCGCGGCGGGTGCTGGGCCAGGGCGCGGTGGTGCTGCTGATCACCGACGGATTGGACCGGGAAGGCGTCGAGGGCCTGGAGGACGAGATGATCCGGCTGCAGAAATCCTGCCGGCGGCTGATCTGGCTCAACCCGCTGCTGCGCTACGACGCCTATCGGCCGCAGAGCCAGGGCGCCAAGGCGATGATCCGCCACGTTGACGATTTCCGCGCGATCCATAATCTCGACAGCATGCAGAGCCTGGCCGATGCGCTGGGCCAGGCGACCATGCGCAGCGATCGGCCGAACGCAAAAGAGACGAGGGCAGCATGATGGACGAACAGGAAGTGCTGGAAGCCGCCGCACTTTGGCGCCGCGAAGGCAAGGGGGTCGCCCTCGCCACCGTGACCGCGACTTGGGGCTCCTCGCCGCGCCCGGCGGGATCGCAGCTGGTGGTTTCGACCGACGGCAAGATGCTGGGCTCGGTCTCCGGCGGCTGCATCGAGGGCGCGGTGTTCAAGGAGGCGCAGGAGGTGATCGCCGACGGCAAGCCGCGCCTGCTCGATTTCGGCATCACCAACGAACAGGCCTGGGAAGTGGGCCTGGCCTGCGGCGGCAAGCTGCAGGTCTTCGTCGAGAAGGTGGACTGAGGCAGCATGAAGATCGAGACCGTCGAGAAGCTGCTCGATCTGAAAGCGCGTAAGCAGCAGGTGGCGCTGGTCACCGATCTTTCGAGCGGCGCGCAGGATCTCTTCACCGAAGGCCATCCGGCGCCGGTGCTCAATCTCTCGCCGGCCGCCGCCGGGCAGGTGGCGCTGGCGATCCGCGAGGACCGCAATGCCGAGGCCGAGCTCGACGGCCGGAAATGCTTCATCCAGGTCCATAACCCCGCGCCGCGCCTGATCATCATCGGCGCCGTGCACATCTCCCAGGCGCTGGCGCCGATGGCGGCGATGGCCGGCTATGCGGTGACCGTGGTCGATCCGCGCCGCGCCTTCGCGACCGAGGACCGCTTTCCCGGCGTGACCTTGAGCGGCGAATGGCCGGATGAGGCGATGGCGAAGCTCAGCCCCGATGTGCGCACCGCCGTCGTCACCCTGACCCATGACCCGAAGCTGGACGATCCGGCCTTGAGCGCTGCGTTGAAATCGCCCGCCTTCTATATCGGCGCGCTCGGCAGCAAGAAGACGCATGGCGCCAGGCTCGGCCGCCTGACCAAGGCCGGCTTCACCGAGGCCGATCTCGGGCGCATCCACGGACCGGCCGGCCTCGACATCGGTGCGAAGTCGCCGGCGGAGATCGCGGTCTCGGTCCTCGCGCAATTGACCGCCGCCCGCCGCAACCGGCAAAGCCAAAGAGCATGATCTTCGACGACCTGCCCGTTGCGGATTGCGCCGGCACGATCCTGGTGCATACCCAGCGCTTCAACGGCGAGGCCTTCAAGAAAGGCCGCCGGTTGAACGCTGAGGATGTGGCACGGCTTGAGGCCGCCGGCTTGACCAGGCTCACCGTGGTTCGGCTGGAAGCCGACGACGTGCCGGAGGACCGCGCCGCGGCCGAGCTGGCGACGGCCCTGGTCGCGGCGAATCTGCGGCTCGATCCCTCCTTCACCGGCCGCGCCAATCTCTACGCCGAGGCGGACGGCCTGTTCCTGCCCGATGTCGCCCAGGTCGATCGCATCAACCAGGTGAGCGAGGACATCACCCTCGCCACCCTGGCGCCCTATTCACCCGTCACCGCGGGGCAGATGGTGGCGACGGTGAAGATCATCCCGTTCGCGGTGAAGCGCGCGGACCTGGAACGCTGCGTCGCCCTGGCGCGGCAGAACCACAGCTTGCGCCTCTCGCCCTATCGCGCGCGGCGCGTGGCGCTGATCCAGACCCAGCTGCCCGGCATGAAGCCGAGCCTGTTCGACAAGGCCGTGGGCGTGATGAACGAGCGGCTCGCCGCTTTCGGCAATCCCCCGGTCACCGACAGCCGCGTCCCGCATGACAGCGCGGCGCTGACCGCGGCGATCAACGCGACTGAGGATGCCGATCTGGTCCTGGTCATGGGCGCCTCGGCGATCGCCGACCGCCATGACGTGATCCCGGCGGCGATCGAGGCTTCGGACGGCACGATCACCCGCTTCGGCATGCCGGTCGATCCCGGCAACCTGCTGGTGCTCGGCGAACGGAACGGCAAGCCGATCATCGGCCTGCCCGGCTGCGCCCGCTCGCCGAAGATCAACGGCTTCGACTGGGTGCTGCAGCGCCTGCTGGCCGACATCCCGGTCGGCAATGCGGACATCGCCGCCATGGGCGTCGGCGGCCTCTTGGGCGAGATCCCGAGCCGGCCGCAGCCGCGCGACAAGCGCCCGGAAGAGACTGCCGTGCCCGGCAAGCCGAACGTCGCCGCGGTCATTCTCGCCGCCGGCCGCTCCAGCCGCATGGGCCGCAACAAGCTGCTGCTCGACCTCGAGGGCAAACCGATCCTCTGCCATGCGGTCGACCAGGCGCTCGGCGCCGGCTTGAGCGAGATCGTGGTGGTGAGCGGCCATCAGGCGGCCAAGGTGCGCGAGGCGCTGGGCGACCGTGCGGTCAAGGTGGTGGAGGCGCGCGAGCACAAGCTCGGCATGAGTGCCTCCTTGAAGGCCGGCATCCGCGCGCTCGGGCCGAAGACCGAGGCGGCGCTGGTGATGCTCGGCGACATGCCGCAGGTCTCGGCGCCGTTGATCCGGCGCCTGGTCGCCGCCTACAATCCGCTGGAAGGCCGCAGCATCGTGGTCCCCACGGTCGAAGGCAAGCGCGGCAATCCGGTGCTGTTCGACCGCCGCTATTTCGAGGAGATGCTGGCGCTGGAAGGCGATGTCGGCGCGCGGCACCTGATCGGCGCGCATGACGACCAGGTCGCCGAGCTCAGCGTCGATGACGCCGCGGTCTTCACCGATGTCGACACGCCGGAAGCTTACGACCAGCTGCTGGCGAAAGCCGTGTCATGAATTCCGATCTCTACCACACCGAGTTGGTCGCGCGGGCGCGCGAGGCCTTCGGCGAGGGCCGCATCGCCGCGGCGGCGGCCAGCATCACGGTCGATAACCCGCTCTGCGGCGACCGGGTGACGCTGGATCTCGAGAAGAGCGACGGCAAGGTCAAGGCGATCGGTCACGAGGTGAAGGGCTGCCTGCTCTGCGCCGCCGCGGCCGCGACCATCGCCGCCTTCGGCCAGAACCGGAGCCCGGCCGAGCTGCGGGAGATGGCCCTGGCGGCCAAGGCCCTGATGAAGGACGGCACCGCGGTGCCCGAGCGGTTCGCGGGCTTGCGGGTGTTCACCCCGGTCCATGCCGCGAAAAGCCGGCGGGATTGCGTGCTGCTGCCCTTCGAGGCCCTGGGCAAGGCCCTGGACGCGGCCTTTTGATGGCGCAGATCCCCGCGGGCGGCCTATAGTCCGGGGCATGAGTGGACAATCTCCGAAACCGGCGGCGGCGCCATGACCGAAGGCGTCTTCCGCCGCGTCTATCCGGCCGGCGCCCAGATCTTCCATGAAGGTGAGCTCGGCGACTACGCCTTCATCATCGAGCGCGGCCAGGTCGAGATTTCCTCCGGCAGCGGCGAGCAGCGCGTGCCCATCGCGGTGCTCGGCCCCGGCGAGCTGTTCGGCGAGCTGGCGGCGCTCGACGGCTTCGCCCGCTCGGCCAATGCCATCGCCGTCACCGAATGCGAGCTGATCCTGATCAGCCAGGAGCAGATCCGCCACCGGGTCAATTCCGGCGACGAGATCGTGGCGCTGCTGCTGCGCTCGGTGCTGCGCTCCTATCGCGGCGACGCGCGCAACATCACCGGCTGGAGCGACACCGGCATGCCGTCGCTGGACGTCTTTGCCACCGGCCCAGACAGCCACAGCCGCGCGGTCGCCAAGCTCCGGCTCGAGAACGAGTTGAAGCAGGCTTTGGCGAAGGACGAGTTCGAGCTCTATTTCCAGCCGCTGGTCTATCTCGCCGACGAGACCCTGGCCGGCTTCGAGGCGCTGATCCGCTGGAACAGCCCGCTGCGCGGCGCGGTCGGCCCCGACCAGTTCCTGAAGCTCGCCGAGGAGGCCGGCTTGATGGTCGCGATCGGCCATTGGGTAGTCGGCGCCGCGGTCAAGAACTTCGCCACCTTCCAGCGCGCCTTCGGCCCGGCGCGCGATCTCTTCGTCGCGGTCAACGTCACCAAGCATTACCTGCACGACCCGCAGTTCCTCGACGATCTCGCCGCCGGCGCCGAGGCCTACGGACTGAAGCCGAAGCAGATCAAGATCGAGCTCACCGAAAGCGTGCTGATCGACGACACCGAAGGCGCCATCATCTGGATCAAACGCTGCAAGCAGCTGGGCTTCCGGGTCTCGATCGACGATTTCGGCACCGGCTATTCCAGCCTCGGCTACCTGCACCGCCTTCCCGTGGACGAGCTCAAGATCGACAAGAGCTTCGTCGAGACCATGATCATCGACCACCGCAGCATGGCGGTGGTGAAGGCGATCGTCGGCCTGGCCGAAGGTTTGGATCTGAAGGTGGTCGCCGAAGGCATCGAGACCAAGGAACAGGCGGAAGCTTTGCGGGCGCTGCACTGCATCTACGGCCAGGGCTACCGCTTCGCCCGGCCGCTGACCGCCGATCAGGTGATGTCCAGCATCGCCGGCGAAGCCGTCAAGGCGCGCAGCGCGGAATAAACCGCGGCATCACTCACTGCCGATGACCGGCTCCTTGCCGAGCGCCTTCCGCAGCGCATGGTCATGACCAGCCCGGGAACGTCGGTGGCTGTCTGGTCCTGCGTCAAATGGGATTCCGCCTTATACAAAGTCTCGAGGCTGCGAGCGACGTAGTATGCGATATCCTGTCTCGGAAGATCCTCCGGAATTGGGACGCCCAGCAACTCGAGCATGCATTCCTCCATCGCAAAGGTCAGCGGCGTCATCAGATGCGTCAAAGATACGTTCGACGGAGGCGTATCGGACGCAGCAACTTCGAATGTGAACGCAGCATCCAGGTGCACGACGTCGCCCCTCGCCGATATCTCGGCATTGGAGCCACATCCCATACGGTAGGACCGATCCTCACTTCCCAAGAGTCTCGTAGCAAAGCTGGCTATCTGGCGCCCAGTTGAGTCGCGCAGATTCGGCATGTAGATGACGTCGTCATGCCGGATCGAGAATCCGATCTGCAAGGCGAAGGGAATGCATGATGCCTGATCGCTCGAACATCGGCGCACACCGAGGCGGTCGAGGGCAGAGGACAGCGCCAATTCCACGTTGGACCGAATTCCCGCAACCTCGGAATCCGATGGCTGCCCTTCAGCAGGGACGACCGAAATCTTCGGAGCGACGGCGTGCGGCATTCTGAGGACGATGTCGCCGGCCGACGTTCTGACCCAGTAGGTCTCTTCCGCGCGAGAAAGGAAGGCGAAATAGAGGCCGCGTGCATTGAGATAGTCGGCGAAGGAATCCGGATATGTGTCCGCCGAAGCCACAGGGATCTCGACAACCAAGATTGCAAAAGCAAGCGACAAGGCTGTCCTGATCATCTGACCATCCGCCCTCAAGAAGCTTTCACGAGGGATACAGTCTGATCGCCCGCCTGCAGTTCGTCGAGAAAATCCGTCACCGCTTTCGCGAAACCGTGGTCCATCAGGTCGGTATGCCCGGCCTCGGCGATGAAATGCGCGCGCTTGGGCTCGTTGGCGGCGTCGTAGACCATGCGGCCGAAGCGCACCGCCGTGGTCTTGTCCTTCTCGCCGTGGATCAGCAGCAGCGGCACCTTCACCTTGCCGATCTTGGCGACCGAGTTGAATTTGTCGCGCACCAGGAAGTCGAAGGCAAACAGCGGATAGCGCGCCCGCGCCGAATGCAGCACTGAGGCCAGGGGCGCTTCGAGGACCAGCGCCAGGACCGGAAACTCGGTCGCCATCTGGATCGCGACCGCGGTGCCGAGAGATTCGCCGAGCAGCACCGTCTGTTCGGGGCGCACCTTCTCTTGCGCGAGGAAGGCGAGATTGGCGCGCGCGTCCGCGTAGAGCCCGGCCTCGGTCGGCTGGCCGGGGTTGCCGCCATAGCCGCGATAGCCGACCAGCAGCACGCCATAGCCCGCGGCGAGATAGTCGCGGACCCGGTCGGCCCGCCCGCCGCGATGCCCGGCATTGCCGTGCAGATAGACGATGACCCGGCGATCGGGGCGGAGCGGCGGCGCCCACCAGGAGGTGAGCGTCAGCCCGTCGCGCGTCGTGATCGCGACCTCGCGCATCTGCTCCCCCAGCCCGGCCTCGGCGAGATCGGCCAGGGTCGGATCCGGCCGGAACACGATGCCGCGCTGCTTCACGAAGAGCAGCAGCAGCAGGCCGAGATAGAGGCCGATGACGACGATGAGAAACGCGGTCCACATGGTCTTCTATTCGCTCTGGATCTCAGGTCCGGGTTGGGGTGCCTGCGCGCGATAGCGGCCGACGAAGCGATTATAGGCTTCCAGCCCTTCGCTCTTGCACCAGCGCTTCTGCCCGTTGAGCCCGTAGTCCTGATAGGCATAGTCGGCGGCCATGTCGCTGGCAACGCGGAGCGTGCGCAGCGCCTCCGCCTCCACGGGATCCGCCAGCAGCAGCGCATCGCGCTCCAGCCGGAACCCGGCCTCGGATTCCGGGGTCAGCAGGCCGCAATAGGCCATCACGGTTTCATCGTAATAGAGCTTGAACAAGTCCGGATGCTCGCGGCGCGCCTTCTGGTACTGGCTTTCCTCGGCCGCGGCCGTCGGCGTCAGCAGCAGGCCGGCCAGGCCGGCAAAGACCATGGCTGCCAACCTCCTTTGGCCCCACCTCCTTTGGGAGGAGGCGCGGCGGCGTTCGAAGTCCTGCGTCTTTGCCATGCCCTGGTCCGGCGGAAAGTTAAATGCCCCGCCGCGATCTTAGCATCATTCCGGATCAACGCTGGACGCGCCTCCTACTAGCCCTGGTTCGCTGCGCTGGTTTCCACATCAAACTATTGAGTGTTATCCGGACTATCGATAGGCCGCAGGTTCTGCGCAGCCGGCACTGAACTCCGGGTGTAAGCGCGTCGGGTTCCATTTGCGTAAGTCAACCGACCCTTGCTTTTCCGCGGATCGACGCCCATGCTGACCTGTGGCAACTCCACATTCGGCGAACGGAACAAAAATCGGGCCAATGCTGAAGGCGCCTGAGGATCGACAGGGAGTAGAGTGAATACAATGAACGACCAACAGGGTGGTACTGAGCTCCGGGGGCGGATCAAATGGTTCAATCCGGAAAAGGGCTTTGGCTTTGTTTCGCCGGCGGACGGCGCACCTGATGTGTTCCTGCACATCTCCGCGCTGAAGGAGGCCGGCCTTCAGGACGCGCCGGAAGGCTCCACGATCCATTGCCAGGTCGGGCAGGGTCGCAAGGGGATCCAGGTTCTGAGAGTGATCACGCTGGACACCAGCACGGCGACGCCGCGCGCAACCAACCGCCGGCCCTTCGGGGGCGGTGGTGGCGGCCCGCGCCGCGATCACGGCTCGCACCGCGACGATCACTGATCCTGTCACAGCTTGAAGCGGCGTTTGCCGTTAAGCACGGCAAGCGCCGCTAGTCTGTGTCGCAAGTCCATCATGCTTGGCGCTCTGGCGGCGAACCGGCTAACATCGCCGCCGATTCCACCCGATTGATCGACGCCCAGCAGAGCCGGTGAATGGCCTTCGACTCCCGCGAGTTCCGCAACGCCCTCGGTAATTTCGCTACCGGCGTCACCATCGTGACCGCGCGCAGCCGATCGGGAGAGCCGCTCGGCCTCACCGCCAACTCCTTCAACTCGGTCTCGCTCGACCCGCCGCTGGTGTTGTTCAGCCTGAACCGCCAGGCCTACAGCCTGCGTTCCTTCGAAGAAGCCGGCAACTTCGCGATCAACGTGCTGCGCGACGACCAGCAGGATATTTCCCAGGTCTTCGCCCAGGCCGTGACCGACAAGTGGCAAGGCCTCGCCTTCGAGACCTGGGAAAGCGGCGCCCCGATCTTCTCGCATGCGCTCGCCGTGTTCGACTGCGCGACCCATGCGGTCCATGACGGCGGCGATCACCTGATCTTCGTGGGGCGGGTGCTCCGTTTCATCCACGACCCCGCCGGCCAGCCGCTGCTCTACTTCCGCGGCAACTACGGCAAAGTGCACCCGTAGTCTGCTAATCGGTAGAGAATTGGTCGGAAATTGCCCAGCTTTGGGCCTTATCCGCATGGACAACGCGGCTTTGCTCCGATACTGTTTTTTCAAGGCTTAGGCCGAGCGCCGCCAGAGCGGTCGCCCTCTCCCGCCCAGGGGCAGTTCCAGAGGGCCAACGAAACCGGTCGGTATCGTTTCGGTCACGAACGCATACAGGGAGAGCCGTCATGAAGAAGCGAGTTGCCGTCATCGGTGCCGGTCCATCGGGCACCGCCGTCCTGCGTGCCTTCGCCTCCGCCGCCGCAAAGGGCGCGGAGATCCCGGAGGTCGTCTGTTTCGAGAAGCAGGATGATTGGGGCGGCCTCTGGAACTACTCCTGGCGCACCGGGCTCGACGAGTTCGGCGAGCCGGTCCACTGCTCCATGTATCGCTATCTCTGGTCCAACGGGCCGAAGGAGTGCCTGGAGTTCGCGGACTATACCTTCGACGAGCATTTCGGCCGGCCGATCGCCTCCTATCCGCCGCGCGCCGTGCTCTGGGACTACATCAAGGGCCGGGTCGAGAAGGCGGGCGTGCGCGGCTGGGTCCGCTTCCGCACCCCGGTGCGCGAGGTCGACTACAGCGAGAAGACCGGCCGCTTCACCGTCACCGCCCATGACCTGCAGAACGACAAGCTGACTTCGGAAGAGTTCGACCATGTCGTGGTCGCGAGCGGGCATTTCTCGGTGCCCAACGTGCCGGAGTTCCCCGGCTTCAAGACCTTCAACGGCCGCATCCTGCACAGCCACGACTTCCGCGACGCGGTCGAGTTCAAGGGCAAGGACATCCTGATCATCGGCCGCAGCTACTCGGCCGAGGACGTCGGCTCGCAATGCTACAAATACGGCGCGAAGTCGATCACCAGCTCCTATCGCTCGAAGCCGATGGGTTTCAAATGGCCGGCCAACTGGGAGGAGAAGCCCCTCCTGCAGCGGGTCGAGAACAAGACCGCCTATTTCAAGGACGGCACGTCGAAAGAGGTCGATGCGATCATCCTGTGCACCGGCTACCTGCACCACTTCCCGTTCCTGCCGGACTCGCTCCGGCTGAAGACCGCGAACCGGATGTGGCCGCTCGATCTCTATCGCGGCGTCGTGTGGGAGGCGAACCCGAAGCTGCATTACATCGGCATGCAGGACCAGTTCTATACCTTCAACATGTTCGACGCCCAGGCCTGGTACGCGCGCGACGTGATCCTGGGCCGCCAGAAGCTGCCGGCCCTCGCTGAGATGCAGAAGAACAGCGCCGCCTGGCGCGCCCGCGAGGAGACGCTCGCCGATGCCGAGGCCTGCATCTGGTTCCAGGGCGACTATGTGAAGGAGCTGATCGACCTCACCGACTATCCGAGCTTCGACGTCGAGGCGGTGAACAAGACCTTCATGGAATGGGAGCACCACAAGGCCGAGAACATCATGGGCTTCCGCGACAATGCCTATAAGTCGATCATGACCGGGCGGATGTCGCCCAAGCACCACACGCCCTGGCTGAAGGCGATGGATGACTCGCTCGAGAGCTATCTGAACGAATCCGGGACGCCCGCCGGCAAGATGACGGCCGCGAAGTGACATCTGTGAAATGACGGAAGCAGGCGGCTGGCGCCGCCTGCAACCGCCGGAACGTGATCTCCGGCGTGATGCGCCTCAAGGTTTTATTAATCGAGCCTCTCTAGATTCACGCTGGTTTCAAGCCATTGGGCTGCACAGGCGGCTGGGTACGCATTCAGCGGAGGCGTTGGGCCTATGAATTTTGTCTCACCGGAAACGGCCGTGGAGACCTCGCAGGCGGAAGCGGAACTCGGTGCGCTGCTCTCGATCACGCGGCGCATGAACGGCTTCCTGTACCGCTGCCAGAACGACGCCTCCTACACCATGCTCTACATGACCGACGGCATCACGCCGCTGACCGAGTATCCGGCCGGCGACTTCATCGGCAACCGCGTGCGCGCCTTCACCTCGATCTGCCATCCCGACGATCTCTCGGTGGTGGACAAGGCCGTGGGCGCGGCACTCGAGAGCAAGACCAACTGGGACATCGACTATCGCCTGGTCAGCCGGGCCGGCAAGCCGGTCTGGATCAACGAGATCGGCGGCGGCGTATTCGACGAGAACGGCGAGCTCAGGTTCCTCGAAGGCTGCATCGTCTCGATCGCCGACCGCAAGGGGCTCGAAGTGCAGAACCGGCAAGTGGTCGACCACTTGGGCGAAGTCAGCAAGCAGATCGTCGTCAGCACCGGCAACATCCTGAAGGTGCTGGGCGCCCTGAAGATGCTGGCCCTGAACGCCCGGATCGAGGCGACCCGCGCCGGTGACATGGGCCGCGGCTTCGCCGTGGTCGCGCAGGAGATCAAGACGCTGGCCGCCACGACCGGCGAGAGCGCCGAGAAGATCACCCATCTGACCAGAGACTTGCAGACGACCCTGGAAGTCGCGAAGAAGAAATAACCGGTTGCGGCGGAGTCCACGCCGGTTCACACTCGCCGAACGGCATAATCCTATATTCGAGCCGTGTTCGCTGGTCAGGGGCGGAGCCATCAATTTGCAGAGCGAAGGTGAAATCGCGCCGCAGGCGGCCGCGCCGGTCCGCGTTTTTTCCTGCGGCAACGCCGTCAGCCGCGTGACGCTCCACGTCGAGGGCGAGATCCTGCGCATCGAGGTCGCCGGCGACGCCCTGGATGAAGGCATCGTCGGCTGCTTCCAGGACGCCTTGGCCCAGGGCGTGATCCGGCCGAACATGCTGGTCCTGGTCGATCTCTCGGATTTCGCCGGCCGCTTCGAATGGTCCACCATCCACGCGATCGTGGAGCTGGCGCCCTGGGGCAGCGAGCCGGGGCGCGCCTCGCGGGTCGCCTATGTCACAAAGAGCGCCTGGTTCTCCGCGATGATGAAGGTGACATCGATCCTGTTCCCGCGGACCCAGCACCGCCAGTTCTCCAGCGCGCTCCGCGCGCTGCAATGGCTGCAATCCCAGCGCTCGCACTAGACGGAACGGCGCTGCGTCTCCCCGGTTGCTCCGACGAGGGGCTATCCCGGGAGGACCGATGGCGGAACGAGACACCCAACCCCGCAAAGGCATGCCTGACCCGAAACTGGGCCGGGATGAGTTCACCCAACGCTTCCTGACGCAGTTTCGCGACCCGGCCTTCCGCCGCCTGGACGGCGCGCTGGACGAGGTCGCCGCCGTCGCCTGGGAGGCCTATCACCAGGGACGCAAGGCGCCGATCACGCGCAAGGCGGGCCCGGCCTTCGCCGATCCCGAATACGATCTCGCCCAGGACTGGCTCGATGCGCGCGACGCGATCGCCGCGGCGCAGGCCCGGCATGACGATCCCGCCGCGCAGACCCGGCTGCTGGTGATCAACGGCGCCTCGCGCAGCGAGCATACGTGCCCCGGCGAGATGTCGAAGACCTGGCGTCTGGTCGAGATCGCCTCTGCGGCGGCCGTAGCCGAGGGAACCGAAGTCGAGCTCCTCGACCTCTCGCGCCTTTCCTCGGAATACGGGCGCAAGATCTACCCCTGCAAGACCTGCTTCTCGACCGCGGCGCCGCTCTGCCACTGGCCCTGCTCCTGTTATCCGAATCACGCACTCGGCCAGACCCAGGACTGGATGAACGCGATCTACCCGATGTGGGTCGCGGCGCACGGCGTCATGATCGTGACGCCGGTCAACTGGTACCACGCCTCCTCCGCCCTGAAGTTGATGATCGATCGCCTGGTCTGCGCCGATGGCGGCAATGCCGACCCGACCCGGACCCACGGCAAGGATGCGGCGGCCGCGAAGAAGATCGAGCTCGCAGGCTGGGACTACCCGCGCCATCTGGCCGGCCGGGTCTACTCGGTGATCGTGCACGGCGACGCCGAGGGTGTCACCGAGGTGCGGCGCGCGCTCTCCGACTGGCTGAGCTCGATGGAGCTGATGCGGGCGCGCGACGTGGCGCATCTCGAGCGCTATATCGGCTATTGGCAGCCTTACGCCACCAACCACGGCGAGCTCGACCGGGACCGCGCGATCCAGCAGGAGGTCGAGATCGCCGCCCGCGCCTTGGCGCGCGACGCACAACGCGCCCGCACGACGGCGCCATCGGAATACACCGATCTCAAAGAGCCGCGGGAGAAGTAACGCCTGCCTGCCTTTCAAAGCCGCGTCCCAGGGTTAACCGGCAGACACACTCACTGGGACCGCCATGCCGTTCAGCTGCGCATTGCTCGCCCGTTGGCCCGACGGCTTCGACCCCGCCAAGGCGGGCGCCGTTATGGAATAAGGTCGTCACGGCGGAATTCTGGTCGCTGTTCCAGATCGACGCCTGCGCGACAATGCACCAATTCCTGATGCCGGACGGGACGGCGCGCGATGGTTGTGATATGATCGCCTTGCTGTTTGACATCGTGAATCTCATGCAGAAAGCGGCGCCAGATCGAGACCGCGCCGCTCTGCCGCACCGCAACCTTTACCCAGCCTTTACGGGGCGAAGAATGAGTTCGCGCTCTCTGATGGACAAAGGCATGCATCGCCAGAGGCTTAACTCGGTTTTCGCAGCTCGAAAAGCGCCGAGGCCGTAAAGGTGCGCGGATCGGATCGGGTCGCGTCGCAACCTTGACCGAATGCGGCGCGTACGGTGCGCGCGGCGTAGAACCCATCCGGGTTCGGGTCAGCTGCGCGGCTTCAGCTTGTCCGGGTCGTAGAAGGGGAAGCGCACGACCCTGGCGGGCAACCGCTTCTGCTGGCCGTCGATCTTGCCGATCTCGACCTCGGTGCCGATCGCGGCGGCGCTGATATCCATCCGACAGAGCGCGATGTTCTTCTGCAGCAGCGGCGAGCGGCAGCCGCTGGTGACGACGCCGACCTGCGCCCGGCCCTGGTGCACGCAGGCGCCATGGCCGACCGGCTCCTTGCCCTCGATCTCCAGGCCGACCAATTGCCGCTGCGGATGCTCCTTGCGCTTCAGCAGCGCCTCGCGGCCGACGAAGTCTTCGTTGCCCTTCAAGGCCACGGTGAAGCCGATGCCGGCTTCGAAGGGATCGACCTGGTCGTTGAACTCGTAGTTGGCGAAGACCAGGCCGGCCTCGATCCGCAGCATGTCGAGGGCTTCGAGACCGAGCGGCTGCAGGCCATGCGGCTCCCCCGCCTTCATCACCGCGTCCCAGACCGCCGTCGCGTCCTTCGGATGGCAGAAGATCTCGTAGCCGAGTTCGCCGGAGTAGCCGGTGCGCGAGACCACGACGGCGACGCCGTTGTAATCGCCGATCCGCCCCACGGTGAAGTTGAACCACTGGATCTCATCGACCCGCGCTCTCGCAGGCGGAGTCCAGATGATCTCCTTCAGGATGTCGCGGCTCTTCGGGCCCTGGACCGCGATGTTGTGCAGCTGGTCGGTCGAGGACTTGACCCAGACCTGTTTCAGGCCGCGGCGCTCCGCCAGCTCGCGCAGCCAGACGCCGTCATATTCGTCGCCGCCGATCAGGCGATAGCGGTCGGTGCCCAAACGGAACACCGTCGCATCGTCCAGCATGCCGCCATGGTCGTAGCACATCGCGGTGTAGACCACCTGGCCGTCGGAGAGCTTGCGGATGTTGCGGGTGCAGGCGGCTTGCAGCAGGTCCTCGGCATCGGCGCCCAGCACCTCGAACTTTCTCAATGGAGAAAGATCCATCACCGCGGCTTTCTCGCGCGCGGCCCAGTATTCGGCGACCGGTCCGGCGTTGTTGAAGCGGTTCGGCAGCCAGAAACCGCGGTATTCGGTGAAGTTGCGGGTGAGTTCCGACATGCGCGGGTAGAAGCCGCTCTCGCGCGTCAGTCTCGGTTCGGCATCGGGTGTCATGCGAAAGGCCACCGCTCTTGAGAAGCTGTTGGTCGCCGCGTAGATGCGGACATGGATGTCGGTCGGATTCCAGGCATTGGTCGCGTCGATGTCGTCGGGACAGGCCGAGGAGCCGCAGACCAGGTCCTTCATCGCCTTCATCAGCACGTAGTCGCCGGGCCGCGACCAGGGATCGTCCAGGAAAATCGCGTTCTGCGCGCTGATGCCGGTGTTGTAGAAGAGGTTGACCGCCTGCCAGCCCGGCCGCGTCGCGAGGCCGTAGCCTTCCAGCACCTTGTTGAAGTTGTCGGAGCAGCTGGGATGGCCCGGATAGCCGGCATCCTCGTAGAAGCGGCTGGTGCAGGCGAGGCCGAAGGTGTCATGCCGCCCGACGGTGTCGCGCACCACCTCGACCAGCGGCTGCATGTCGACATCGAAGAATTTCGAGGCGAGGCCCGGGCCCGGATAGATCATGCCCAGTAAGGTGCGCGTCGTCGTCATGTCGAGGCCGCGCTCTTGGCCCTGCTGCAGCCGCCGCGCATCGAAGGCCAGGAAATCCGAGCATTGCCGTCCGGCGACGTCGATCACCTGGATGAACTGGCCTTCCTTGACCTCGTAGGAGAGCGCGGTGCAACGGTTGACCCTGAACTCGGCGACGACGTCACCCAGAGGCTCCGGCAGCGGCAGGTCGCCGCTGCCGAGGATGCGGGCGCGATGCACGATGATAGAAAGATCGGTCGCCGGCAGCTCGCCCTCGCCCAGCCGTTCCGGCCCCGGCGCATGCAGCACGACGTCGACATCGCGCTCAGCCTTGAGCGAAGCGCTGTCGCCGGGCCGACCGCCGCCGAGCAGGACCGCCGCCTTGTCGACACCGCGCGGGATGCCGCGTGCGCGCAGGGCGCGCGCGATCTCCGCGCCGTTCTCGCCCTGACCCTGGAGCAGCCGGTTGATGCCCGCCGCATCGCCGTCGGCCTTCAGCCCGAGCGCCGCCGGATCGGCTCGTCCGCCGGTTCCGAAGGCGGCGATGGCACAACTTTGGCGGCCCTCGCGATCGACGATCTCGACCCGGTCGCCGGCGGCAAGATGCAGGATCAGCCCGCCCAGCCCGGCCAGGCGATAGCGTTCCACGCCGGGATCGAGGCGCGGCAGTCCAGGCTCGCGGAAGCGTGGTTTCGGCAGCAGAACCGTCACTGGGGCAACCCCTTGGCGGAACCATTTCCAGGCCAAAACCATACCGCTATTGGCGAGTGGTTCACAACCTGGAAATTGGCGGGCGTCACTTCTTCCGGCGGGCGCGCACCGCCTTCGGGCCGAACAGCAGCCTGGGGATGTTCCGCAGCAACCGCGCCAGCTCGCGCTCCTTGACCAGCGCCGCCGCTTGCCGGAGCGAATACCAGCGGGCTCGCCGCTGGTCCTTCTCCGGCCAGTTCTTCTTCTGCTGCTCGACCCCCAGCACGAAGACCTGGACCAGGATCTCGCCGGTGAAATTCTCGTCGCGCTTCATGTAGCGGAAGCTGCCGATCGGCTTCTTGGACCAGAGCTCGCCCTTGACGCCGGCTTCCTCGAAGGCTTCGCGCCGCGCGGTGCCGGCCGGGGTGCGGTTGCGCATCGGCCAGCCCTTCGGGATGACCCATCGTCCGGTCCCGCGCGAGGTCAGCAGCAGCACCTCGAGCTGGTCCCGCGAGCCGACGCGCAGCGCCAGGGCGCCGTATTGGCGATGTCGCGGCAGGCGCGCAGCCGCGCCGCGCGCGACCGGCCGCTTCGCAACCTTCTTCCTGGCCGAACCGGCCTTCTTCACCTTGGTTTTCTTCTGGGCCTTCGCCATGGCTGCAGTTTGTGGCGATTCACACTCGGCATCAATCCGACCGGCGCCGTCGGGTTGCGCCGTACCGACGCTCCGGGTGTCGCGACTATCCGGCCGGATAGCGAATCGAGAGAATCTCCAACTCCAGGTCGCCGGCCGGGCGTTTCCAGATCACGCTGTCGCCGGTCTTGGCGTCCTTGAGCGCCAAGGCGAGCGGCGAGACCCAGGAGAGCTTCCCGACCGTGGGATCGGCCTCGTCCTCGCCGACGATCTCGAACTTGCGCTTCTTGCCGTTCTCGTCCTCGGTCTCGACGATGGCGCCGAAATCGACCTGGTCCTTCGGCTGCTGGTCGTAGTCGACGGGAATGGCGCGGGTCAGGCGCTCCTGTACATAACGCAGGTCGCGCTCGATCACCTGCAGCGCCTCCTTGTCGAGCAGGTCCCGCTCGGTCTGGTGGCGATGCTTGGAATCCTCGAGCTCGGCCAGCTGCTGTTTCAGCAGCGCCAAGCCGCGGGGGGTCACGAAGTTCGGATGCGGGCTTTGCGGCCGCTCCGGCAATTCCGGGACCTGATCTTCGTTTTCCTTGACGAAAGCTCTGCTCATCCTGCTCACTCCCTCCCTCTGTTATTTAGAGTTGCCTTATTCCAGGACAAGGTCAAAGGTTATCCGCCCGAGACCAAATCCTTGAAAAGGCATCATTTTTTCGGGGACGGAGGGGGCTCCCATGACCGAAGTGCGATGTCTATTGGAGAAGCGGGCGGTCCTGGGCGAGGGGCCGATCTGGCGGCCGCGGGAGAACTCCCTCTATTGGATCGATCTGAAGGCGCCGGCGATCTACTGCTTCGACGTCATCACCCGACAAAACCGGCAGGTCCCGGCGGCGCTCGGCAAGACCATCGGCGGCATGGTGTTCGCGAGAGACGGCCGCATGATCGTGGTGGATGCCGAGGGCGTGCATGACCTCAGCAACACAGGGCACCGCAACCTGCTGGTCCAGCCGGAATCGGATGCCGGCAACGCTTTCAACGATGCGAAATGCGATCCCAAGGGCCGGCTCTGGAGCGGCACCGCGGATATCGGCGAGACCCGCCAGAGCGGCAGCCTCTATGTGATCGAGGGCCAGGGCCAGCGCCGGATCCGCCGGATCGACAGCGGCATCATCTGCTCCAACGGGCCCGCCTTCTCGCCCGACGGGCGCACCGCCTACTTCACCGACAGCTTCGCCCAGGAGATTTACTGCTACAACGTCGACCTCGACACCGGCCTGATCGGCGAGCGCAAGAGCTTCGTGCGCTGCAGCCCGGATGCGGGATACCCCGACGGCATGACGGTCGATTCCGAGGGCTATCTCTGGTGCTGCAACTGGGATGGCTGGAGCGTCACGCGCTATGCCCAGAACGGCGACATCGACCGGGTGCTGAAGGTGCCGGTGCCGCGGCCGACCTCGGTCTGCTTCGGCGGCCCGCGCATGGACCAGCTGTTCATCACCAGCGCCAGCGACGGCCTCTCGGAGGACGTCCTGCGCGAGGCCCCGCTCTCGGGCAGCCTGTTTGTCTGCGAGCCGGGCGTCAAAGGCCTGCTCGATGCGGAGTATAACGGTTAGACCATGACTGAAGGCACATTTGACGTCGTCATCGTCGGCGGCGGCGTGATCGGATCCTCGACCGCCTATTTCCTGGCGAGCCAGCCGGACTTCGACGGCAGGATCGCGGTCATCGAGAAGGATTCCACCTATACCGACGCGGCGACGCCGCGTTCGGCCGGCGGCGTGCGCCAGCAATTCTCCACCCCGGAGAACGTGCAGATCTCCGCCTTCGCCGCTTCTTTCTACAAGTCGATCGAGCAGCATCTCGCGGTCGGCAACGACAAGCCGGCGATCAATTTCCATGAGAACGGCTATCTGTTCCTGGCGACCCATGCCGGGTTGAAGACCCTGGTCGCAAACCACCGCCTGCAGCACGAGCAGGGCGCCGGCACCCTGCTCTGGACCCCGAAGGAGCTGGAGAGCCGCTTCCCCTGGATAAACACCGCCGACCTCGCCGGCGCCACCTTCGGCCCGTCCAACGAGGGCTGGATCGATCCCTACTCGCTGCTGCAGGCTTTCAAGCGCAAAGCCCGGTCGCTCGACGTCACCTATATCCAGGACGAGGCGGTCGGCTTCGATTTCTCCGGCGCCAAGATCACCGCGGTGAAGCTGAAGGAAGGCGGCCGGATCGACTGCGCCGCCGTGGTAAACGCCGCCGGCTACCATGCCCGCACCATCGCCGGATATGCCGGGATCGACCTGCCGGTGCATCCCAGGAAGCGTTACGTCTATGTCTTCGACTGCCGCGAAGAGGTCGAGAACGAGACCATGCCGCTGACCATCGATCCTTCCGGCGTCTGGTTCCGCCCCGAGGGCTCGAACTTCATCTGCGGCGTCTCGCCGGAGGACTGGGACGACCCGGATTGCCTGGATTTCGAGCTCGATTATCGTCCTTTTGAAGAATTGATCTGGCCGACGCTTGCGCACAGAGTCCCGATGTTCGAGGCGATCAAGCTGATCCGGGCCTGGGCCGGACATTATGACTACAACGTGCTCGATCAGAACGTGCTGATCGGGCCGGCGCCGCAGGTCCCGAACTTCTTCTTCGCCAACGGCTTTTCCGGGCATGGGTTGCAGCAGAGCCCGGCGATCGGCCGCGCGTTGAGCGAGCTGATCGTGTTCGGCCAGTACCGGACGCTGGACTTGAGCCGGCTTTCCTACAATCGCGTGCTCAACGGCGCGCTGATCAAGGAAGCCAATGTCGTCTGAGCATAAGGTCGCATCGTCCTTGTCGATCGCGCTGATCTCGATCCATTGCGAGGACCGGCCGGGTTTGGTCGCCGGCGTCACCGGCCGTCTCTACGACCTGGAGATCAATCTCGGCGACACCGCCTTCGCGGTGCTGGGCGGCGGCGCGGAGCTCACCTTGCTGGCAAAGCTGCCGGACCGGCTGTCGCTGGCGGAGCTCGAGCGCGAATTGAAGTCGCTGCCCGAGCTGAAGGACGCGAAGCTCACCGTGACGCCGTTCGGCTATCGCGGCAGCCATGACGAGCGCGCCCGGATCACCCATCGCATCGAGATCACCGGCGACGACAGTCCCGGTTTGATTGCGCGCCTCTCGGAAGCATTCTCGGGCTTCGGCGCCAACATCGTCTGGCTCAATTCCGAGAGCCTCGAGGGTGCCAGCGGCGCCCGCTTCCTGCTGCGCATGGCGATCTTCGTGCCGGCAGAGAAGGCCGAGGCCTGCCTCGCCACGGTGGCGAACACCGCCGGCCAGATGAACCTCAAATGCCAGTGGTCTAAAGAGGCCTGAACTACGGCGCCGGGCAGGCCAAGGGCGTCGCCCGCGCCGCGGCTTCATCGCCGGAGTAGCGCGGCCGGGTGCAGAGCCCATTATACTGCGACACCGCCGCGTTATAGGCCCCGCGCGCCTGGTTGACCTCCGGCAGATAGCGCGCGCTGATCGCATCGCGCAGCCCTTGCTGCTGGGCCAGCAGATCCTTCAAGACCTGCTGCCCGACCAGGTCGTTGGGGTCGAGCTTCTGGCGCTGGGCGAGCACCTCCTTGTCCACCGTGGCGAGCTGCGCCTGCTGCTCGTCATAGGCACGCTGCTTCTCCAGCCATGCATCCTGCAACGGCTGCAGCTTGGGCTGCAGGCAGAGGCATTGCTGGATCTCCGGCACCGAGAGCGGCGTGCTCGCGGACTGCGCCAGCGCCGCCTCGCCCGATAGGAACAGCGTCGCCAGCAGAATCGCGGTTGCAGTCGGAAGTTTCATGTTCATCGTCGAACGCTCCAATGGCCTGCCCCGCATATTCAATCGCCCCGAATTATGGCAAGCTTATGAAGCCGTCAACAAGTCCATTGGTTCCCGGAAGTCCCCCAAGGTCTCAGCATGCATGTCGTCGTCCTCGGTGCCGGCCTGCTCGGCGTCACCACCGCCCATTACCTCGCGCGCGAAGGCCATCAGGTCACGGTGATCGACCGGCAGAAGGAGCCGGCCCGCGAGACCTCTTTCGCCAATGCCGGCCTGCTGACGCCGGGCCATGCCTATGCCTGGGCCAGCCCGCGGGCGCCGATGATCCTGCTGAAGTCGCTCTGGCGCAGCGACACTGCGCTCCGCTGGCGGCTCAAATTCGATCCCGGCATGTGGGCCTGGGGCCTGAAGTTCCTGGCCAACTGCAGGGCGGAGAAGAACCGCGCCAACACCGTGATCAAGGTCCGGCTTTGCTCCTACAGCCTGGCCGAGACCGCCGCGGTGACGGCGGAGACCGGCATCGCCTGGGACCGCTCGCAATCCGGTGCGCTCTATCTCTACCGCGATCCCGATCACTTCCGCGCCGGCAAGGCGAACTTCAAGCTGCTGGCCGATGAAGGGGTCGAGGCGAAAACGCTAGAGGCCGAGGAGCTGACGGGCTTCGAGCCGTCGCTGGCGCATGTGAAGGGCCGCTTCGCCGGCGCCATCCACACGCCCTACGACGAATCCGGCGATGCGCGCAAATTCACCGTCGCCCTCGCCGAGTCCTGCAAGAAGCGCGGCGTCGTCTTCAAGCTCGGCGCGGCCATCACCAAGATCGAGCGCAAGGGCGACCGCATCACCGGGGTCGAGACCGATCACGGCCGGATCACCGGCGATGCCTACGTGCTGGCGCTCGGCAGCTACAGCCCGCTGCTCACCAAACCCATCGGCTTGAAGATGCCGATCTACCCGGTGAAGGGCTATTCCGTCACCCTGCCGATCGCCGATCCCGAGAGCGCGCCGGCGCATTTCGGTGTCGATGAAGCCAACCTCGTCGCCTTCGCGCGGCTTGGCGATCGGCTGCGCCTGACCGCGACCGCGGATTTCGCCGGCTACGACACCAGCTTCGGCCCGGGCGATTTCGTCCACATGTTGAAGGTCGCCCGCGAGCTCTTCCCGCGCGCCGCCGCCTTCGACCGTCCGGACTACTGGGCCTGCTTGCGGCCGATGACACCCGACGGCCCGCCGATCATGGGGCCGAGCGGTATCGCCAATCTCTGGCTCAACACCGGCCATGGCCATATCGGCTGGACCATGGCCTGCGGCTCCAGCCGCCTGGTGGTCGACCGCATGCTCGGCAAGCAGCCCGAGATCGACGACACCCCGTTCCTGCTGTCGCGGTACTAGACCGTGTAGAGCCGGCCCCATTGCGGCATCGGCTCGCTGATTCCGGCGAGGCGCAAGGAATGCCAGGCCATGGCGTGGTTGGACGAGGTCACCGGCTTGCCGAGCTCGGCTTCCAGCTCCCGCGCGGTCTCGGCCAGGCGGATGCTGGTGCAGGAGACGAAGACCGCATCGACCGAAGGATGCCGGCCCAGCTCCAGCGCGGCGCGGCGGATGGAATCGCCGCTGATCCTGGCCACCTCGTTGTCGTTCTCGTGATTGAACGAGCCGATCACCGGCACTTCAATGCCGCGATCCTGCACGAACTTGCGGAACAGGCGGTTGACCGAATCGATATAGGGCGTGAGCAAGGCGATGCGCTTCACGCCCATCGCCTTGAAGCCGGCGATGGCGCCGGTGATCGGCGTGGTGCATTTGGCCTGCGGCCAGGCTTCGTGGATGCGTCGGAAGACATTCTCCTCGCCGATCACCACGGTGCCCGAGGTGCAGCCGTAGCCGACGACATCCATCGGCACGCCCGGGCGGATCACCGCCGCAGCGCCGGCGATGCCGGCTTCCATCTCGGCGAGGGTGGTCGGGTTGATCTCCTTGGCATTGGCGATGCGGCTCTGATAGAGCGCGACGCCGTCGATCTGGAAGATCTTGCGAAACTCATGCTCGATGGTCTGGTCCGTCGCCAGCACGATCGCACCGATCGCGGCGCGATGCGCGATGCCCTTATCCATCGTGAAGGGAAGGTTTTGACGATTGACCAGCAAACCATCACCCAAAGGTCCGTCTTGGGCCGGTCGCGTGGCCGTGTCGCGCTCGAGAAGCGTTGAATCCGCCATGTCGGACTCCCTATACAATGGTATGGTGGCCGAAAGGGCCGTTGTGGAACCGCCGCCGCCACTCCATATTGATCACTGTAGCGTCCGCTGAACCCGCGGTCATCGCGAAATGCGTAGGTGGCCCATGTCGCGCTCCCCGGATTATTCCATGATCCTGATACAACGCCGTTTTCGCAGCGCCGGCGCCCTGGCGCTCGCCGCCGGTCTCAGCCTCGCCGCAAGCCAGGCCTGGGCGCAGGCCGCGGCATCTCAGCCCGAGCCCGGCCCGAGCATCCAGGCGGTGGACTACGCGCCTATTCCCGCCGGCTCGACCTTCGAGCTGCAGGCCGATGACGAGCTCAGCCAAGATGCGATCGAGCGCGTGCGGTCCGAACTTGCCAACCAGGGTTACGCCGCGCAGGACCAGGCCTCGCTGGTGATGGTGATCGAAAGCGACCTGATCCGCGGCCAGAAGCAGGACGATCCCTTCGGGCAGGTTCATGCCGACAACGACGAGGCCGAGGTTCGCGCCCGGCTGTTCTCGACCAGCCAGAACAGCCTCCTCAATCCGCAACAGCCGATCGGCTCCGCCGACCGCGCCTACCGGATCAATATTTCGATCTACGACCGCAGCACCGGGCTCTATGTCTGGCGCGGCTCGGCGATGCGCAGCGACCCCAATCTCGATGTCACCCAGGCCGGCAACGAGATGATCGGCGCCCTGATCGGCGCTGTCGGCAAGACGGTGACGCCGGCCCAGCCTTAAAAACTGAGCCGCAATAGTTAGTGCGCCGTCGCGAGCACGTAGTAGATCAGGAACGGCAGCGTTCCGAATGACAGCAAGGTCGAGATGATCACCATCGCCGCCACGTCCTCGGGCCGGCGGTTGTAATACTGCGCGAAGAGATAGTTGAACACCGCGACCGGCATCGAGGCCTGGATCAGCAGCACGCCGCGCGCCATCGGTGAAAGATCGAGCGCCCAGGCGACCAGGAAGGAGATGGCGAAGCCGCCGAGCATGCGCACCAGCGAAAGGAAGAGGTTGCGCGGCAGCGAGCGCACCCGGAGGCTGCCCAACGAGACGCCGAGTGCCAGCAGCATCAGCGGAATGGTGAGCCCGCCCAGGATCTCGAGGGTGTTGGCGATGAAGTCCGGCACCTGGATCCCGGTCACGATCACCAGGAAGGATGCGCCGACGGCATAGATCACCGGCATCTTCACCAGGTGCTTGACGCTCGCGGTGCCGGCGGCGATCGACATCCCCGCGGTGAATTGCAGGGTGGCGGAGAAGGCGAAGTAGACCACCGCCAGCGCCAGGCCGGAATCCCCGAAGGCGAACAGCGCGAGCGGCAGTCCCATGTTGCCGGCATTGGAGAAGACCACCGCCGGCAGATAGGAATGCATGGGCAGGTTCATGTACCGCAGCACGGCGAAGCCCAGCACGAACATGCCGGAGAAGACCAGGATCGTCGCCAGCGCCATGATGCCGAGGGATTCCGGCTCGACATGCAGGCTGGTGAGCGAACTCGCTACCAGGCAGGGCGAGCCGATCATCGAGACCAGCTGGGTCACCAGCGCATTGTCGAACGGCCGCTTCAGCCGCGACCAGGTGTAGCCGATCCCGGCAATGACCACGACCGGCAGGATGACCGCGGCAAGCTGTCCGAGCATTCCCCCTCGCCTTGCCCGGGCTGAACCGGCCGGGCTAAGATGCAGCCTCAAATCGCGCGCTTTTTCGGGCGCCGCAACAAGAATCTTCGGGTTGGAAATCGCACATGACTGCACAACACACCCTGGTCAACCAGCTGGGCGGCCACGCCATCATCAGCCTGCTGGAGACCTACGGCGTCGATACCGTGTTCGGCATCCCCGGCGTCCATACGCTGGAGTTCTACCGCGGCATCGCCGACCGGCGGATGCGCCATGTCGGCGTGCGCCATGAGCAGGGCGCCGGGTTCATCGCCGACGGCTATGCCCGCGCCTCCGGCAAGCCCGGGGTCTGCTGCCTGATCACCGGGCCCGGCCTGCTGAACGCGGCGACCCCGCTTGGCCAGGCCTTCTCGGATTCCGTGCCGGTCCTGGTGCTCTGCAGCGTCAACGCCAAGCCCGACCTCGGCAAGGGCCGCGGACGGCTGCACGAGATCACCGACCAGCGCGCCGCGATCGCGCCAATGACCGCCTTCACCCGCACGGTCATGACCGACCAGGAGATGGCCAAGGCGGTCGCCGATGCCTTCGCGGTCTTCGACGCCAAGCGGCCGCGCCCGGTGGTGCTGGAATTTCCACTGGACGTGCTGAGCGCCCCGGCCGATGTCGGCCATCCACAGCGGGTGCGGGCGCCGCGGCCGCAAGCGAAGCCGGCCGATCTCGCAGCCGCCGCCAAGCTGATCGACGGTGCCACGCAGCCGCTGCTGCTGGTCGGTGGCGGCACGGTCGATTGCGCGCCGGCGGTGCGCGCCTTCCTGGAGAAGTCCGGTGCCCTGGGAGTCACCACGACCGCGGGTAAGGGCGTCATCGCCGCCTCGCATCCGCAGGCCTTGCCCTCCGCCTTGCTGGCCGAGCCGGTCCAGCAGGTACTGAAGGAGGCGGATGTCGTGGTCGCGGTCGGCACCGAGCTTTCCGAGACCGACAGTTGGGTCGATCGCCTGGAGATCCCGGGGAAGATCATCCGCATCGATCTCGACCCCTTCACCCTGACCCGCGACTATAAGCCCACCGTCGCCATCGAGGCCGATGCCGGCGCGACGCTGGAAGCGCTGACCGGCCTGATCAAGCCGGGCCGCAAGCCAGACAGCGACAGGATCGCCGCCGTGCGCCGGGCGGTGCAGGACGGCCTGACGCCACTCCAGCGCAAGCATATGAAGGTGCTGGCCGCCTTGCGCGCCGCGCTGCCCAAGGACGGCATCGTGGTCAGCGACATGACCCAGATCGCCTATACCGCCAATCCCTATTTCGCCTGCGAGGAACCGCGTTGCTGGTTCCACCCCTGCGGCTTCGGCACATTGGGCTATGCCATGCCGGCGGCGATCGGCGCCAAGATCGCCTGCCCCGACCGCGCCGTGGTCGCGGTCTGCGGCGACGGCGGCTTCCTGTTCACGGTGCAGGAGCTCGGCACCGCCGCGGAACTCGGCCTGCCGCTGCCGATCCTGATCTGGAACAACGATGCCTTCGGCCAGATCGCCCAGAACATGCGCGATGTCGGCATTCCCGAGATCGCGGTGAAGCAGAAGAACCCGGATTTCCAGACCCTCGCCCGAGCCTATGGCATCGGCCATGTCCGGCCGGACAGCCTCAAGGGGGTCGAGGCGGTCCTGCGCGAGGCTTTCATCGCCAAGGGCCCGACCCTGATCGAGGTGCGCGAGGATTCGGCCTTTCTGGCCTGAGGTTGGTGGCTGAGGCGGCAAAAGATTCCGACTGACAGTTTGCCGCGGCCAAAAGCGCCGGACTCCTTAACTGAATTTTACCTTTTCGGGCGCTGAATCCGAGTCACGCCCCCATCCGTAGTGGGTCGGCGCTGGCACGGGCATTGCGGAGGGATACATGGCCAAAGAACCGAAGGAGATGGCTATGGACACCGCCCTCGCGCGGCGGCTCGACATCGAGGATGAGCCGCTCAGCAACGAAGAGCAGCGCAAGCTGTGCTTCGACATGTTCAACAAGTTCTGGGAAGACGCGGGCAGCCGCGGCATCGAGTTCGACGTGGTCGGCACGATGTCGATTTCGGCCGCCCTGTTCGCCCTGGTCCGCAAACACGGCGCGGATACCACCGCGGAGTTCGTCGACGACCTCGCCAAGAGCGTTCGGAACGGCGAGTTCAATTTCCGGGACCAGAAGAACTGAGATCGTGACCGGTCTCACCGACCTGTCTGATTTCTAACGCTTTTCTGGATTTCAGGCCCACCGTGGATTGACGCCGCGGGGTGGGCAAGGGGATAGTGCGCGACCTGTCGCGACCCGGGATTCCCAGCGGATCCGGGGATCGGTGGGCTTTTGCAGTCGCGCAACGGATTCGGCGTCATATGATTCGATCGCTCCCGCTTCCAGCGAGCTCCCGCCTCGGCAGATGCCTGCCGGTTCTGGCGGCGCTGCTCCTCGCCTTCAACCTCGCCGCCTGCTCTTCGGACCCGCCGCCGGACATGAACACGGTGAAGAAGCTGGTCGCCGAAGACCGGCAGTTCGACGCGCTGAAGATCCTGATCCCGCTCGCCACCGAGGGCGACCCGCAAGCCCAATACGAATTGGCCGGCTTTTATCACTACGGCTATGTCGGCGCGAACGACTACGCCAAGGCGTTGAAGTGGTATCGCGCCTCGGCGCGGCAGGGCTACGCGGATTCCATGGTCGGACTCTCGGTCATGTATCTCGGCGGCCAGGGCGTCGCCAAGGACCGGCGCGAGGCCTTCGTCTGGCTGAACCTCGCCGCCCAGTACATGAGCGACAAGCAGGCCCTGGCAAAGGTGAAGCAGGTCCGCGACGAGATCGGAAAGACGCTGACCAAGGACGACATCGCCTTCGCCAAGGCCGAGAGCCTGCTGCTGCAGCCGGAGAGCGCGTCGGTGCAGCCCAACGAGGCGGAATCGATCGATCACCTGCCGGACAGCGTCTCGATCACCGCGCCGGCATCGACCGACGCGGTAGATCCGCTGCAGAACGTCCCGCCGGACACCGCGCCGATCACTTCGGTGCCGCTGATGACGGCGCCACCAACCAGCCCGCCGGTCACCACGGCGCCGGCGAGCAGCGCGCCGAAACTGCCGGAAATGGAGCTGCAACCCTCCCTGCCGGCGGCACCCCGGCCGGTGACGACCCTGCCGGCGACGACCACCCCGACTTCGACCTTGCCGACAGCGACGAAGCCGAAGCTGCCCACGACCACGATGCCGGCGACCACGCCGTCGGCCGCGCCGACGCAGGTGGAACCATCGCCCATCCCGCCGCCCGTCGTGCCGCCCGCCGATCCCGTCGATCCCGTCGATCCCGTTCCCGAGTTCTGAGCATCATGATCCATCACATCAAGCAGCCGGCGCAGATTCCGTCCGCCAATCTCGAAGACTGGGGGCCGGTGAAGGAGCCCTTCGGCGAGGTGATCGCCAGGCTGCGCGGCAAGGCCGGCACCCGCGAAGGCGAGCCGGATTGCGGCATCTGGGAATGCTCGCCCGGGCGCTGGCGGCGGCAGGTCAAGGAGGCCGAGTTCACCCATATCCTCGCCGGCCGCTGCACCTTCACCGCCGACGACGGCCAGCGCATCGAGATCGCGGCCGGCGACACGCTCTACTTCCCGGCCATGAGCATGGGCATCTGGGACATCCAGGAGACCGTGCGCAAGGTCTACATCCTGCTCAAGTAGCCGCGCTGCGGCGGCGGCAAGCGGCCGCCGCTCATCGCCAGCACACGGCTCAGCGTGGTGAGGTCGTGGCCGCTCTCCCTCGACCAGTGGTTGAGCGCGGCCTGGATCTGCGCCAGCGCTTTCTTGCCGGATGAGGGCCGCTCCAGCACGCCTTCGCGCACCAGCGCCGCCAGCACGTCGGGCGAGTTGATGAAGGCGGGCTTGCCGATCGCGCGCAGGAAGCGCGCCGCATTCTCGAAGCCGAAGCCGACCCCGCGCTGGCGGATGATGGCGATGAGATCGATCACGCTCTCGTCGGGCCAGGGCGCGAAAAAGCGCGCCGCGCTGCCATGCTCGGCGGCGAGGTCGAGCACGAAGCGTGCGTTCTTCGGCACGCCGGTGATCTTCTGCGGGCTGCGGATGATGCGGCGGTCGCGCATCAGGGCGTCGAGCTGATCGTCGTTCAGGAAGGCGCAGGTATGCGGGTCGAAACCACCGAACGCCGCCTCGAAGCCCGGCCATTTGCCGTCGATGATGTGCCAGCCGAACCCGCCGGCAAAGACCGTGCGGGTCATCGCCGCGAGCACGCGGTCGTCGCCGAGCCCGGCAACGGCGCGCGGCGGGCGGGGCCTGGTCTCGGCCAGGATGCGGCTGAGGCTCGCGGCGCCGCCCTTGCGTTCGGCAGCAAGCTCGAAGATCTTCTCGAAGGAGCGTAGCTTCATTCTTCCCGATTTGATTGAGTCGATGTGACGCCGCTAGACTACTCCCTCCCCCGTCTTCGGGGGAGGGTTGGGGTGGGGGTGCCCCAGACTCGGTGGGAGACACACGTGAGGCAAGACAAGCCTTTCCAGATAAGAACCGGCCCGGCGACGCGCGAAGCGGCGCGACGCCTCCGCAAGAACATGACCGAGGCCGAGAAGCGCCTCTGGTACCGCATCCGTCGCCGCCAGCTCTCCGAGCATCAGTTCCGCAAGCAGGTCGAGCTTAAATCATACATCGCTGACTTCTGCTGCCTGAAGGAACGTCTCGTCATCGAACTCGATGGCGGCCAGCATGCCGAAATCACGGAGTACGAACTGAAGCGCCGCGCTTGGCTTGAAGCGAACGGTTACCGGGTACTCCGCTTTTGGAACAACGCAGTCTTCGACAATATCGATGGCGTCCTGGAGACGATCGTGCGGGCGCCGAAGGCGCCGAAGATTGAACTCTAGGATCGGAAGGCAGCCGGTCTGCGGCACCCCCTCCCCAACCCTCCCCCGAAGACGGGGGAGGGATTAGATAGGGCGACTCCCCCGAAGACGGGAGAGAGTTTCTTATCCCGCCTCGTGGGCGGGCACGACGAAGCCGGCCATGACTTTCTTGCGGCCGGCCTTGTCGAAGTCGATCTCCAGCTTGTCGCCCTCGGCGCTGACCACGGCGCCGTAGCCGAACTTCTGGTGAAACACCTTGGCGCCGCTCGCATAGCGGCCGGGGCTTTCGGCGGCGACCACCGCCGTGCCTTCGATGGTCGGCGGCGCGCGTCGCGCCGCGCGCTGCATGTAGGAGGCGCCGCTCCAGCGGCCCTCGGAGAGGCCGGTGCTGAACATCCGGCTCTGGCCGCGGTGGAAGGTCTGGTCCTCGCGGCGCTCGATATGCTCCGGCGGCAGCTCGGCGAGGAAGCGCGAGGGCAAGGCGTTCTGCCACTGATTATGCACCCGGCGGTTCGCGGCAAAGCTCACATAGGCGATCTTGCGCGCCCGCGTCAGGCCGACATAGGCAAGACGGCGCTCCTCCTCCAGCCCTTTGAGACCGTTCTCGTCCAGCGTCCGCTGTGAGGGAAACAGCCCCTCCTCCCAGCCGGGAAGAAACACGATGTCGAACTCCAGGCCCTTGGCGCCGTGCAAGGTCATGATGGTGAGCTGGTCGCGGTCTCCCGCTTCCACATTCTCCATCACCAGCGAGACATGCTCCAGGAAGCCGCCCAGATTCTCGAACTCCTCCATGGCGTGGATCAGCTCTTTGAGGTTCTCGAGCCGGCCCGGCGCCTCGATCGACTTGTCCTGTTTCCACATCTCGGTATAGCCGGATTCATCGAGCACGATCTCGGCCAGCTCGCCGTGGTCCATGGTCTCGGCGAGGCCGCGCCAGCGCGCGAGGTCCTGCATCAGCCCGGCCAGCGACCGGCGCGCCGCGGGCTTGAGCTCGTCCGTCTCGACGATGCGGCGCGCGGCTTCGGTGATCGAGATGTTCTGCGCGCGGGCGAGGTCGTGCAGCCGGCGCACGGTGCTGTCGCCGATGCCGCGGCGCGGCGTGTTGACGATGCGCTCGAAGGCAAGGCCGTCATCCGGCTGGTTCACGATGCGCAGATAGGCGAGCGCATCGCGGATCTCCAGCCGCTCGTAGAAGCGCGGGCCGCCGATCACCCGGTAGGGAATGCCGAGGGTGATGAAGCGCTCCTCGAACTCGCGGGTCTGGAAGCCGGCACGGACCAGGATCGCGACCTCGCGCAGGCTGTGGCCCTTACGCTGCAGCGCCTCGATCTCCTCGCCGATCTGCCGCGCCTCCTCCTCGCCGTCCCAGGCGGAGGTGAGGCGCACCTTCTCGCCCTCGGCGCGCTCGGTCCAGAGCGTCTTGCCGAGCCGCCCGGCGTTCTTGGCGATGAGGCCGGAGGCGGCGGCGAGGATATGCGGGGTCGAGCGGTAGTTCTGCTCGAGCCGGATCACCTTGGCGCCCGCAAAGTCCTGTTCGAACTTCAGGATGTTCTCGACCTCGGCGCCGCGCCAGCCATAGACCGACTGGTCGTCGTCGCCAACCACGCAGAGATTGCGGTGGCCCTGCGCCAGCAGGCGCAGCCAGAGATACTGCGCGACGTTGGTGTCCTGGTATTCGTCGACCAGGATGTATTTGAACTGCTGCTGATATTTCTCCAGCACTTCAGGGTGCTTCTGAAAGAGCTCGATGTTGTGCAGCAGCAGGTCGCCGAAATCGCAGGCGTTCAGGGTCGCCAGCCGGGCCTGGTAGTCGCGATAGATGTCGAGGATCCGGCCGGACGCCACCTCCGCCTGCTCGGCCCGCGTCACGCGCTCGGGGGTGAGGCCACGGTCCTTCCAGCGCTCGATGATGCCGAGCACCACGCGCGAGGGCCATTTCTGGCTGTCGAGATTCTCGGCCTGGATGAGCTGCTTCACCAGGCGGAGCTGGTCGTCGGTGTCGAGGATGGTGAAGTTCGACTTCAAGCCCACCTGCTCGGCATGGATGCGCAGGATACGTGCGGCGAGCGAATGGAAGGTGCCGAGCCACCAGCCTTCGACCGGACGGCCGAGGATGGCACTGATGCGGCCCTTCATCTCGTTCGCCGCCTTGTTGGTGAAGGTGACGGCGAGGATCTGGCTCGGCCAGGCGAGGCGCGTCATCAGGATGTGCGAGAGCCGCGTGGTCAGGACCCGGGTCTTGCCGGTGCCGGCGCCGGAGAGCACGAGGACGGGACCCTCGGTCGTCAGCACCGCGTCGCGCTGCGGCGCGTTCAAGCCGGTCAGGTAGGGTGCGGAAGATTCGGTGGAGTCGTTGCTATCGCTCATTCCGGGCCTTATAGCAGCGTGCACCGCCGCCCTCAAACACCGCTGGCGCCACCCGGCTCGGCTTGACAGCAAAAGCGCGCTTCGGCTCTACTTCGGCTCCCTCCGGCATCCCGAAATTCCGATATTTCGCACGGTGAAATGCGGCCTGCCGCGGGGCTGGGCGCGAAACAAGAACACTGTTGTCAGGGTTAAGATGGCCAAGAAGATCGAACGCATTTCCCTGGGCTCGATGAGCCCGGGCACCGAACGCCATCTCCTGGTGCACCGCTACGGCAAGATCGGCGCTCGGCCCAAGGCCTATCTGCAGGCCTCGATCCATGCCGACGAGATCCCGGCGATGATGGCGGCGCATCACCTCATCCGCCTGCTCGACGAAGCCGAGAAGCGTGGCGAGATCACCGGCGAAATCATCGTCGTGCCGGTCGCCAACCCGATCGGCCTGGCGCAGAACGTGGCCGGCACCCATATCGGCCGCTCCGAGCTGCGCGGCGGCGGCAACTTCAATCGCAACTGGCCCGACATGTTCGACGGGCTGACCGAGGCGGTGGAATCGAAGCTCGGCAGCGACGCCGACCGCAATGTCGCGGTGATCCGCGAAGCCATGGGCCGGCGCCTCGCCAACATGCGGGCCGAAGCCGAGTTCTCGAAGCTCCGGCTGGAGCTCTACCGGCTGGCTTTCGACGCCGACATTATCCTCGACATGCATTGCGACGACGAAGCGCTGATGCATATCTACACCACCAACGACTATTGGCCGGGCGCCAAGGATCTCGCGGCCGAGACCGGCTCGCGCGCGGTGTTCCTGGCGACCGATTCCGGCGGCCAGAGCTTCGAGGAGCAGATCTACCTCGCCTTCCACAAGCTGCGGGTCCAGTTCGGCGACAAATTCCCGATCCCGATCGCGGTCCTCACCTCCACCGTCGAGTTCCGCGGCCAGTTCGACGTGTTCGACGACCTCGGCGCCCATGACGGCAAGGCGCTTTACCGCTTCCTGCAGCGCCGCAAGATCGTCGCCGGCGACCCCGGGCCGATGCCGACGATGCTCTGCGAGGGGACGCCGCTCGACGGCGCCGACTACATGCGGGCGCCGAAGGCCGGCATCCTGGCCTACCACGTGAAGCTCGGCGACATGGTGCGCAAGGGCGACCTCATCGCCGAGATCATCGATCCCCTGGCCGAGGACCAGGCCAAGGCCCGCACCGAGATGCGCTCGGTCGCCGACGGTCTCGTGGTCTCGCGCTGCTCGAAGAAGCTGGTGGCGCCCGGCGAAGGCATCACCATGATCGCCGGCAAGGAAAGCCTCGCGCATCGCAAGGGGGCGCTGCTGTCGGACTAACGGCCGGTGCGAAGGCGCCGCTCCAGGTTATGCGCGAGGAGATCGCCGAGTTTGGTCTTGCCCAGCGCGGTGCGGCTCGCCTGCTGGATGATGTCGACGTCGGGCCCGCGGGTTGCAGCGATCAGGGTCGGCCCTTGCGGCAGCAGGGCGACGTCCCACCCGATAAGTGCCTGATCGCCGTAGGTGCGATGCGCCCGCAGCACCAGATCTCTTGCCTCCGGCCACATCGGCAGTTGATAGCCTTCAATGCGCCCACCGGCGAGGGGATGTTCTAGGTGCCAGATCGCCACGCTGTTCCCGCTAAGATCTGCCGCAGGGCCGAGCCGACCGGTCTGCACATCGATCAAGGCCGTGATGTCGCCGACGCGGCGATTGTCGATCTCAGACCCCGGCGTGACGGGCATGCGGAAGACCGCATTGGTCACTTCGAACCCGCCAGACTCGGTGCGCGCCGTGAGGATGCGGATCGTCGCCAGCGGCGAGGCGGAGATGCTGCTGATCAGAATGTGATTGTGCTGCAGCAGCCGCACGAGATAGGGAATCGAGTGCGACAACATCTTGACGTATTCAAGGAGTTGGTCCGCGCTCATTTCGATAGCGTCATCGCTCACATATCGATGATTGCCGGCGTAGCGCCACCGCTCGCTGCCGTTGCCGGCCTCGCCCCCCACGGCCTCCAGGAGCAGGCTTTGCGGAGGAAGCTGCTCGGCGCCCGCGACGCATGATCCGTCTTCGAAGATCGCCAGAACCGGAACATGGCGCAACCTGTGCCGTTCGCAATGTCTCGCGAAGTCGACCTTGTTGCCGAGCGGCGCCGGCTCACTTCGAACGTCGCCGCCAGTCGGGGAAAGCAGCTTGTAGACGGCCTCATTCGCTTCCCAGCACAGCAGATAGTGCGCGGCATCACGCTGGCGTGCCGGGCGGAACAACTCGTTGGTGTAATAGCTTCCGGGCGAAATGCGGTGCCGCAGTGCGAGCCCGAGTTGTTCGAAGAACTGCTGCCGGGTCGACTTCCCATGCCTGAGGGCGATCTCGCCGCCCTGCTTGCTCGTCTCCTTCAGCGCTCGCGCCAGCGCCACCACGGGCCAGGTGACGATCAGCCAAAGGTTTCGGGCACTGGCCACCATGTCTCCCGCGGGCCAGAGCGCCTGGTTGCAAAGGCGATGGATACGACCCGCAGCGGTGTCCGCAGGCGGCAACGACCATCCGAAGACAAACGGCGGCGGGTAGGCGTGCGCCTTGATCGACCGGCCCTCTGCGTAGGTTCCGGCGGCTTTCGTCTCGGCCGAGATCTCGATCGCGCCGATCGCACGACCGGTGTCGATGACAATGAGAGAGATCGCTATGAGATAGAAGGACACCGAGACGAACTCGGTGAAGTCGGTCAGAACGGCCCAACCCAAGACCGTGTTGCTGACGCCGTCCGTGTCAGCGCCCGACAGATCGACGCTTGCAGACACGACCTGGACGAGGAAGCCGGCCCAAACCGCCGCCCTGGCGCGCCTGAGCGCCGGGTTGAATCGGCCGGTGACCGCCAGCATGAGCGGTGCAATGCCCAAAATCAGAAGGTCGTCGCAATCGTCCGTGCCCACGAACCTCTGCAGCGTATCACTGAGGACATCGAAGAACTGCGCGATGACAATCAGGAGGAGGATCGAAACGACGGCCTGCCAGATTCGATTGGATCGGCGGTCATAGGCTGCGTTTGCCACCTGCGAGCAGGCCGCCAGGACCGTCACCAGGGAAACCAGCCCGGTCAGCGGATCCAGCACCCAGTCTTTCATCGTGCCCGGGCTCAACACGAGGTAGAGCGCCGTGAGCATCGCGGCGCCGAGAAAGCACGGTACGCCCCAGCGAAGATTCCCTACGTACATGATCTTGATCGCTCCGGAGACACAGTTAGAGGTTTCGGGTCAGTTGGCTTCACTTATGGTCGGCGGCCTTGAATCCGCGGGTCTTGAGCCGGTGCTGAATACCTCGGTTGCCGCGAACAAGGTCAACGCGGCGAGATAGAGCTGCAGGAAGGCCAGCTCCGAATAATCGACGGCGATCTCCATCGTCCGGCTCCCGCCCTGCAGATAGGACGCTGCCCAATCGTCGAGGATATCCATCCCGGTTGAGACCACATGAGCGGCAAACCCGATGACGAGAAGCGCCTTGACGATAAGCCCGACCCCTTTGGCACGAAGGCCGATCAGAATGGTGGGCGGCATCATGAGTAGGAGGAGGACGTCATCCAAGTCCTCGATGTGCAGGGCATGCTCGACCGCCTCGATCCGCCACTCATACCATTGCGAGATCGCGAGAACCGCGAAACCAATCGTCGCGGCAAGCCAGAAAAGGCCGGCCCGTTGATTGGTGCCGCTGGACCAGAAGCGGCAATGCGCCAATGCCGAGCCTATCATCGCCACTGCGCCGGAGACATTGTTCACCCAGTGGTCCTTGAAAGGCGCCGCAGCGACCAGGACCATGAAAGCTACGAAAGTAAGCGGCACCAAGGTGATTAGGATCGCCTGTATCGCGCGCAACGGATCGCGGATGAGATCCATTTGTCTCGCTCAACTACCTCCCGCAGCAACAGCGTCCGCCGCTCGAATAGAGCCGTGCGACCTGTCATTTCGCTGACAAGCCGCGGACGGAGCCGACGGGGGACGGCCAAAGCCGTCATTTCGTCGCCGCCAGGTAGGCGTCCTTCACCGTCTGGCCGAGCAGGCGGAACTCCTTCTCGCGGGCGCTGGTCTTGCGCCAGATGAGGCCGATGCGGCGGCCGGGCTTGCCGCCGGCGAAGGGGCGCGCGACCAGCTCTGAGCCTTTCAAGAGCTTGGCCTGCAGCGCCATCTCCGGCAGCAAGGTCACGCCCAGCCCGTTGGCGGCCATTTCGACCAGCGTGTGCAGGCTGGTGGCGGTGACGTCGGTGCCGGCGGGGCGGCGCCCGAGGTGGCAGGCATCGAGCGCGTGGTCGCGCAGGCAGTGGCCGTCGGTCAGCAGCAGCAGCGGGGCCTGCTGGATGTCTGCGGTGGTGAGCTTGGCCTTCGCCGCCAAGGGATCGTCCTTGCGGCAGACCAGCTCGAACGGGTCGTCGAACAGCACCATCTCCTCGGTCTCGCCGGTTTCGACCGGCAGCGCCAGCAGCACGCAATCCAGCGCACCGGCATGGAGGTCGTCGACCAGCCGCTGGGTCATGTCCTCGGTCAAATAGAGCTTCAGCTTCGGATGCATCTTGCGCAGCTTTGGCAGCACCTTCGGCAGCAGGAAGGGGCTGACGGTCGGGATAACACCGAGCCGGAGCGCGCCCGAGAGCGGCTCCTTGGCGGCGGCGGCGAGCTCGGCCAGTTCCTGGGCCTCGCGCAGCACGATCCGCGCCCGGGCGGCGATGTCGCGGCCGAGCGCGGTGAACACCACCGAGCGGTTGCTGCGCTCGACCAGGCTGGCGCCGAGCAGGGTTTCCAACTCCTGCAGGCCGGCGGAGAGGGTCGATTGCGAGACGAAGCAGGCGGCCGCTGCCCGGCCGAAATGCTTGTGCTCGTCGAGCGCGGTCAGATAGCGCAGCTGCTTCAGGGTGGGCAGAAACATGGCGATCGATCCAATCGATTATTTATCGGAAATATAATCAATCAAGGCGATGGGGCAAGGTCGAGAAGAATCGCTGCAGCGCAGCGAGGACCCGGCTCGCTCAACAGGCGCAAGAATTACAGGGACTTGGCGCCCACTTGATATTAATCACACAATGATGTAAGGTCTCGGTGACCTTCCGGTGTTGCGGAGGGAAAAAAGGTCGATGGGCTGACCTCCGGGCGGCCCTTTGCTTTTCGGGCTGGCCCCATGGCAGCCCAGGTCCAAGCTGCTATAGTCGCCGCCGAGCAGAAGGGGCCGCAGCCCCCGCCCTTCCAACCCCAACAGCAAGACGAGGCCATCCATCATGTCAGCCAATGCCAGCCTGCATCAGCGGCGCGGCGCCGCCGTGCCGCGCGGCGTCGGGAACGCCTTCGCGGTCTATGCGAAGTCCGCCAACAATTCCGAGATCGTCGACGAAGAGGGCAAGAAATACATCGACTTCGCCGGCGGCATCGCGGTCGTGAACACCGGCCATTGCCACCCCAAGGTGATCGCCGCGGTGAAGGCCCAGGTCGAGCAGCTGACCCATGCCTGCTTCCAGGTCACTCCCTACGAGCCCTATATCCGCCTCGCCGAGCGCATCAACAAGATGGTCCCGGGCAGCACGCCGAAGAAGACCATCTTCTTGACCACCGGCGCGGAAGCCGTCGAGAACGCGGTGAAGATCGCCCGTGCCTATACCAAGCGCGCCGGTGTCATCGCCTTCTCGGGCGCGTTCCACGGCCGGACGCTCATGGGCATGGCACTGACCGGCAAATATGCGCCCTACAAGATCGGCTTCGGCCCCTTCCCGACCGACGTCTATCACGTGCCCTTCCCCGACCCGACCCTGAAGGACGGCGGGGCCGCAGCGCTGAAGCATCTGGAGACGATCTTCAAGGCCGATATCGGCCCGGACAACGTCGCCGCCATCATCATCGAGCCGGTGCAGGGCGAAGGCGGCTTCAACATCGTCCCGTTCGAGTTCATGAAGGCGCTCCGCGATATCTGCACCAAGCACGGGATCGTCTTCATCGTCGATGAGATCCAGTCCGGGTTCGCGCGCACCGGCAAGATGTTCGCGGTCGAGCATTCCGGCATCGAGCCCGACCTCGTCACCATGGCGAAGTCGATGGCCGGCGGTTTCCCGATCTCTGCGGTCTGCGGCAAGGCCGAGATCATGGACGCGCCGGCGCCGGGCGGCTTGGGCGGCACCTATGCCGGCTCGCCGATCGGCTGCGCCGCGGCCAACGCGGTCATCGACGTGATGGAAGAAGAGAACCTGGTCGAGCGCGCCAATGTGATCGGCAAGCGCATGCTGGAGCGCTTGAACGAGATGAAGCGCAAGAACAGCTTCGGCAACCGGATCGGCGATATCCGGGGCCTCGGCGCCATGGTCGCCTGCGACATGGTGAAAAGCGACGGCGCGCCGGACGCAGACCTCACCAAGGCGGTGGTCTCGAAGGCGGCGGAGAACGGGTTGGTCCTGCTCTCCTGCGGCGTCAACGCCAACGTGCTCCGCTTCCTGATGCCGCTCACCATCCCGGAGAAGCAGCTGGAAGCCGGCTTCGACATCCTGGAGAAGACCATCGGCCAGGCGATCGAAGCCAGCGCCAAGGTGGCTTGATCCCAACTCAGCTCGATTTCGGTATGAGCGCGCTGGATCTTCCAGCGCGCTTTTTCTTTGTGGCATCACCGCTGCACGTACCCCCATCCCGACCTTCCCCCTGAAGGGGGAAGGGGTTGGCTAACGAAGGCGCTCGGTCTCACTCCTCCCCCCTTCAGGGGGGAGGTAGGGAGGGGGGCACGAGCAGCCTGAGCGC
>NZ_JAYRKD010000021.1:0-104758 GCF_041905885.1 Dongia sp. | reverse complement strand
GGCGACAACATCTCGATGGAGGTGCACCTGATTGCGCCGATCGCGATGGACGAAGGCCTCCGCTTCGCGATCCGCGAAGGCGGCCGCACCGTCGGCGCCGGCGTCGTCGCCAGCATCATCGAGTAAGTCACTCGATCGGAAAGACTCGAGCGAAGGGCGGCCAGACCACCGGCCGCCCGTCGTACTGAAAAGAGACAAGGGAACGACTTTAGAATTCAGTCGCGCATAGGGGCATAGCTCAACTGGTAGAGCGTCGGTCTCCAAAACCGAAGGTTGCGGGTTCGATCCCTGCTGCCCCTGCCAGCTGACAAAGCGACTGGAAACGAAAGCGGACAAAGACGGAATTAGATGGCGCAGATGGCAAGCAAGAGCCCGGTCGAGTTCTTCCGGCAGGTCCGGACCGAGGTGGCGAAGGTCACCTGGCCGAGCCGCAAGGAGACCATGCTGACCACGACGATGGTCTTCGTCATGGTGATTATGGCGTCGATCTTCTTCCTGGCGGTCGATGCCCTGCTTTCGACCGGGATCACCGCGATCCTGGGCTTCGGGGGCTGAGCATGGCGCAGCGTTGGTACGTGGTGCACGTCTACTCCGGCTTCGAGCGCAAGATCGCCCAGTCGATCCGCGAGCAGGCCACGCAGATGGGCATGTCGACCCTGGTCTCGGAAGTGCTGGTCCCGACCGAAGAGGTCGTCGAGATGCGGCGCGGCACCAAGGTGAATGCCGAGCGCAAGTTCTTCCCGGGCTATGTCCTGGTGAAGATGGAATTGACCGACGAGACCTGGCATCTCGTCATGAACACGCCGAAGGTGACCGGCTTCCTCGGCGGCAAGGGCAAGCCCACGCCGATCTCGGAAGCCGAGGCGATGCGGATCCAGCACCAGGTGCAGGAAGGCATCGAGCGGCCGAAGCGCGCGATCATCTTCGAGATCGGCGAGCAGGTCCGCGTCAACGACGGCCCGTTCACCTCCTTCACCGGCATGGTGGAGGAAGTGGACGAGGAGAAGGGTCGCTTGAAGGTGGCGGTGTCGATCTTCGGTCGCGCCACGCCGGTCGAGCTTGAGTATTCGCAGGTCGAGAAGGTCTGACCTTCCAGCTTGCGTGAGACCGACCGACGGCGGGACCGTCGGAACATGCGGGAGGTCCGCCAGGCCTTTGACCGCGAAACCCGAGGGCCCAGCTCTTTCCCGGATAGGGATGAGTTGCCCGAATATGAGGTTGGACTATGGCGAAGAAGATTGAAGGCTATATCAAGTTGCAGATTCCGGCCGGCAAGGCCAATCCGTCCCCGCCGGTCGGTCCGGCGCTCGGTCAGCGCGGCCTGAACATCATGCAGTTCTGCAAGGAGTTCAACGCGGCGACCCAGCAGCTGGAGCATGGCATGCCGATCCCGGTGGTGATCACCGCTTTCTCGGATCGCTCGTTCACCTTCGTGACCAAGACTCCGCCGGCCAGCTACTTCCTGAAGAAGGCCGCGAAGATCGAGAAGGGCTCGAAGACGACTGGTATCGGTTCCTTCGTCGGCAAGGTGACGATGAGCCAGTGCCGCGAGATCGCCAAGACGAAGATGGCGGACCTGAACGCGCATGACCTCGACGCCGCTGCGGAGATGATCAAGGGCTCCGCGCGCTCGATGGGCCTGCAAGTGGTGGAGGGCTGATCATGGCCGGTAAGCGTTACAAGGCGGCCGCGAAGGGTCTCGACCGCAACAAGTTCTACTCGGTCGAAGAGGCCGTGAAGCTGGTCAAGGAACGCGCCAAGGCGAAGTTCGACGAGACCATCGAGATGGCCTTCAACCTCGGCATCGATCCGAAGCATGCCGACCAGAACGTGCGCGGCGTGATCTCGCTGCCGCATGGCACCGGCAAGACCGTTCGCGTCGCCGTCTTCGCCAAGGGCGAGAAGGCGGAAGCCGCGAAGAAGGCTGGTGCGGATCTCGTCGGCGCCGATGACCTTGCGGAAAAGGTCCAGGCGGGCCAAATGGACTTCGACCGGGTGATCGCGTCGCCGGACATGATGGTGACCGTCGGCAAGCTCGGTAAGGTCCTGGGCCCGCGCGGCCTGATGCCGAACCCGAAGCTCGGCACCGTGACCAACGACATCGCCGAGGCCGTCAAGGCGGCCAAGGGCGGTCAGGTCGAATACCGCGCGCAGAAGGAAGGCATCGTCCACGCCGGCGTCGGCAAGGCGAGCTTCAGCGAGCAGGCTCTGGTCGAGAACGTGAAGGCGCTGATCAACGCGGTCAGCCGGGCCAAGCCGGCCGGCGCCAAGGGCACCTACATGAAGAAGGTGTCGATCAGCTCCACGATGGGCCCCGGCCTGAAGCTGGATATCAGCGCAGTGGCCGTTGCGCCGACCGCGGCTGAGTAAGTTGAGAATTCCGCCGCTCTTCGACGAAGGGCGGCGGTTTCGGCGGGCTCTTATTTGATCCCGCTGCCCTGTCCGAGACTGCTGGTCCTCTTCTGTAGAGGGTAATGGGAACTCCGGTTCCCGCCTGCACAGACGGGAGTTGAAGCGATTTCGCCGATGAAACCGGCCTCCGGTTTTTTAGACGAAACGCGGCTTGAACTTCTGGGACAGGTACGCCGGACTTTCCGGATACCTCCGATCGCAAGATCGGCTCCGGAAGGTCCAATCGTAACCGGTTCGGGAGTCTTGAGTTCCCGGACCAATATCGGAGACGAACAGTGGACCGTTCTGGCAAACAGAAACTGGTGTCCGAGATCCAGGAGACGTTGAAGGACGCAGAGCTGGTGGTGATCACCCAGCAAAGCGGCCTGACCGTCGCCGAGGTCAGCGATCTGCGTCGCAAGATGCGGGCCGCGGGCGCCGGCTACAAAGTGGCCAAGAATCGGCTGGCACAGCTCGCTCTGAAGGGCACGAAGTACGAAGGCCTTGAAAAGCTCCTGAAAGGTCCGACGGCGATTGCTTTTTCGTCGGATCCGATTGCAGCCGCCAAGGTCGCCGTCACTTTCGCCAACAGCAACGAGAAGCTCAAGATCGTCGGTGGCTCGATGGGCGCCGACGTGCTGGGTCCGGACGCGGTCAAGGCTTTGGCCACGCTTCCGAGCCTCGACGAGCTTCGCGCCAAGCTGATCGGCATGCTGCAGACCCCCGCGACCCGCGTCGCGACGGTGCTGCAGGCTCCCGCCGGCCAGCTGGCTCGTGTCTTTGGCGCCTATGCCAAGAAGGGCGAAGCCTGATTGCCGGTTGATTCCGGTGGGCCGATCCCGAGCTCAGAAGAAGTTCAAACCCGTTTAAGTCGAAACTAGGAGAATACAATGGCTGATCTGCAGAAGTTGGTGGACGAGCTCTCGAAGCTGACCGTCCTCGAGGCTGCCGAGCTTTCCAAGAAGCTCGAAGAGGCTTGGGGCGTCTCGGCGGCGGCCGCGGTTGCGGTTGCTGCTCCGGCCGGTGGCGCCGGTGGCGCGGCTGCGGCCGAAGAGAAGACCGAGTTCACCGTGGTCCTCGTCGATGGCGGCGAGAAGAAGATCAACGTGATTAAGGAAGTGCGCGCGATCACCGGCCTGGGCCTCAAGGAAGCCAAGGACCTGGTCGAGGGCGCGCCGAAGCCCGTGAAGGAAGGCGTCAACAAGCAGGAAGCCGCCGACCTGAAGAAGAAGCTGGAAGAAGCCGGCGCTAAGGTCGAGCTGAAGTAGTTCGGCGGCCGGCCTTCTTTAGGCCGATTGGGATGGGGAAGCGCCGGCCGCAAGGCTCGGCGCTTCCACGCCTTCTAAAGACAGGCGATTTTCCGCCTGAAGTGACGCTCCGATCGGCGTCGATTTCAAACGATCGGAACGGCTGTCGTGGCCGCCTGGATGGAGAAGTCCGAAAGGGAATACGGCACTTGGCGTTCGAGATCGGGCGCGAACTGACGCGAGGAATGCGATGAACAAATCCCTGACTGGCCGCAAGCGTATCCGCAGGACTTTCGGACGGATCTCCGAAATCACGACGATGCCGAACCTGATCGAGGTGCAGAAAAGCTCCTACGACCAGTTCCTGCAGATCGGCGTGGCCGCGGAGAACCGGCAGAGCATCGGCCTCCAGGAAGTTTTCCGTTCGGTTTTCCCGATCCGCGATTTCTCGGAGAAGGCCGAGCTGCAATTCGTGCGCTATGAGCTCGAAGAGCCGAAATACGACGTCGAGGAATGCCAGCAGCGCGGCATGACCTTCGCAGCACCCTTGAAGGTGACCTTGCGCCTGGTCGTCTGGGACACCGACGAAGAGACCGGTGCGCGCTCCATCCGCGACATCAAGGAGCAGGACGTCTACATGGGCGACATGCCCTTGATGACCCGCTCCGGCACTTTCATCGTCGCCGGCACCGAGCGAGTCGTCGTCTCGCAGATGCACCGCTCGCCGGGCGTGTTCTTCGACCACGACAAGGGCAAGACCCACAGCTCGGGCAAGTACCTGTTCGCGGCCCGCGTCATTCCCTATCGCGGCTCCTGGCTCGACTTCGAGTTCGACGCCAAGGATCTCGCCTATGTCCGCATCGACCGTCGCCGCAAACTGCCGGCGACCACGCTGCTGCTCGCCCTCTGGGGCAAGGAAGCGGCGGCGAAGATCGCCAAGGGCGAGCCGCTCACCGAGGAAGATCGTCGTTTCGGCGGCATGTCCCCGGAAGAGATCCTGAACTTCTTCTACAAGCGCGTGGTCTTCTCGAAGACCAAGAAGGGCTGGACCACCGCCTTCGATCCCTCGCGCATGAAGAGCATGAAGATGCTCGCGGACCTCGTCGACGCGAAGACCGGCAAGGTCATGGCGGAAGCCGGCTCGAAGATGACCCCGCGCGTCGCCCGCAAGCTCCAGGAGCAGGGGCTGAAGGAACAGCTGGTGCAGCCGGAAGAGATGCTGGGCCGCTTCTCGGCCGGCGATCTCATCAACGAGAGCACCGGCGAGATCTTCATCGAGGCCGGTGACGAGATCACCCAGGCGGTGCTCGACCAGCTCGATGAAGCGGGCATCAAGGAGATCGCGACCCTCAACATCGACAACGTGATGGTGGGTCCGTACATCCGCAACACGCTGGCCGCCGACAAGAATTCGGGCCGCGAGGAAGCGCTGATCGACATCTACCGCGTCATGCGCCCCGGCGAGCCGCCGACGCTGGACACCGCGGAAGCGCTGTTCAACGGCCTGTTCTTCGACCTCGAGCGCTACGACCTCTCCTCGGTTGGCCGCGTGAAGATGAACTCGCGTCTCTCGGTGCTGTCCGAGGATCGTTTCGATCCGAAGGGCGCCGACGACCAGACGCGCGTGCTCCGCAAGGAAGACATCCTCGCGATCCTGATGGTCATGACCGAGCTGAAAGACGGTCGCGGCGAGATCGACGACATCGACCATCTCGGCAACCGCCGTGTGCGTTCGGTCGGCGAGCTCCTCGAGAACCAGTATCGCCTTGGCCTGCTGCGCATGGAGCGTGCGATCCGCGAGCGCATGAGCTCGGTCGAGATCGACACGGTCATGCCGCACGACCTGATCAACGCCAAGCCGGCGGCGGCGACGGTGCGCGAGTTCTTCGGCTCGTCGCAGCTCTCGCAGTTCATGGACCAGACCAACCCGCTCTCCGAGATCACCCACAAGCGCCGTCTCTCGGCGCTCGGGCCGGGCGGTCTGACCCGCGAGCGCGCGGGCTTCGAGGTGCGCGACGTGCATCCGACCCATTACGGCCGGATCTGCCCGATCGAAACCCCGGAAGGTCCGAATATCGGCCTGATCAACAGCCTGGCGACCTTCGCCCGCATCAACCAGTACGGCTTCATCGAGAGCCCGTATCGCAAGGTCGAGAAGGGCCATGTGACCGACGAGGTGATCTATCTCTCGGCGATGGAAGAGGGCAAGTACACGATCGCCCAGGCCAACGCTGCGGTCGATGCCAAGAACAAGCTGGTCGATGACCTGATCTCCTGCCGTCGCGCGGGCGACTTCATCATGGCCCGCAAGGACGACATCGAATACATCGACGTCAGCCCGAAGCAGCTCGTGTCGGTCGCCGCGGCGCTCATCCCGTTCCTCGAGAACGACGACGCCAACCGCGCGCTGATGGGCTCGAACATGCAGCGTCAGGCGGTGCCGCTCCTCCAGGCACAGGCCCCGCTGGTCGGCACCGGCATGGAAGGCACCGTCGCCCGCGACTCGGGCGTCGCCATCGGCGCACGCCGTGGCGGCATCATCGACCAGGTGGACGCGACCCGTATCGTCATCCGCGCCACCGATGAGACCGATCATGCGGCACCCGGCGTCGATATCTACAACCTGCTGAAGTTCCAGCGCTCGAACCAAAACACCTGCATCAACCAGCGTCCGCTGGTGAAGGTGGGCGACATCGTCGACAAGGGCGACATCATTGCCGACGGTCCGTCGACCGATCTCGGCGAGCTGGCGCTCGGCCGGAACGTGCTGGTCGCCTTCATGCCGTGGCAGGGCTACAACTTCGAAGACTCGATCCTGATCTCCGAGCGGATCGTCAGCGACGACGTCTTTACCTCGATCCACATCGAGGAATTCGAGGTGATGGCCCGCGACACCAAGCTCGGCCAGGAAGAAATCACCCGCGACATTCCGAACGTGGGTGAAGAGGCCCTGAAGAACCTCGACGAAGCCGGCATCGTCTACATCGGCGCCGAAGTGAAGCCGGGCGACATCCTGGTCGGCAAGGTCACGCCGAAGGGCGAAAGCCCGATGACCCCGGAAGAGAAGCTGCTGCGCGCGATCTTCGGCGAAAAGGCCTCGGACGTGCGCGACACCTCCATGCGCCTGCCGCCGGGCGTGTCCGGCACGGTCGTGGAAGTGCGCGTCTTCTCGCGCCGCGGCGTCGATAAGGACGAACGTGCGCTGGCGATCGAGCGCGCCGAGATCGAGCGTCTGGCCAAGGATCGCGACGACGAAAAGGCGATCCTCGAGCGGAACGTCTACTCGCGTCTGAAGGAGTTGCTGCTCAATCAGACCGCGGCGGGCGGCCCGAAGGCCCTGAAGCCCGATACCAAGATCACCGACAAGGTGCTCTCCGAGTTCACGCCGGGCCAGTGGCGCCAGATCTCGGTGAAGAACGACAAGCGCATGGCCGAGATCGAGGCCCTGAAGAAGCAGTTCAACGAGAGCATCCAGGCCCTCGAGAAGCGCTTCGAGAGCAAGGTCGAGAAGCTGCAGCGCGGCGACGAGCTGCCGCCGGGCGTCATGAAGATGGTCAAGGTCTTCGTCGCGGTGAAGCGCAAGCTGCAGCCGGGCGACAAGATGGCCGGCCGTCACGGCAACAAGGGCGTGGTCTCGAAGATCGTGCCGGCGGAAGACATGCCGTATCTCGAGGACGGCACCCCGGTCGATATCGTGCTGAACCCGCTGGGCGTGCCATCGCGCATGAACGTCGGGCAGATTCTGGAGACACATTTGGGTTGGGCCTGTTCCAGCCTCGGTAAGCAGGTCGGGCAGATGCTCGACAAGCTGCACCACGAGAACGGCAAGACCGCCGATCTCCGGAAGGCGATGAAGGACATCTACGGCGACAAGTCGTTCAAGCATGACATCCAGGACATGCCGGACGATCAGCTGATCGAGATGGCGGAGCACATCCGGAACGGCGTTCCGGTGGCCTCGCCGGTGTTCGACGGCGCGCGTGAGGAAGACATCGTCCAGATGCTGGAGAAGGCCGGGCTGCACCGCTCGGGCCAGGTGCATCTGACCGATGGCCGCACCGGCGAGCGTTTCGAGCGTTCGGTGACCGTCGGCTACATCTACATGCTGAAGCTGCACCACCTGGTGGACGACAAGATCCACGCGCGTTCGATCGGCCCATACAGCCTGGTCACCCAGCAGCCGCTGGGCGGCAAGGCGCAGTTCGGCGGTCAGCGCTTCGGCGAAATGGAAGTCTGGGCCCTCGAGGCCTATGGCGCCGCCTATACGCTGCAGGAAATGCTGACGGTGAAGTCGGACGACGTGTCGGGCCGTACCAAGACCTACGAGGCGATCGTCCGCGGCGACGACAACTTCGAGGCCGGTATCCCGGAATCCTTCAACGTGTTGGTGAAGGAACTCCGGTCGCTCGGTCTCAATGTCGAGCTGACGCAGACGAACTACTAAGTAGACTGAATCGGATCGCCGCTCTCGACAGGGCGGCAGGATGGAGATGGGTATGAACCAAGAACTGATGAACGTGTTCGGCCAGCCGAGCGGCACGCAGACCTTCGATCAGATCAAGATCGCGATCGCGAGCCCCGAGCGGATTCGTTCCTGGTCCTTCGGCGAGATCAAGAAGCCGGAGACGATCAACTACCGAACCTTCAAGCCGGAACGCGACGGTCTGTTCTGCGCCCGCATCTTCGGGCCGATCAAGGACTACGAGTGCCTGTGCGGCAAGTACAAGCGCATGAAGTATCGCGGCATCATCTGCGAGAAGTGCGGCGTTGAAGTCACGCTCTCGAAAGTGCGCCGCGAGCGCATGGGCCATATCGAGCTGGCCTCGCCGGTCGCGCACATCTGGTTCCTGAAGTCGCTGCCGAGCCGCATCGGTCTGCTGCTCGACATGACCCTGAAGGATCTGGAGCGCATCCTTTACTTCGAGAACTACGTCGTCATTGAGCCGGGCCTGACCCCGCTGAAGCTGCACCAGCTTCTGAGCGAGGAGCAGTACCTGGACGCGCAGGATGAGTACGGCCAGGACTCGTTCCAGGCCGGCATCGGCGCCGAGGCGATCAAGACCATGCTCTCGGCTCTCACCATGGAGACCGAGCGCGAGACCATGAAGGTCGAGCTGCGGGAAACCGGCTCGGAGGCCAAGCGCAAGAAGCTGGTGAAGCGCCTGAAGCTGGTCGATGCCTTCCTGGAATCCGGCTCGAAGCCGGAATGGATGATCATGGACGTGATCCCGGTCATCCCGCCGGAGCTGCGCCCGCTGGTGCCGCTCGACGGCGGCCGCTTCGCGACCTCGGATCTGAACGACCTCTACCGCCGCGTCATCAACCGCAACAACCGTCTGAAGCGCCTGATCGAGCTGAAGGCGCCGGACATCATCGTCCGCAACGAGAAGCGCATGCTGCAGGAAGCGGTCGATGCGCTGTTCGACAACGGCCGTCGTGGCCGCGTCATCACCGGCGCCAACAAGCGTCCGCTGAAGTCGCTCAGCGACATGCTGAAGGGCAAGCAGGGCCGGTTCCGTCAGAACCTGCTCGGCAAGCGCGTCGATTACTCGGGCCGTTCGGTCATCGTCGTCGGTCCGGAACTGAAGCTGCACCAGTGCGGCCTGCCGAAGAAGATGGCGCTCGAGCTGTTCAAGCCGTTCATCTATTCCAAGCTCGAGCTCTACGGCATGGCTTCGACCATCAAGGCGGCGAAGCGCATGGTGGAGAAGGAGCGTCCGGAGGTCTGGGACATCCTCGAAGAGGTGATCCGCGAGCATCCGGTGATGCTGAACCGCGCGCCGACCCTGCATCGCCTCGGCATCCAGGCTTTCGAGCCGGTGCTGATCGAAGGCAAGGCCATTCAGCTGCACCCGCTGGTCTGCACCGCCTTCAACGCCGACTTCGACGGCGACCAGATGGCGGTCCACGTGCCGCTGTCGCTGGAAGCCCAGCTCGAAGCCCGCGTGCTGATGATGTCCACCAACAACATCCTCAGCCCCGCGAACGGCAAGCCGATCATCGTGCCGAGCCAGGACATCGTCCTCGGTCTCTACTACCTCACGATGGAAGCGGACAATCAGCCGGGCGACGGCATGGCGTTCGGCTCGATCGCCGAGCTGCTGCATGCGCTCGAAGCCAAGGCCGTGACCCTGCACACCAAGATCAAGGCGCGGCTCGAGGTCTATGACGACTCCGGCAAGCTGGTGACCAAGGTGATCGGCACCACGCCGGGCCGCATGTTGCTCTCGGAGATCTTCCCGAAGCATCCGAACCTGCCGTTCTCGATCATCAACCGCCTGCTGACGAAGAAGGAGATCACCAATGTGATCGACGCCGTCTATCGTCACTGCGGCCAGAAGGAGACGGTGATTTTCGCCGACCGCATGATGGGCTTGGGCTTCGGCCAGGCCTGCAAGGCGGGCATCTCCTTCGGCAAGGACGACCTCATCATCCCGGAGAGCAAGCACCGCCTGGTCGCCGACGCTCAGGAGAAGGTGAAGGAGTTCGAGCAGCAGTACCAGGACGGCCTGATCACCCAGGGCGAGAAGTACAACAAGGTGGTGGACGTCTGGTCGACCTGCACCGACAAGGTCGCCGAAGAGATGATGAAGTCGATGTCGAAGAACTCGACCGGCGTCAACATCAACTCGGTCTACATGATGGCGCACTCCGGCGCCCGCGGCTCCGCGGCGCAGATCAAGCAGCTGGCCGGCATGCGCGGCCTGATGGCCAAGCCGTCGGGCGAGATCATCGAGACGCCGATCATCTCGAACTTCAAGGAAGGCCTGACCGTGCTCGAGTACTTCAACTCGACCCACGGCGCCCGCAAGGGTCTGGCCGACACCGCCTTGAAGACGGCGAACTCGGGCTACCTCACCCGTCGTCTGGTCGACGTGGCGCAGGACGCGATCATCACGATCGAGGATTGCGGCACGGCCGACGGTCTGACGGTGAAGGCGGTGGTCGAAGGCGGCGAGGTCATCGCGCCGCTGGCCGAGCGTATTCTCGGCCGCACGACCGCCTGGGACGTGAAGGATCCGCTCTCGGGCAAAATGGTGGCGAAGGCCGGCACCTTGATCGACGAAGCTCTGGTCGATGCGATCGACCGGGCCGGAATCGACGTGGTGAAGATCCGTTCGGTGCTGACCTGCGAGGCGCCGACCGGCGTCTGCGGCAAGTGCTACGGGCGCGATCTCGCCCGCGGTACCCCGGTCAACATCGGCGAGGCGATCGGCGTGATCGCGGCGCAGTCGATCGGCGAGCCGGGCACCCAGCTCACCATGCGTACCTTCCACATCGGCGGTGCCGCCCAGCGCGGCGCCGAGCAGTCCTCGATCGAGGCGACCTACGAGGCGGTGTTGCAGGTGAAGAACCGCAACGTCGTCATCAACAGCGAGGGCCTGCCGGTCGTGATGGGCCGCAATAGCGAGCTGGTCCTGGTCGATGACCAGGGCCGCGAGCGTGCGCGCCATCGCGTGCCCTACGGCGCGAAGCTGCTGGCCGACCAGGACGCCAAGGTGACCAAGGGTCAGAAGCTGGCCGAGTGGGATCCGTACACTCTGCCGATCCTGACCGAGCGCGACGGCATCGTGAACTACATCGACCTCGTCGAGGGCGTGTCGGTCCGCGAAGTTGTCGACGACACCACCGGCATCTCGAACCGGGTGGTCATCGACTGGAAGCAGCAGCCGCGCGGCAACGACCTGCGCCCGCGCATCACGCTGCGTGACGACAAGGGCGAGCTGATCATGCTGCCGAGCGGCATCGAGGCGCGCTACTTCCTCTCGGTCGACGCCATTCTCTCGGTCGAGAACGGTGCGGCGGTGCGCGCCGGCGACGTGCTGGCCCGTGTCCCGCGCGAAGGCACCAAGACCCGCGACATCACCGGCGGTCTGCCGCGGGTGGCGGAACTGTTCGAGGCCCGCAAGCCGAAGGACTTCGCGATCATCAGCGACATCGCCGGCCGCGTGGAATTCGGCAAGGACTACAAGACCAAGCGTCGCGTGGTCGTGGTGCCGGAGGATGCCAGCCAGCAGTCGTTCGAATACCTGATCCCGAAGGGCAAGCACATCTCGGTGCAGGAAGGCGACTACGTCCAGAAGGGCGACTACCTGATGGACGGCAGCCCGGTGCCGCATGACATCCTCAACGTCATGGGCGTCGAAGCGCTGGCGCAGTACCTGATCAACGAGATCCAGGAGGTCTATCGCCTGCAAGGTGTGAAGATCAACGACAAGCACATCGAGGTGATCGTTCGCCAGATGCTGCAGAAGATCGAGATCACCGAGCCGGGCGATACCACCTTCCTGGCGGGCGAGCAGGTCGACCGCGGCGAGTTCGAGGAAGAGAACCAGAAGGCCCTGAAGGAAGGCGGCCGTCTCGCCCAGGGAGCCCCGGTGCTGCTCGGCATCACCAAGGCTTCGCTGCAGACGCGCTCCTTCATCTCGGCGGCGTCGTTCCAGGAGACCACCCGCGTCCTCACCGAGGCGGCGGTCTCCGGCCGGGTCGATACGCTGATCGGCCTGAAGGAGAACGTGATCGTGGGTCGCCTGATCCCGGCCGGCACGGGCTCGGTGATGGCGCGCTTCAAGCAGCTTGCTGCCGATCGCGATCGCGAGCTCCAGGCTCAGAAGGCCCCGGCGGCTCTGCCGGACGCCTCGTCCGAGCCGAAGGCGGGCGCTGCGTAAAGCCGCGTTTTCTTCGCCTAAATGTGACGAAAACCCCGCCGGATTTCCGGCGGGGTTTTTGCTATCTGGAGCCAGGCATATTAGACTCCGCCCAACGATCCCCAATGGGACCACTGTCGGACCGAACATGCTGAGTTTGAGTTTCATCCTGTCGATCGTCGCGGTCGGCATCTGGACGTATCTGCTGCTGTTTCGCGGCTTCTTCTGGCGCGAGACGGCGAAGCCTGCGCCGGAACAGGCGCCAGCCGACTGGCCGGAAGTCGTCGTGGTGACTCCGGCGCGCAACGAGGCGGACGTCGTCGGCCAGTCGATGGCGGCGCTGCTGGCGCAGGATTATGCCGCCACGATCCAAATCGTGCTGGTTGACGACGACAGCACCGATGGCACCACCGAAGCCGCGGAACGTGCCGCCGCAAAGTCGCAGACCCATCACAAGCTTACCGTGGTGAAGAACGCCGCCCTGGCGCCGGGTTGGACCGGCAAAATGTGGGCGGTTAATCGCGGCCTGAGCGAAGCCGAGCGCCTGGCGCCCGACGCGAAGTACGTGCTGCTGACCGACGCCGATATCCTGCATGAGCGCACCAGCCTCCGACAACTGGTGAGCCAGGCGGAGCAGGGCGGATTGAAGTTGGTCTCGCTGATGGCGCGCCTGAAGACCGAGACCCTGGCCGAGCGCGCCTTGATCCCGGCCTACATCTTCTATTTCCAGAAGCTCTACCCCTTCTCCTGGGTGCGCGATCCCGGCAACAAGCTGGCGGGTGCCGCCGGCGGCTGCATGCTGGTCGATCGCGCGGCCCTGAAGGCGATCGGCGGTATTGCCGCCATCCGCAGCGCGCTGATCGACGATTGTGCGCTCGGCAAGGCGATCAAGGCTCAGGGCCCGATCTGGCTCGGCCTCGCCGACGGCGTCGCGAGCCTGCGCGGCTATCCCAGGTGGACAGATGTCTGGATGCTGATCGCGCGCTCGGCCTTCACCCAGTTGGGCTTCAGCGCGGCGATGCTGGTCGTGTCGACCGTCATGATGCTCGCGACCTATGTGATGCCGCTGGCGCTCGCCCTCTTCGCCGAGGGCCCGGCGCGGTTCCTGGGTGCGATCGGCTTCTTCGCGATGATTTTCGCCTATCAGCCTACGCTGCGCTATCACCGGCTCTCCGCGCTCTGGGCCCTGGCCATGCCGGCGATCGCGACCTTCTACACCGCGGCAACGATCGACTCCGCCTTGCGCTACTGGTCCGGGCGGGGCGGGCAGTGGAAAGGGCGCATGCAAGCGTCTCGGGGCATTGAGGGCGAAGCATGACCGCGGCCGCCGTCGATATCGCGACGCCCTCGGGCAAGCATAAGGGCAACGAGAATTTCCCGGTCGGCTCGGCCCTGATCCGCGCCGATCTCCGGCCGCATGTCCATGCCTTCTACCGCTTCGCGCGGATGGGAGACGACATCGCCGACAATCCCGCGCTCGAACCGGAGGACAAGGTCCGGCGTCTCACCATGATGCAGGACGTGCTGCTCGATCCAACCCGCGAGGACATTCCCGAAGGCGCCGCGCTCCGCCGCAGCCTCGCCGCGACCTTTGTTTCACCCAAGCATAGCTGCGACCTGCTGACCGCCTTCAAGATGGATGCGACCAAGCAGCGCTACGCCGACTGGGGCGAGCTCATGACCTATTGCCGCTACTCGGCCTCGCCCGTCGGGCGGTATCTGCTCGACCTGCACCGCGAGGATCCGGCCGGCTGGTTCGCCTCGGACGCGCTCTGCAATGCGCTGCAGGTGATCAACCACCTGCAGGATGTTCAGGTCGATTTCCTGGAGATGGATCGGATCTATGCGCCGCTCGACCACTTCTCGGCGGCCGGTGCCGATGTTGGCCATCTGCGGGGCAAGATCTCCAGCCCGGGCTTGCGCAAGGCGCTCGACCGGCTGCTCGATGAGACGGAAAAGCTGATGATCGACGCCCGCCAACTGCCCGATGTCTTGAAGAACTTCCGCCTGCGCGCCGAAAGCGCCACCATCGTGCGCCTCGCCGATCGCATGATTGCGTCGCTGCGCGAGCGCGATCCGCTGGCGGAACGGGTGAAGCCGGCGAAGCGCGACTTCCTGTTCTCCGGGCTGGAGGGGATCGGCTGGGCGATCATGGTCGGCCTCCGCAGGAAGCCGCGCGGGGCTGCGTCGTGACGGACATGGCTTTGAACCAGTTGCAATCCGCGATCGCCGCCAAGGTCCAGGCCAGTGGCACCTCGTTCTACTCGGCAATGCGCCTGCTGCCCGCCGAGCGGCGCAACGCCATGTACGCGATCTACGCCTTCTGCCGCGAAGTCGACGATATCGCCGACGAAGGCGGCTCGCTGGAGGCCAAGCGCGCCGGGCTCGAGGAATGGCGCGCCGAGGTCGACCGCATCTACGCCGGCGCACCGCAGAAGCCGATCGCGCAGGCGCTGCTGACCCCGGTCAAGACCTTCGGCTTGCGCAAGCAGGATTTCCTGGCGGTGATCGACGGCATGCAGATGGATGCCGAGACCACCATCGTCGCCCCCGATCTCGCCACCCTCGATCTCTACTGCGACCGCGTCGCCAGTGCGGTTGGCCATCTCTCGGTGCGGGCCTTCGGCTGCACCGAGCCGGAAGCCGATGAGGTCGCGCATCATTTGGGCCGTGCGCTGCAGCTCACCAACATCCTGCGCGACCTGGTCGAGGACGGCGAGCGCGGCCGGCTCTATTTGCCGAAGGAGCTGTTGGAGCAGCACGGCATCCCCTATGCCGATCCCATGGCGGTGGTTCGGCACCCGAAGCTGAAGAAGGTCTGCCGCGACGTCGCGATCCTGGCGCTGGACCACTATTCCAAGGCGCGCAGCGCGATGGATCGCTGCGCCAAGGGGCCGATGCGCCCGGCGGCGATCATGGGTGCGGTCTATCGCGCGATCCTGAAACGCCTGATCAAGGCCGACTGGCGCAAGCCGGATGAACCGGTGAAGCTGCCGAAATGGCAGAAGCTCTGGTTGGCCTTCCGCTACGGATTCCTGTGACGATGAGCGCTACGGTCCATGTGATCGGGGCCGGCATGGCGGGCCTCGCGGCCTCCGTGCGGCTGGCGCAGACTGGCCGCAAGGTGGCACTCTACGACGCCGCAGGCCAGGCAGGCGGCCGCTGCCGCTCCTACTTCGACGAGACGCTGGGCTGCCGCCTCGACAACGGCAATCACCTCCTGGTCAGCGGCAACACCGCCGCCATGGCCTATATCGCCGAGACCAACGCCGCCGCGACCTTCGTCACCGCCGACATCGCCGCCTTTCCCTTCCTGGATCTGAAATCACAGGAACGCTGGTCGGTGCGGCCGACTGAAGGCCGCGTGCCCTGGTGGCTGTTCGTCGCCGGCCGCCGCGTCGCCGGCACCAGCGCGCTGGATTATCTCGACGCGCTGAAGCTCACCCGCGCCGCCGCGACCGCCACCATCAGCCAGACCCTGGACGCGCGCCGCGTGATCTACGAGCGGCTCTGGGTGCCGCTGGCCGTGGCCGCCCTCAACACCGAGGTTGAGCAGGCCTCGGCGCGCTTGCTCGGCATGATCTTCGCCGAGACCTTCGGCCGTGGTGGTGCCGGCCTGCATCCGCTTTACCCGAAGGAGGGCCTGAGCGAGAGCCTAGTCGATCCCGCTTTGGCGGTGATCCAGGCCAAGGGCGGCAGCTTGCGCTTCGGCCAGCGCTTGCGGTCGCTGCGCTTCGAGGGCGAGCGGGTCGCAGCACTCGATTTCGGCCGCGGCGAGCTGGCGCTCGACGCCGAGGACAGCGTCGTCCTCGCCATCACCGCGCCGGTCGCCAAGGACCTGATCCCCGCACTCGACCCGCCGGATGCGTTTCGCGCCATCGTCAACTCGCATTTCAAAGTCGAGACTCTGCCGGGGCAGGCCTACAGCTTCCTCGGCTTGGTCAACGGCACGGCGGATTGGATCTTCCTGAAACCCGGCGTGATCTCGACCACGACCAGCGCCGCCGATCGTCTTGTCGACCGCGACGCCGAAGTCCTCGCCGCGGCTCTCTGGAAAGACATTGCCCAGGCCTATGGCCTCGACCCCGCCAAGCTGCCGGCGCACCGCGTGGTGAAGGAGAAGCGCGCGACCTTCGCCTGCACGCCGGCGCAATTGCTGCGCCGGCCGAAGGCGCGCACCCGCTGGCGCAATCTCGTCCTCGCCGGCGACTGGACCGACACCGGCTGGCCGGCGACCATCGAAGGCGCCATCCGCTCCGGCTTCACCGCCGCAGCTGCACTCGCGGCGTAACGAATCGCCGGAACAGCGCCGCGCCGGCCGCGTTGGTGCTGGCGTACCGCCTCTGCTTCAGCCGCAGATCCGCCCTCGCGGCGGCGACGGTTGAATGCGGCCTCGAATAGTCTATCTATCTGATATTGAATGATAAAAGCCGATCTGCACCCGCGTTGCATTTCGTCTGCCCGGGCGTATACTCCGCGCTTTCCAACAACCGACCGAGGTCTTCTCATGTCGCAAGCTGCCGCCAAGGCGCCGACTGCGGCTTCTCTCCCGCTCAAGGACAAGTCGCTGTTCCGCGAGCAGTGCTACATCGACGGCAAGTGGGTCGATGCGGATTCCGGCGAGACCGTTGCGGTCACCAATCCCGCGACCGGCGAGACCCTCGGCACCATCCCGAACATGGGCACGGCGGAAACCAAGCGCGCGATCGAGGCGGCCAATGCCGCCTGGGGCGCCTGGCGCAAGAAGACCGGCAAGGAGCGCGCGGTCGTCCTGCGCAAGCTCTTCACCTTGATGATGGAGAACCAGGACGACCTGGCCATGCTGATGACGGCGGAGCAGGGCAAGCCGCTCGCGGAGAGCAAGGGCGAGGTCGCCTATTCCGCGTCCTTCATCGAGTGGTTCGCGGAAGAGGGCAAGCGCACCTATGGCGACGTGATCCCGACCTGGGCCGCCGACAAGCGCATCGTCGTGCAGAAGGAGCCGATCGGCGTGGTCGCGGCGATCACGCCCTGGAACTTCCCGAGCGCGATGATCGCCCGCAAGGCCGGCCCGGCGATGGCCGCCGGTTGCCCGATCGTGATCAAGCCCGCGACCCAGACGCCGTATTCGGCGCTGGCCATGGCGGTGCTCGCCGAACGCGCGGGTATCCCGGCCGGCATCTTCAACGTGCTGACCGGCTCGGCGCGGGAGATCGGCGGCGAGATGACCTCGAACCCGATCGTGCGCAAGCTGACCTTCACCGGCTCGACCGAGATCGGCAAGCTGCTGCTGCAGCAATGCGCCGGCACGGTGAAGAAGGCCTCGATGGAGCTCGGCGGTAACGCGCCCTTCATCGTGTTCGACGACGCCGATCTCGATGCGGCGGTCGAAGGCGCCATCGCCTCCAAGTACCGCAACACCGGCCAGACCTGCGTCTGCGCCAACCGCCTCCTGGTCCAGGACGGCGTCTATGACGCCTTCGCCGCCAAGCTCGCGGCCGCGGTCGCGAAGCTGAAGGTCGGCGACGGCTTGAAGGGCGAGACCCAGCAGGGCCCGTTGATCGACGACAAGGCCGTGGCCAAGGTCGAGGAGCACATCGCCGATGCGGTGAAGAAGGGTGCCCGCATCATCGCCGGCGGCAAGCGGCATGCGCTCGGCGGCACCTTCTTCGAGCCGACCATCCTCGCCGACGTGACCCCGGCGATGGCGGTCGCGAAGGAAGAGACCTTCGGCCCGGTCGCCCCGCTGTTCCGATTCAAGACCGATGCCGAGGCGGTGCAGATGTCGAACGACACCGAGTTCGGCCTCGCTTCCTACTTCTACAGCCGCGACATCGGCCGCATCTGGCGCGTCGCCGAGCAGCTCGAATACGGCATGGTCGGCATCAACACCGGCCTCATCTCGACCGAAGTGGCGCCGTTCGGCGGCGTCAAGGAATCCGGTCTCGGCCGCGAGGGGTCGAAATACGGCATCGACGACTACCTCGAGATTAAATACATGTGCCTTGGCGGCATCTGACCGCTGCTCTTATGATCTGACCGGCCTCCCGCTCGAACGGGGGCCGGTCATTTCTATTGCGGCGGGTGGACTTCCAAAATGATCCGCGTCGAGCATCTGATCTTCGACTATCCGGGTCACCGCGCCCTCAACGACGTCAGCTTCCAGATTGCGCCCGGCACAATCACCGCTTTGGTCGGTCCGAACGGCGCCGGCAAGTCCACCTTGATGCGGGTCTGCTCCGGATTGGAGCGGCCGTTTGCCGGCAGGGTGAGCCTGCAGGACATCGACGTTCACGCCAGCCCGCGCGAAGCCCACGAGCGGATGGGCTACCTGCCGGATTTCTTCGGCCTCTATGACGAGATGACGGTGCGGCAATGCCTGGAATACCGCGCCGCCGCCCAAGGCGTCTCCAAGGAAAAGCAATGCGAGGCCGTCGATCTCGCCGCCGCGCGCATGGAGCTCACCGACCGCCTCAGCCAGCGCGCCGGCGAGCTCTCGCGGGGCTTGCGGCAGCGCCTCGCCATCGCCCAGGCCACCATCCACAACCCGGTCTTCGTCATGCTGGACGAGCCGGCCTCCGGACTCGACCCGGAAGCGCGGATCGGCCTCGCCAGCGCTTTGAAGACGCTCTGCGCCGAGGGCATGACCATCATCGTCTCCTCGCACATCCTGGCCGAGCTCGACGACTATTCCACCCATATCCTGATGATCCGCGACGGCACCATCATCGAGCACGCGCCGCTGCACGACCTCGGCAACGCCCCCGGCGAACACGTGCGGATCGCCGTCACCTTGGCGGAGCCGGACCCGCGGCTGCCGCTGGTCTTGAACGCCGTGCCCGGCATCGTGGTCGAGCGCGCCGATGATCGCTCGGCCTTGCTGTCGACCAACGGCGGCGCAACCACGCGCCAGGCGCTGCTGAAAGGCCTGGTCGAGGCCGGCTTGCCGGTGGTCGAGTTCAGCGCCGAACGGCCGGGCTTGCAGGATGCCTATCTGGCGCGGATGCGCGCGGCCGGCGGCCGGTCCGCCATCAGTCCTTCCAAATGAGGATCAATCCGGAGTTTCGCCGCAATGTCTGGGTGCAGTTCACCTGGACCCGCCTGCTGGCGGCGCCTTTGCTCACCGTCATCGCCTGCTACGGCTATCTGCTGATCTCCGACCACGATTATCGCTGGCTGCAGAATGCCGCCGAGCTGATCGGCGGCGGCGTCATCATCGGCCTGCTCGGCACCCGCCGCGCCGCGGACTCGCTGGCCGAGGAGGTGAGCGGCGGCACCTGGGACAGCCAGCGCATGTCCGGCCTGGGTGCCTGGCAGATGACCTGGGGCAAGCTCTTGGGTAGCACCGCCTTCAACTGGTACTGCGCTGCGATCGCGGTGCTGGTCGTGCTCTGGACCAGCAACCGGATCGAGGCGCTGGGCGGCATCGGCCGGCCGCCCTTCGAGGTGATCTTCAACGTGGCGGTCGGCGGCTTGATGGCCCAAGCCGCGGCCTTCGCCATCGCGCTCATTCTGATGCGCAAGGCGGCGCGCTACCGGCGCCTCACCATCACGCTCGCCCAGAGCTGCGGCTTCCTGCTCTATTTCTTCTTCGTGCACGGCGGGTTCGGCGGCCAGACGCCGGCGCGCTTCTCCTCGGCCGCGGTCTGGATGGGCGGCACCGTCACCTGGTACGGCCAGGAATACCCGGCCGAGCTCTTCAGCATCGCCGTACTCGGCATCGCCTGCGCCTGGGCGGTGCTGGGCGCCTATCGGCTGATGCGCAACGAGCTGCAGTATCGCAGCCAGCCCTGGATCTGGACCCTGTTCATCGTCTTCGTCCTGCTCTTCGTCGCCGGATTCCCGCCGGCGCCGCAGCTCGGCTATGCCTTCCTCGCCCTGGTGGTGCTGACCTATGCGGCCTTCTTCGCGGATCATCGCGATCCGGTGCGCTATCGCTGGGCGCTGCAGGCGGTCAGAGACCGCAACTGGCCGGAAACCTTCGCCGCCATCCCCTGGTGGCTGATCAGCTATGTCTTCGCGGCGGTCGTGGGCATCGTGCTGGCGCTCAGCCTGCCGGGCGACATCGACGTCGGCACCGTCCCCGACAATGCGCCCCCGGCCTTGCAGATGGCCATGATGGTGCCGCAGCATCTGTCGACCTCGATGGTGCTGACCCTGCTGTTCGTGCTGCGCGACCTGCTGGTCATGCTCTGGTTCAGCTGCAGCCCCTGGCGGGCCAAGGCCGACGTCGCCGGCATCATCTATCTCGCGCTGGCCTACTGGCCGCTGGCGGCGATCCTCTGGGTGACCGGCGCGCCGCATCTGCTGTCCGTCGTGGTCCCGATCGCGACCGGCAATTTCGGCACCGACTTCGTGCCGATTGCGATCGAGCTCGCCTTCGCGATGTTCCTGTTCTACGCCCGCTGGCGCGAGATCACTAGGCTAAAGCCGCGGTAAGGCCGTGCGCCGCCAGCCAGGCGTCTGAAATCTCGCCCTCGGCGATCAGCTCCGCCGGCCCGGCCAGGGTGACTTCGGTGAACTCGCGCGCCGCGGCGCGGAAGCCGATCCGCAGCAACCCGCCGCCGGTCGGGTGGATCAGCACCGGCGCGGCGCTGCCGAACTTGCGATGCGCCATCAGCCCGACGGCGACCGCACCGGTCCCGCAGGCCAAGGTCTCCATCTCGACGCCGCGCTCATAGGTCCGCATCCGGAAACTGCCGTCGGCCCGCCGCAGCGCGAAATTGGCGTTCACCCCGCGCGGCGCAAATGCCGCGTGATGGCGCAGCGCGCGCCCGACCCCGTCGACATCCAGCTTTTCCAGCGCCGCCTCGCTCTCCAGGAAGATCACGGTATGCGGCACGCCGGTATCGATGCTGAAACACTCGAAACCCTGGCCGCCAATCTCGATCGAGAGCGGGGCCCGTTCATCGACCGGCGGGGTCATCTGCAGGGTGACGATCGCACCCTCGAGCGTCGCCCGGATCGGCCCGGCATCGGTCGCCATCGTGCCGGCGCCGCGCATCAGGCCGAGCTGCGCGGCGCGCAGCACGGTGCAGCGGGCGCCGTTGCCGCACATCTCGCCGTCCATGCCGGTGCGGTTCACATAGGTCATGCGGAAATCGGCGCCATCCAGGCCCGGCTGGATCAGGATCAGCCCGTCGCCGCCCAGGCCCTTGCGCCGGTCGCAGATTTCCCGCGCCAGGTCCTCGCGCCGCGTGTGCCAGAGGCCGGCGCGGTCGTCGATCACCACGAAGTCGTTGCCGCAGCCATGCATCCGGGCGAAGGGCAGGCCGCCACGCTTCGAGGCGGCGTTCACTTCAGGCCGCCATTGGCATCGGCCGGGCCGCCGACATGGCCGATGAAGCGGCCGTAGAGGCCGGAGACTTCCGCCATGCGCTTCTCCACCGCGGGACCCAGTTCCTTGAAGATCTCGTTGATCAGCAGGTTGCTGAAGCTCGCCATCTGCGCGGTCGATTCCCAGAACATGTTGAACTCGGTCGGGATCACGAACATCTCGTCCACGACCTCGTGGCCCCAGTTGCAATAGATGTCGGTGATCAGCGTGGTCGGGATCTTGGCCCGCCGCGCCTCCTGTGCCAAGTCCAGCGCGAGGCGGGAATAGCGCCGGGCCTCGAACAGCACCAGGGCATTGTCCTTTGGCGCCTCCAGCAGCACATCGACGAAATTGCCGCCGGCCAGGTCCACCAATTGCACACCGGGCCGCAGGTATTGCAGCTGGTTGCAGAAGAACTGGGCGATCCCGCGCTCGGTCTGGAAGCCGGCGACATGGACCCGGGAGACCCGGGCCAGCCGTTTCACCACCCGCTTCCATTCCTTGGTTTGCGCCGTCTCATAGACGCTGACCAGGGCTGCGATCTCCAGCTCCAGCCCTCGGGCAAGCGCGTCGGCGCGGCGACCGCTGCGGGCGCGGAAATCCTTCAGCCGGTCGCCGATCAGCCAGGGGGCGTCGCCGATATCGGCCTTCAGATCCGCCTTCAGGTCCTTGAAATGCCGGTAGCCCAGGCTGCGACAGAAACGCCCGACCATCGGCTCGCTGACCCCGGTCTTCTCCGCGACCGTGGCCGAGGTCTCGAAGGGCAGGGCGGAGAGGTTCGCCAGCATATAGCTGGCGACCGCCTTTTCCGCCTTGGTGGCTTCGGCAAGGCTGGCGGTCAGGCGCTGTCGAACCGAACTGCTCATGGGTCCCGATCAAGGGTGGAACGACTCAGTCTCGCCAGTTTTCTAAAACCCAGTCAATTGATTTCCATTTTCTGACCGCCTAGACTTCCGCGGGTCAGAATCAGCCATTCAGGCTGGCGCGAAGCAACCGGCCGCAACGACGGCCGACCGCAGGGAGCATCGGGCGTCTTGGTCAAGGCGGAACATCGGCCTTATCTGCTGCTGTCGCCGGCGCTGCTTTCGCTCGCCCTATTCCTGATCGCGCCGATCCTGTTCATCTTCGCCTATTCCTTCTGGCTCAGGGCCGACAACGGCCAGGACATCCCGGCCTTCCAGTTCGCCAACTGGCAATCGGTGCTCACCGACGGCTTCTACTGGCTGGCCTTGCGCGAGACCTTCATCACCTCGGCGGTGACCACGCTGATCTGCATCCTGGTCGGCTATCCGGCCGCCTATTTCCTGGCCCGCTGCCGCTTCAACAACAAGGCGCTGCTGCTGTTCCTGTTGTTCCTGCCGTTCTGGATCTCCTACATCATCCGCACCTTCGCCTGGATCAATGTGCTGGGGAAGAACGGCTTCGTGAACTCGGTGTTGATGGCGACCGGCGTCATCGACGAGCCGATGAAGCTGCTCTACAACGATTTCTCGGTGATCATGGGGCTCGCCTACTTCCTGCTCCCCTACATGATCATCAACGTCTATGTCAGCCTGGACGGCATCGACCGGAATCTTGAATCCGCGGCGCGCACGCTCGGCTGCACCGCCTGGCAGACCTTCCGCGAGGTGACCCTGCCGCTGTCGCTGCCGGGCCTCGGCGCCGGCAGCCTGCTCTGCTTCGTGCTGGCGGCCGGCAGCTTCGTCACCCCGCGGCTGCTGGGCGGCACCGACACCCTGTTCTACTCCGAGCAGATCTACGACGTGGTGATCGGCCAGCTGGACTGGCCGACCGGATCGGTGCTGTCGCTGATCCTGCTGATCTCGCTTGCCATCGTGGTGGCCGTCTACAACCGCTTCATGAGTCTCTCCGACATCTACCGGAGCTTCGCGAAATGAGCGGCACTGGGGTGAGCGAGCGGCAGGGCCTGGGCTGGAACGCGCTCCGCCTGGTGACGCTCTGCGTCTACATCTTCATGTTCGCGCCGATCGTCGTCGTCATCCTGCTGGCCTTCAATTCGTCCCGCAGCGGCTCCTTCCCGATGGAAGGCTTCAGCCTGCAATGGTTCGCGAAACTCTCCGAGAACCAGTCGATCGTCGATGCCTTCAAGACCTCGCTGATCCTGGCTGGCACGTCCTCGCTGCTGGCGACCCTGATCGGCGTCATGGCGGCCCTGGCGCTGATCCGCTACAGCTTCCGCGGCAAGGCGTTGATCAACAACATTCTCAGCCTGCCGCTGCTGATGCCCGAAGTGGTGCTGGGCGTGGCACTGCTGATGTTCCTGAAATTCCTCAGCATGCCGCGCAGCTTCCTGGTGCTGCTGGTCGGCCACACGGTGCTCTCGCTGCCCTATGTGGTGCTGGTGGTGCAGGCCCGGCTGGTGGGCTTGCGCCAGCATTACGAGGAGGCGGCCTTGAGCCTCGGCGCCAACCGCATCCAGACCTTCACCGCGATCACCCTGCCGCTGATCGCGCCCGCGGTGATCGGCGGCTTCCTGTTTGCGGCGACCCTGTCCTTCGACAACATCACCGCGACCTTGTTCTGGAAGAAGCCGGGCATCGAGACGGTGCCGACCAAGATCTTCGCCATGCTGCGGACCTCGATCAGCCCGGAAATCAACGCATTGGGCGCGGTGATGATCGTCATCACCATCGCGCTACCGCTGGTCGGCGGCTTCATGATCCGCAGATTGAGCCGAGTTCGATAAAGAAGGAGCGGACGGCATGGTGCCGATCCGCGGTCAATGGAGGGAATGATGAGTTTCGGAGACAGCAAGAAATATGACCGCCTGCTGGAAGCCTATCAGAGCGGCGACGTCGATCGCCGCACGCTTCTGAAGATCATCAGCGGCATGGCGGCCGCGGTTGGCGTGGTCGGCCTGCCGGTTGCCAGCTTCAGCCGCAGCGCATTGGCTGCAGTGGAGAGCATCCGCTTCGACGGCTGGGGCGGCATCGTCTCGGAAGCCTTCCACAACTACGCCTTCCCTCCGTTCACCGAGAAAACCGGCATCAAGGTGGTCGAGGGCGAGTTCGGCGACACCGAGGAATTCCTCTCCCTGGTGAAGGCGGCCCAGCCCGGCGACTACAACATCTTCCTGGTCAGCGGGGTCTACGACTACGCGCGCTTCTGCAAGGCGGGCTTCGGCGAGGCGATCAACGAGGCCAACATCCCGAACCTCAATCTGGTCCTGCCGGCGACGCTCGAGGCCTTCCGTTCGGAATCCGAGGGCAAGCTCTACGCCGTGCCGTTCGACTATGGTGTCACCGGCCTTGCCTATAACCGCAAGTACATCTCCGACGAAGAGGCGAAGGCGCAGGGCGTCAAGCTGCAGTTCGACGAGAAGTACAAGGGCAAGATGGCGCTCTACGACAGCTTCCAGACCCGCGTCTGGATGTCCAGCCTGCATCTCGGCCAGGACCCGCAGGCCGCGACCGACATCAACGCGATCTGGGACGACCTCCGCAAGCAGCGCGAGCTGGTGCTGAAATACTGGAACTCCGGCCAGGAGTTCATCGACCTGATGGCCAAGGAGGAGATCATCCTCTCCGACGGCTGGTCGGGCCGTGTCGCCGCCCTGCAGCAGGACGGCCACGACATCGGCTTCCTCGCCGATGTCGGCTTCGCCTGGCTGGAAGGCCTCTATGTGCTGAAGGGCAGCCCGATGGCGGAAGCCGAGCAGCTCTTGAACTTCTGCATCGAGCCGAAGGTGTCGATCGCCATCGCCGAGGGCCAGAACTATCCCTCGTCGCTCGATCCCACCAAGGTGCCGATGACCGACAAGGTCAAGAAGCTGCCGGCCTATGACGACACCGGCAAGTTCGAGGGCTATGTCTGGGAGAAGGCGAAATACTGGTACGACAACCAGGATGCCTACAAGAAGGAGTGGGAGCGGGTGAAGAAGGGCGCGTAAGCTCCTTCCGCTTTCGAGAGGTCGCCGGTCGCCGCCGCTGTGCGGCGACCGGCCGATCCTAAGCACCATACGGACCGATCGAAGATGAACGCCGTCGAACTCAGCAACGTCACCCGCCGCTTCGGCAATGCGGTCCTCGCCGTCGATGACATCGATCTCGATGTGCCGAAGGGCGCCTTCGTGACCCTGCTCGGGCCTTCGGGCTGCGGCAAGACCACGACCTTGCGCATGATCGCCGGGCTGGAGACGCCGGATGCCGGCGAGGTCCGGATCAACGGAAAACGGATGAACGAGGTCGCGATCCACAAGCGCAACCTCGGCATCGTGTTCCAGAACTACGCGCTCTTCCCGCACAAATCGATCTTCGCCAACGTCGCCTTCGGCCTGAAATACCGTGGCGTCGCCCGGGACGAGATCGAACGGCGGGTGAAGCAGGCCCTCGACATCGTGCGGCTGCCCGGCGTCGAGGAACGCTTCCCGAGCCAGCTCTCCGGCGGCCAGCAGCAGCGTATCGCGCTGGCCCGCGCCTTGGTGATCGAGCCCGACGTGCTGCTCCTGGACGAGCCGCTCTCCGCCCTCGACGCCAACCTGCGCGAGGAGATGCGGGTCGAACTGAAGAACATCCAGCGCCGGGTCGGCGTCGCCACCGTCTTCGTCACCCATGACCAGGGCGAGGCGCTCGCCATGTCCGACATCGTCGTGGTGATGAACAAGGGCAAGATCGAGCAGATGGGCGCCCCCGCCGAGGTCTACGAGCAGCCGCAGAGCGAGTTCGTCGCCAACTTCCTCGGCAACGCCAATTTTCTCACCGCGACCGTGGCGGGCGGCGAAGGCGGCACGATCCAGGCGCGGCTTGCCGACGGCTCGATGTTGCGGGTCGGCGGCGGCGCGACCCGCCAAGTCCATGCCGGCGACACGGTCAAGGTCGTGGTCCGCGCCGAGAAGGTGGTGCTGGGCTCGCCGCAGATCGGCGCGCTGGCCGGCCGGATCATCGACGTCGATTATCTCGGCGCGCTGGCCCGCTACGAGGTGGAGCTCCAGGGCGGCCAGCGGCTGCGGGCGCTCTCCTCCCTGCATGAGAAGGTCCGCGGCCTCGGCGAGACCGTGGGCGTGGCCATCGACCCGGAGCATTGCCGGATCCTCTAGCCGCGCCTACATTTCCCCGTAAGCGGTACGAGGACTGGGCCTATGGCGCTCTATGACTATGACCTGTTTGTGATCGGCGGCGGCTCCGGCGGCGTTCGCGCGGCGCGCATGGCGTCGGGCTACGGCGCCAAGGTCGGGATCGCCGAGGAATACCGCTGGGGCGGCACCTGCGTCATCCGCGGCTGCGTCCCGAAGAAGCTGCTGGTCTACGCATCCCATGTCCATGATGAGATCGCCGACGCCGCCGGCTTCGGCTGGACCATCCCGGAGGCGCAGTTCAGCTGGCCCAAGCTGATCGAGAACAAGGACAAGGAGATCGCGCGGCTGAGCCGGATCTATGTCGAGCTCCTGACCAAGGCCAAGGTCGAGGTGATCGAGGCCCATGCCCGCCTGGTCGATCGGCACACGATCGAGCTCGACGGCCGCCAGGTCCGGGCCAAGACCATCCTGCTCGCCACCGGCGGCAAGCCGGAGCGGCCGCGGATTCCGGGCATCGAGCATTCCATCACCTCGAACGAGGCCTTCCATCTGCCGCACCTGCCGAAGCGGGTCGCGGTGGTCGGCGGCGGCTACATCGCCGCGGAGTTTGCCGGCATCTTCAACGGGCTCGGCGCCAAGACCCATCTCCTCTATCGCGGCGCGCCGCTCCTGCGCGGCTTCGACGGCGACGTCCGCGCCTTCGTGACCGAGGAGATCAGGAAGAAGGGCGTCGATCTGCGCACCAACAGCGATGTCGAGGCGATCGAGCCGGCGGGGACGCATCTGCGCCTGAAGCTGAAGGGCGGCGAGAGCCTGGACGTCGATCAGGTCCTCTATGCCACCGGCCGGGTTCCGAACACCGAGGGGCTCGGCCTCGAGGCGGCCGGCGTCGACGTCGACAAGAAGGGCATCATCCGGGTCGACGGCCATTCCCGGACCTCGATCGAGAACATCTATGCGATCGGCGACTGCACCGACCGGCTCGCTTTGACGCCGGTCGCGATCAAGGAGGCCATGGCCTTTGTCGACACCGTCTTCGGCGGCAAGCCCTGGGCGATGGATCACAGCAACGTGGCCCACGCGGTGTTCTGCCAGCCGCAGGTCGCGACGGTCGGCATGAGCGAGGTGGCGGCACGCAGCGAAGGCCGCCGGCTCGACATCTACAAGACCAATTTCAAGCCGCTCAAGGCGACGCTCTCCGGCTCGACCGAGCGGGTGTTCATGAAGCTGGTGGTCGATCGCGCCAGCCAGGTCGTGCTCGGCGTGCACATGGTCGGCGCCGATGCGGCGGAGATCATCCAGTCGATCGCCATCGCCGTGAAGATGGGCGCCACCAAGGCCCAGTTCGACCAGACGGTGGCGCTCCATCCCACCGCCGCTGAGGAGTTCGTCACCATGCGCACGCCGGAGCCCGAGCCGGTCGAGCCCGGCCTGGAGGATATGCAGGCGGCGGGGGAATGAAGGCCGCGCTGCTGGCGCTTGCGGCCTGCGTTCTCTGCTCGGCCGAAAGCGCGCAAGCGGAGGACTTCTCTGTTGGCGGCTTCACGCTCTCCCGCGGCATCGAGGAGACCCTCAAGACCGGCGGCGAAGCCTGGGATGACGAGGGCAATCACCGGAAATGGAGGGTCACCAAGGAGAGCGAAGAGCCGGTCAGCCGGTATTCGATCTTCGTCTCGACGGGAAAGCTCGGCGAACCGCATGCGGAGCACCATATTGCGGTCTACGCCACCGATCAGCATCAAGCCTTCCTGATGGATTTCAGGGGGGCGTTGGATTCCAACGTGACGACCCAGTCGCGAGACTTCGTGCAAATCTGCGCAGATGATGTGGCGAAGCTGGGCGGGGCTGCGCGGACCGCCCTAGGTGTCACTCTGACGCCTGGCTTGGGTTCCACATTGAGCATTATCGTCGACCGCGACATGCCGCCAGCGGCCAGGACAAGGACTCTCGCAGCGCTCGATGCATATCTCGGCGGCTCGGGTCACCATGTGGAACTGACGCAGACGCTCAAGTTCAAGGCACTCGCCGCCGCGCTCGGACCAGATTTCCGCGGCGCAATCGTGCAGTGCGGGTATCAGGGGGGCATGGAGCCCTATGCGGTCTGGAACACCCGCTTCCTCGACCTGCCGCTCGCCGCCACGATCTTCAACCTCGACCCGGAATAGGCCGCATCCCGCCTCTTGACGCGGGCGCCGCATTCTCCTATCTATTTAACCAGTAGGTTAAATACGAGATGCACGTCGAAATGGACCCCCTGAGCCAAACCTTCGCCTGCCTGGCCGATCCGACGCGCCGCGCCATCCTGGCCCGACTTGCCGAGAGCAGCGTCTCGGTCGGGGAATTGGCCGAGCCCTTCGCCATGAGCCTGCCGGCGATCTCCAAGCATCTCTCGGTGCTGGAGCGCGCCGGGCTCATCGAGCGGGAGCGCGAGGCGCAGTGGCGGCGCTGCGTGCTCAAAGCCGCGCCATTGAAAGGCGCGCATGACTGGCTCGGCGACTATGCGCGGTTCTGGGAGGAATCCCTCGGCCGCATGGAGAAGTATCTCGAGCAATTGCAAGCCGGAGGAGCGAGCGATGCCAAGCCAAAGCGCAAGCGCAAGAAGGCGCGCTGAGATGCCGGCGGACACAGGTTTCGTGCTCAGAGTTTCGAAGCGCCTCAAGGCGCCGCGCGCGCTGGTGTTCAAGATGTTCACCGACGGCGCGCATCTGGCGCGCTGGTTCGGCCCGCTCGGCCATACCTGCACCGAATGCGTGGTCGAGCCCAGGGTCGGCGGCCGCTTCTATGCGGCGCTCAACGGGCCCGACGGGATAATACGCCGAGTCCAGGGCGTCTTCACCGAGCTGACGCCGGATCAGCGCCTGGCCTTCACCTGGGCCTGGCTCGACGAGACTGGCCAGCCGCGCGAGCCGGACCTCAAGACCATCGTCACCATCAGCCTCGTGGCGCTGGGCGACGAGACCGAGCTCCAGCTGCGGCACGACGGCTTCCCCAATGCCGAGCGGGCCGGCATGCACGACAAGGGCTGGGAGAGCAGCTTCGACTGCTTGGCCCAATACCTGGCCGAACGCGCCTGACCCGGGAGGAATCCATGACCGAGCTCTTTCTCTACGGCGGCCCGCACAGCAGCTTCGTGCGCGCGACCCGCATGGCGTTGCTGGAGCGGAACGTGCCCCACACACTGGTGCCCTGCGCGCCGGGCCATGTCGACGGCGAGGCGCGGCATCCCTTCTCGAAGATCCCGTTCCTGCGCTATGGCGACTTCATCCTGGCGGAATCCATCGCCATCATCCGCTTCACCGAGCGCGAGTTCCCGGCCGCACCCTCGCTCTGGCCGTCGGATTCCCGGCGCGCGGCGCTCTGCGACCAGTGGATCAGCGCGGTCAGCGATTCCGTGACCACCCGCATCGGCCGCGGCATCTGTTTCCCGCGCCTGGTATCGCCGGTGCTGGGCTGGCCGGTGGACGAAGCGGCCGTCTTGGCCGCGGTTGAAAAGCTCCCGGCGACGCTCGATGAACTGGAGCGCCCGCTCTCGACCCAGCCCTATCTCACCGGCGCGACCATGGCGCTGGCCGATCTCTACCTCGTGCCGCAGCTCCACTATCTTGGCTTGACCCGGGAGGGGCAGGCGGCCCTGCCGCGCTATCCGGCGATCCAGGCCTGGCGGGCGCGGATGGCGGAACGGCCGAGCGTCCAGTCAACCATCCCGCCCAGCTTCGAGCTGCTGCGGGCGGTCGCCTGAAATCTTGTCCTGGCCTGATGAAAAGTCTCGATCGCCGCGATTGGCCCAGTTAATGCACTGAAATATCAGTGTTATTTATCGCATCGCCAGCGCCGGGCATGGCGCCCAAGCGCCTGCTGCAATTGCATCCGCCGGCCCAACCATCGTATATCCACAGGCCAATGGTTCCCGTGCCAATGGTTGGCCGGGACAAGGGTCGAGAAGCGTAGGGGTACGAGAAGATGGCGGCGAAATGGGCGCCGGATAGCTGGCGGGCGAAGCCGATCAGCCAGATGCCGGAATACCCGGACCAGGCGAAGTTGCACGCGGTCGAGGACAAGCTCCGGGGCTACCCGCCGCTGGTCTTCGCCGGCGAGGCGCGCAGCCTGACCGAGGCGCTCGGCCGGGTGGCGGAAGGCAAGGCCTTCCTGCTGCAGGGCGGCGATTGCGCCGAGAGCTTCGCCGAGTTCTCCGCCAACAACATCCGCGACACCTTCCGCGTTTTGCTGCAGATGGCCGTCGTCCTCACCTTCGGCGCGGCGCTGCCGGTGGTGAAGGTCGGCCGCATGGCCGGCCAGTTCGCCAAGCCGCGCTCCGCGCCGACCGAAGTCATCGACGGCGTCGAACTGCCGAGCTATCGCGGCGACATCATCAACGGCATCGAGTTCACCAAGGAAGCCCGCACGCCGGATCCGGAGCGGCTGGTGCAGAGCTACAACCAGTCGGCGGCCACGCTCAACCTGCTGCGCGCCTTCGCGCAAGGCGGCTTCGCGGATCTCCACAAGGTGCACCGCTGGAACCTCGACTTCGTCGCCGACAGCCCGCTCGGCCATCGCTACAAGGAGATGGCGGACCGGCTGAGCGAAACGCTCGACTTCATGGCCGCCTGCGGCATGACCTCGGACAACAACGCTCAGATCCGCGAGACCGAGTTCTTCACCAGCCATGAGGCCTTGCTGCTCCACTACGAGCAGGCGCTGACCCGCACCGACTCCCTTACCGGCAAGTGGTACGGCTGCTCGGCGCATATGCTTTGGATCGGCGACCGCACGCGGCAGCTCGACTCTGCGCATGTCGAATACATGCGCGGCATCCAGAATCCGCTCGGCCTCAAATGCGGCCCGACCTCGGATCCGGACGAGCTGGTGCGTCTCATTGAGATGCTGAACCCGCAGAACGTGCCCGGCCGCCTCACCCTCATCGCCCGCATGGGCCATGACAAGGTCGAGGCCAAGCTGCCGCCGCTGGTCCGCGCGGTGCAGCGCGCCGGCGCCAAGGTGGTCTGGTCCTGCGACCCGATGCACGGCAACACCATCAAGTCCTCGACCGGCTACAAGACCCGGCCGTTCGACCGCATCCTTACCGAGGTGAAGAACTTCTTCGCGGTGCATCGCGCGGAAGGCTCTTACGCCGGCGGTGTCCATTTCGAGATGACCGGCCAGGACGTCACCGAATGCATCGGCGGCGCCAAGGCGGTCACCGAGGAAGCCCTGGCCGATCGCTACCACACTCATTGCGACCCGCGTCTCAATGCAACCCAGGCCCTCGAACTGGCCTTCCTGATTGCTGAGCAGTTGAAAGCGGAGCGTGTTGGCCATGGACAGCGGATCGCCGCAGCCTCCTAAAGGACCCGCCGCCGGACCTTCGGAAGATTCGATTGCCGACTGGACGGATCACTACTTCCTGAAAACCAAGGCGACGGTGGCGCGCTTCGGCGACAGCACCGTCACCTACGCCGTCTTCATGCGCCGACCGGTGGTCTCGGCGCCGCGCCTGGCCCTGGACTGGCTGCAGTCGATCGCCAAGGAACGCGGCACCGAGTTCAAGGTCGATCTCATCTACCCGGAAGGGAAGTGGGTCGGCGCCGGCGAGCCGATCATGTACATCACCGGCTCGCTGGTGCATCTCTCGGACCTCGAGACCATCCTGCTGATGAAGCTGGGGCCGGCCTGCGTCGCCGCCTTCAACGCCTTCACCATGTGCGCCGATCTTCCCGCCGTCGCCTTCCTGGCGATGGACGCGCGGCACTGCGCCGGCCTGGAGATGGCGGAGATCATGGCTTATGCCGCCTCGGTCGGCTCAGCCCGGGCGAGGCGCAAGGTCGGCGCCAAGGGCTTCATCGGCAACGCCACCGAAGCGACCGCGCATTACTTCGGCCAGGAACACGCACTCGGCACCATGCCCCACGCGCTGATCGGCTACGCCGGCTCGACTTTGCGCGCCGCCGAGATGTTCCACGAGACCTTCCCCGACCAGCCGATGACCGTGCTGGTCGATTACTTCGGCCGCGAGGTCACGGACTCCTTGACCGTGGCGCGCCGTTTCCCGACGCTCGCCGCGGAAGGGAAACTCTCGGTCCGCCTCGACACGCCGGGCAGCCGCTTCGTCGAGGGCCTGGACCCGACCGCGTCTTACGCGGTGCTGGAGCGCCATGTGCCGCGCGTGCTGCGCGGCTATCGCTCCGAGCAGGAGCTGCGCCACCTGGTCGGCGCGGGCGTCTCGGCTTCCGCGATGTGGCATATGCGCGATGCCTTGAACCGCGAGGGCTTCCAGCGGGTGAAGATCGTCGCGTCCTCGGGCTTCGACCCGGCGAAGTGCAAGGTGATGGCGGAAAGCCTCGCGCCGATGGACGTGATCGGCACCGGCTCCTTCCTGCCGTCGCGCTGGACCGAGACCTACGCCACCGCCGACATCATCGAATACGACGGCGTGAAGCGCGTGAAGATCGGCCGCGAGTTCCTGTTCCGGAAGTCCGATGGCGATCGCTAGGGTCTGGAGCTGCCGCGCGGATCCCCGGGATCCCGAGGCCTATCCTCGGCACTTCAAGGACAAGGTGCTGCCGGAGCTCGACGCCATCCCCGGCTTCCTCGGCGCCATGCTGATGCGCCGCGAGGTCGAGGGCGCGATCGAATACACGGTGCTGACCCGCTGGGTCTCGATGGACGTGATCCGCCGCTTCACCGGCCGCGACCTCAACGCCGCCGTGGTCGATCCCAACGTCGCGGCCAAGCTCATCGACTACGACAAGACCGTCACGCACAGCGAGATCATGGAGAAGTTCTGGTCGACGCGGTGAGGCGTCACTCCCCCGGCGCGGTCGCGAACGGCACTTCGCTCCAGACATAGCCCATCTCGTTGCTGTTGGGCTTGCGCGAGTATTCCAAGAGCCAGGTCTTGCCGGTCTTGGTATCGACCAGCATGTTGACCTTGGTGCGGCCATGGACCAGGTCGCGGTCCGGCTGGTCCAGCACCATCAGGATATAGCGGTTGCCGGCCGGCTCGATCACCGGCGTCGGCACCAGCTCGTCGGCATAGTTCTGGGCGAAAGCAGGGCCGGCGGACACCAACGCCAAGAGGCCGGCAAATGCGAGTTTGGTCACCATCTTCCTCCGAAACCGCCCCAAATGGATTGTCTCACCGCGCATCCCGGCCGAACAAGCTTCAATTCCCGTGCCAAATACCCGTTAATCATGGCTGATTTGCCGGTTGGCCGCATTGAATCCCCCCGTTCCGGCCGTTAAGGTCACTCGAAACACGGTGAATCTGACGAATTATGACCGATACGCTGCGCATTTCCCTGGCCCAGTTCAACCCGACCGTCGGTGACGTCGCGGGCAATGCCGATCTGGTTCGCAAGGCCCGCAAACAGGCTGCGGCGGACCAGGCCGACCTCGTGATGCTGAGCGAGCTCTTCCTCTGCGGCTATCCGCCGGAGGACCTGGTGCTGAAACCTGCTTTCCAGCAGGCCTGCCGCGCCGCCGCCGAGCAGCTGGCGGCCGAGACCGCCGACGGCGGCCCGGCCGTGCTGCTGGGACTGCCCTGGGTCGACGAAGGCAAGCTCTACAACGCGGTCGCGCTGCTGGACGGCGGCAAGATCGCCGCGACTCGCTTCAAGGCGGATCTCCCGAACTACGGCGTGTTTGACGAGAAGCGGGTGTTCGCGGCCGGCGGCAACCAGAGCCCGATCAACTTCCGCGACGTGCGCTTGGGGTTGCCGATCTGCGAGGATATCTGGGGTTCGGAGGTGGTCGAGTGCCTGGCGGAATCCGGCGCCGACATCCTGCTGGTGCCGAACGGCAGCCCCTATGAGCATGACAAGCTCGACGTGCGCACAACTTTGGTCAAACGCCGGATCGAGGAGAACGGCCGCCCGATCGTCTACCTGAACCAGGTCGGCGGGCAGGACGAGGTCATCTTCGACGGCGCCAGCTTCGTGATGAACGGCGACCAGATGATCGCCGTGCAGATGCCGGCCTTCGCGGAATCACAGACGCTGACCGTCTGGAAGCGCAAGGGCAATAACGGCTGGGTCTGCGAGGCGGGCCTGATGGCGCCGCAGCCCTCCGTGCTCGAGAGCGTCTACCAGGCGATGATGCTGGGCCTGCGCGACTATGTGAACAAGAACCGCTTCCCCGGCATCCTGCTCGGCCTCTCCGGCGGCATCGATTCCGCGATCTCGGCGGCGGTCGCGGTCGATGCGCTGGGCGCCGACCGGGTGCGCGCCTTCATGCTGCCGTCGCCCTATACAAGCGACGACAGCATCGTCGATGCGCAGAAATGCGCCGACCTGCTTGGCATCGTGCATGACACGGTCCCGATCGAGCGCGCGATGCATGCCTTCGAGGAGATGACCCGCGACGTCTTCGCCGGCCGCGGCCATGACGTGACCGAGGAGAACGTGCAGAGCCGCATCCGCGGCGTCACCCTGATGGCGATCTCCAACAAGCTCGGCTCGATGCTGCTCACCACCGGCAACAAGTCGGAGATGTCGGTCGGCTACGCGACGCTCTACGGCGACATGTGCGGCGGCTACTCGGTCCTGAAGGACATCTACAAGACCATGGTCTACAAGCTCTGCGACTGGCGGAACGCGCACAAGCCGGCCGATGCGCTGGGGCCGAGCGGCGCCGTGATGCCGGAACGCGTCATCACCAAGGCGCCGACCGCCGAGCTTCGTCCCAACCAGACCGACCAGGATTCGCTCCCGCCCTACGAGATCCTGGACGGCATCCTGGAATGCCTGATCGAGCACGAGATGACGGTCGAGCAGATCGTGGCCAAGGGATTCGAGCGCGCGACCGTGCTCAGGGTCTGGCGCATGCTGGACCTCGCCGAATACAAGCGGCGCCAGGCCCCGCCGGGGGTGAAGATCACCAGCCGGGCCTTCGGCCGCGATCGGCGCTACCCGATCACCAACGGCTTCAAAGCACCGAAACAGTGATGGATCGGTGATGGCCCCATGTCGATCCGTGTTCGCTTTGCTCCAAGCCCCACCGGGCGGCTGCATGTCGGAAACATCTACGTCGCGCTGAACAACTGGCTGTTCGCGAAGAAGGCGGGCGGCCAGTTCCTGCTGCGTCTCGACGACACCGACCGCGAGCGCTCAACCCTCGCCTTCGCCGCGATCATCGAGGACGACCTCAAATGGCTCGGCCTGAAATGGGACGAGTTCACCCGCCAGTCCGACCGCATCGATACCTACGAGGCGGCCGCCGCCAAGCTGAAGGCCGCGGGCCGGCTCTATGCCTGCTACGAGACGGCGGAGGAACTGGCCCTGCGCCGCAAGGTGCAGCTCTCCCAGGGCAAGCCGCCGGTCTATGACCGCGCCGCATTGAACCTCACCGATGCCGACCGCGCCAAGCTGGAGGCCGAGGGGCGCCGGCCGCATTGGCGCTTCAAGCTGGAGCCGCGCAACGTCACCTGGAACGACCTGGTGCGCGGCCCCCAGCATATCGATGAGAGCAGCCAGTCCGACCCGATCCTGATCCGCGAGGACGGCACCTTTCTCTACACCTTGCCCTCGGTGGTGGACGATGTGGAGCTGAAGGTCAGCCACGTGATCCGCGGCAACGACCATGTCACCAACACCGCGACCCAGATCCAGATCTACGAGGCGCTGGGCGCCGCGGTGCCGACCTTCGCCCATCTGCCGTTGCTGGTCGATGCCAGCGGCGAGGGGCTGTCGAAGCGTTTGGGCTCGCTCTCGATCATGCAGATGCGCGAGGACGGCCTGGAGCCGATGGCGATCAATGCCTACCTGGCGCATATCGGCGCCGGCGGGACGATCGAGCCGGTCGGCAGCCTCGACGCCCTGGTGAAGGATCATGACCTCTCCCGCTTCGGCAAGACCTCGCCGCGCTTCGACCCGGAGGAGCTGAAGCATCTCAACGCCCGGCAGCTCCACGCAACGAGCTTCGAAGCGGTGAAGCCACAGCTGGCCGCACTCAACTTCGGCCAGGTCGATTCCGCTCTCTGGGATGCGGCGCGTGGGAACCTGGAGAAGATCGGCGATATCGCTCTCTGGCAGCAGATCTGCCGGTCGGAGATCGCCCCTGTGGTGGCGGATGGCGGCTTCGCCTCGAAGGCCGCCGAGCTATTGCCCAGCGAGCCCTGGGACGCCGAGACCTGGAAGACCTGGACCCAGACCGTGCAGAAGAGCACCGGCCGCAAGGGCAAGGAGCTGTTCATGCCGCTCCGCCTGGCGCTGACGGGATTGGATCACGGCCCGGAGCTTAAGGTGCTGCTGCCCCTGATTGGCCGCGACCGCGCGCTGAAGCGGTTGCGCGGGGAGCGGGCGTGAACTGGATGGCGCCACTTTCTCCGCCGTCATCCCGGGACTTGGTCCCGGGATCCACGCCTTTCCTTCTTCACGCTGCCAAGGCGTGGATCCCGGCGCCGAGCGCCGGGATGACGGACTGTTGTTGCGTTGAGTAGGCAAACGGCGCGCAGTCCCCTCAAAGCAACGAGCGATACGATGACCATCCACCTCCACAACACCCTCACGCGCGAGAAGCAGGTCTTCGAGCCGATCGATCCCAAAAACGTCCGCATGTATGTCTGCGGTCCGACGGTCTACGACTATGCGCATATCGGCAATGCGCGCCCCGTCGTCGTGTTCGACGTGCTGGCACGGCTGCTGCGGCACACCTACGGCAAGGACCAGGTCACCTATGTCCGCAACATCACGGACATCGAGGACAAGATCATGGAGGCCGCCAAGCAGAACGGCGAGACCATCGAGCAGGTCACCCGGCGCACCACCCAGTGGTATCACGACGACATGGGCGCGCTCGGCGCTTTGCCGCCGGACAAGGAGCCGCGCGCGACCGAGTATGTCCCGCAGATGATCGCCATGATCGCCGCCTTGGAGAAGAAGGGCCACGCCTACGCGGCGGAAGGCCATGTCCTCTTCAACGTGCCGTCGATGGAGGAATACGGAAAGCTCTCCAAGCGCAGCCTGGACGACCTGATCGCGGGTGCCCGCGTCGAAGTGGCACCCTACAAGAAGCACCCGGCGGATTTCGTGCTGTGGAAGCCGAGCACGGCCGACCAGCCGGGCTGGGATTCGCCCTGGGGCCGCGGCCGGCCGGGCTGGCATATCGAATGCTCCGCCATGTCGGGTGAGATCCTGGGCGAGGTCTTCGACATCCACGGCGGCGGCCTCGACCTCATCTTCCCGCATCATGAGAACGAGATCGCGCAGAGCCGTTGCGCCCACGGCAGCAAGGTCATGGCGCGCTATTGGCTGCACAACGGCTTCGTGCAGGTGAACGGCACCAAGATGTCGAAGAGCCTTGGCAACTACTTCACCGTCCACGAGCTGCTGGAGGAGGGGCATCGCGGCGAGGCAATCCGCCTCGCATTGCTCTCGGCGCATTACCGCCAGCCGATCGACATCACCCGCGACGGGCTCCGGGAAGCGAAGACGGCGCTCGACCGCTTCTATACCGCGCTCGCCAAGGCCGTGGTCGATGCGACGCCGCAACCGAACGACCACATCCTCGCGGCGCTGGCCGACGACCTCAACACGCCGCTCGCACTCTCCGAGATGCACGAGCTGGTCTCCAAACTGAACAAGGCGGAGCTGCCCGAGGAGAAGCGGGCGCTCAAGGCGGCACTGCTCGGCGCCGGTGCGCTGCTGGGCCTGCTGGAGCAGGACCCCGCGGCCTGGTTCCAGGCGAGCGGCGGCGGGCTGCAGGCGGCGGAGATCGACCGCCTGATCCAGGCCAGGAAGATGGCGCGCAAGGCCAAGGATTTCGCCGAGGCCGATCGGATCCGCAAGGCGCTCAGCGATGCCGGCGTCATCCTGGAAGACGGGCCGCAAGGGACGACTTGGAAACGCGCTTAGTAAGATTCTTGCGCCTGCGAGGGATATAAAAGCTGGCCGCCTCAACGGGTTAAGCCGTGTCTTGACAATGCTCACACCGGGGTGTACGGTCTTGACGACCTCAGGAGCGGCGAAACGGAATCCGTCTCGAGGCTAGGCCAAAGCGAGTGACGCCTCCGGCCGGCGCTCCGGCTCATTGGGGCGCAGCAGATTGCGCTCGACGCTTTCCAGGTGTTTGCGCATCGCCGCGGCGGCGCGGTCGAGATCGCGGTCGGCGATCGCGCTGACGATCGCCTCATGCTCGGCGAAGGAGTGGTGATCCGGCGCGGGCTTCACCTTGTTGACCCGCAGGCGGCCCCAGACCAGCGCGCGGCGCACGGCGTTCAAGGTATCGAGCAGGGCGAGCAGCAGGGCGTTCTGCGTCGATTCCGCGATCACGCGGTGCAGGCGGTTGTCCCAGGCCTCATACTGCCGCCAGGTCTGCGCGGCGCGGCATTTCTGCAGGCAGAGCCGCATCTCGGCGATGTGCTCCGAAGTGGCGTTGAGGGCCGCCATGCGCGCGACCTCAGGCTCCAGCAGCAGCCGGGTACGCATCGCCTCCGCCGGGTTGGTGCGCTTGGTGATCGCGGCGACGTCGGCATGGCTGTCGATCGGCCGGCTGCCGATGAAGGTGCCTTTGCCGACATGGCGCCAGATCTGGTTCTCGGCCTCGAGCACCGCCAGCGCCTTGCGCAGGTCGGCGCGGCTGACACCGAGCGCCTCCGCCAGCTCGCGCTCGGCCGGCAACCGGCTGTCCACCGGCAGCTCCATATTGGCGAGATAGGCGCGCAGCCGCGCCAGCGCTTCGTCGGAACCGATCATTTCAATCTTCAACCAATCCAGTAATTGGTTGTCGAAATATCCACGAATATCTCAGGAATTTCAAGTCTATCTCTGATGCGCGCTTGCGCCATTCGAAAACCAATATAAGAATGGTCAATACCAAGCCAGAGCCAGAAGGCTCATCGAAGCAACGGCAATTGGGAGGAGGAGAAAATGCAAATGAGGGACATCACGCGGGCTTTCGGCGCGGCCTTGGTCGCGGCGGCGCTCGCTTTCGGCGCGGCGGCGCCGGCGGCCGCGGAGGGCAAGATCCGCATCGCCTTTGGCGACATCGCTACGGTGGAGACGCTGAACTTCCTGATCGCCATCGAGCGCGCCAAGGAGCGCGGCGTCGATGTCGAGGTCGCCTTCCTGAAATCCGAGGACGTCGCCTCGCAGGCGGTGGTCGGCGGCCAGTCGGATATCGGCGTCGGCACGCCCTACGCGCTCATTCAGAAGGTGAAGGCGCCGATCCGGCTGTTCTACCAGATGAGCAACCTGCGCTTCTTCCCGGTGGTCAACACCGAGTTCTACAAGAGCTGGAAGGATCTCGACGGCCAGGAGATCGCCGTGCATGCCCGCGGTTCCGGCACCGAGGCCATCATGAAGCTGATGGCGCAGAAGAACGGCATCACCTACAGCAACATCTCCTACGTGCCGGGCTCGGAAGTGCGTGCCGGCGCGCTGCTCCAGGGCAACGTGAAGGCCTCGATCGTCGACTCCACCAACAAGAAGCTGCTGGATTCGAAGGCGCCGGGCAAGTTCGCGGTGCTGCCGATGGAAGGCGTCAACGCCACCGATGAGGCGCTCTATGCCAACACCGAGTTCCTGAAGGCGCAGGCGCCGGCGGTGGAGATCCTGGTCGAGGAGCTGCTGAAGACCTGGCGCGAGATCAACGCCAATCCGGCGGTCGTCGCCGATCTGCGGAAGAAGTACAATCTGCTGGCCGACCTGCCGGCGGATCTCGAGGGCGAGGTCGTGCCGTATTACGAGGAGTCGGTGGCGAACAAGGCCTTCCCGACCGACGGCGGCAGCGAGGCGGCGGTGAAGGACGACTTCGCCTTCTATAGCCTCGCTGGCCAGATCGAGGGCGATCCATCCGACCTCAAGGTCGAGGACTTCTGGACTTTCGAGCCGCTGCAGAAAGCCTCGGCCAAGGTGGGGCCGTAAGGGCACGTGCAAATACGGAACTGGCCTTACTGATCTCGTCATCCTCCGCCCAGGTTTGCGGACCTTCGTCCGCGGGGGGCGGAGGATCCACGAGTTTCTATCGAGTGACGGATGCAAACTCGTGGATGGTCCGCCTTCGCGGACCATGACGAGAATGGGGAACGGAAGGCAGCAAGGGCGTGGACGTCAGGGTCGAAGACATCGTCGCCGCGCAGATTGCCGCGGAGCCGGACCAGAAGCGGCGCAGCCGCCGCCAGCTGTTGTGGTGGCGGCTGGCGTCCATCGCCTTGTTCTGCGGCGCCTGGGAGGCGGCAGGGCGGGTGCCGATCAATCTTGCCTTTCCGACCTTCTTGGATACGGTCGCCGCTTTCGGCGGGATGGTGGCCGACGGCTCGATCTTCAGGGCCTACTTCCTCACGCTGCAGCCGCTGGTGATCGGCGTGGTCCTCTCGGCGTTGATCGGCGTCTCGGCCGGTGTCGCCATGGGTTTGCGCAAGAGCGTCGAATGGGCCGCGGCGCCGGTCTTCATCGTGCTCCAGGCGGCACCGGTCGCGGCACTCATCCCGATGGTCACCTTCATCTACGGCATCGGCATGACCGCCAAGGTGATCTCGGTTTGCCTGCTGGCCCTGCCGGTGATCGTGCTCAATTCCTACAAGGCGGTCTCCAACGTCAATCCGTCGCTGGTCGCGATGTGCCGCTCCTTCCTCGGCAGCAGGATGCAGCAGATCGTCAAGATCATCCTGCCGGATGCCAGCCCGGTGATCTTCGCCGGATTGCGGCTCGGCATCTCCGCCGGCTTCATCGGCATCATCCTCGCCGAGCTGCTGATCACCCCGACCGGGATCGGCGACCTCATCACCTATCACCGGGCGGTCGCGAACTACGCCGAGATGTACGCGGTGATCGCCTCGGTCATCGTCTTCTCCGCCGCCACCTTGAGTCTGTTGCAATGGGCCGAACGAACCATGTTCCGGCCGGAAAAGAGCAGGGCATAGAATGGTTGCCGCCAAACGCGTCGTCTCGATCCACCCCGCGGCCCAGGATGCCCAAGCCCCCGGCATCATCGCGGTCCGCGGCATCAACAAGGTTTATCCCGGCGGCGTGCATGCGCTCAAAGACATCGATCTGGATTTTTCGGCCGGTGCGCTGACCACGCTGCTCGGCCCCAGCGGCTGCGGCAAGACCACGCTCCTGAAGATCATCGCCGGCCTGCTGGCGCCGACCGCGGGCGAGATCCTGGTGAAGGGCGAGAAGGTCACCGGCCCCGGGCCGGAGCGCGCCTTTGTGTTCCAGGATTTCGCGCTGATGCCCTGGGCGACGGTGCTGCGCAACGTCGCCTTCGGCCTCGAGCTCCGCGGCATGCCGGTGAAGCAGCGCAACGAGATCGCGCGCACCCATATCGCCGAGGTCGGCCTCGCCGGTTTCGAGGAGAAGTATCCGCATGAGCTTTCCGGCGGCATGCGCCAGCGCGTGGGCCTCGCCCGGGCGCTGGCGGTCGAGGCCGACGTGCTGCTGCTGGACGAGCCGTTCTCCGCGGTCGACGAGCAGACCCGGCGGAAGTTCCAGGAGGACCTGCTGCGGCTGCGCGAGGTCGAGAAGAAGACCTTCATCTTCGTCACCCACAGCATCGAGGAGGCGGTCTATCTCTCCGACCGCATCGTGCTGCTGTCGCGCCGGCCGGGCCGCATCGAGCAGGTGATCGCGCCCCGGATCGACCGCTCCGGCACGCCCGACGAGATCCGCCGCGACCGCGCCTATCTCGATACGGTCGAGGAGATCTGGCAGGGCCTCCGGCAGTTCGTGGATTGATGCCATGAATCTGTTCGGCTACCGCCTGCCGATGATGTCGTCGCTGCTGCTCTGGATCGCGGTCTGGGAGATCGTCGGCCGCACCGAGGCCGTGCTGCTGTTCCCGCCGTTCAGCGGCGTGGTGATGAGCCTCGGCGAGCTCATCTATTCGCCGAAGTTCTGGACGGCGACCTGGACCACCTTGCGCGCCTTCGGCATCGGCATGGTGCTGGCGATCCTGGTCGGCGTCGCGCTCGGCATCCTGATGGGGCGGGTGAAGGCGGCCGAGAACCTGCTCGGCATGTGGGTCAATGTCTTCGTCAGCGCGCCGCTCTCGGCCCTGGTGCCGGTGCTGATGATCCTGTTCGGCATGGGCGAGACCACGATCGTGGTCAGCGTCTTCCTGTTCGCGGTCTGGATCATCGTGCTCGACACCCAGGCGGGGGTGAAGAGTGTTGCGCCCTCGCTGATCGAGATGAGCCGCAGCTTCGGCGCGAAGCCGCCGGCGCTCTACGCCAAGATCATCTTCTGGGCGGCGCTGCCGGAGATCCTGGCCGGGATCCGGCTGGGCTTCATCCGCGGCGTCAAGGGCGTGGTCATCGGCCAGCTGCTGGTCTCGATCATCGGCTATGGCGAGCTGTTCGAGCTCTATTCGCGCAACTTCCTGATGGAGGAGTTCTGGGCGCTGACCCTGGTGCTGTTCGCCTTCGCCCTGATCGTCGCCGAGCTGATCGGCATGCTTGAGAAACGCATCGAATTTTACGCGGGAGTGAGACAATGAATGTTCAGACGACCGACGCGCGCTATGTCTTCGCGCCGTCTCCGGTGCCGGCGCTGCCGATCAAGGGCAGCGACAAGCTGTTTCCCGTGCACCGGATCTACTGCGTCGGCCGGAACTATGCCGAGCATGCGATCGAGATGGGCCACGACCCGAACCGCGAGGCGCCGTTCTTCTTCCAGAAGAATCCGGACACCTTGGTGAAGAACGACGGCGTCTTTCCCTATCCGGATGCGTCGAACGACGTGCACCACGAGCTGGAGATGGTGGTGGCGCTGAAATCCGGCGGCAAGGACATCCCGGTGGAGAAGGCGCTGGATCATGTCTTCGGCTATGCGGTCGGGCTCGACATGACGCGCCGCGACCTGCAGGGCGAGGCGAAGAAGGCGGGCCGGCCCTGGGAGGTCGGCAAGGCTTTCGAAGCCGCGGCGCCTTGTTCCGAGCTGGTGGCGGCAACCGAGATCGGCCATCCGGCAAAGGGCGCCGTGACCTTGAAGGTCAACGGCGCGTTGAAGCAGCAGGGCGATCTCAACCAGCTGATCTGGAAGGTGCCGGAGATGATCGCCTATCTCTCCGGCCTGTTCGAGCTCAGGGCCGGCGACCTCATCTATTCCGGCACGCCGGCCGGCGTCGGCCCGGTGAAGAAGGGCGACAAGCTGCTGGGCGCGGTCGAGGGCGTCGGCGAGCTCCGGATCACAGTGGGGTAGGAACCTGGGGCCGTTCCGGCGTATTGATCTCCGCGAGGGTGCGCGGTCGGTCGGAACGGGCGATGCTGAAGCAGGAAGACCAGGAGCGGGCGGAACGGCGGCTGGAGAAGCTGATCTCCCGCCTGCCGCGCGGCTTCGCCGGCTTCATCCGCGGCGTGCGCAAGCCGGAGCTCTTCTGGCTGCGCCTGCCGCTGGGCATTGCGCTGATCGGTGCCGGGTTCATCGGCTTCCTGCCGGTGCTCGGCTTCTGGATGGCGCCACTGGGGGTGATCCTGCTGGCGCAGGATTTCGCCCCGGCGCGGCGCGGCCTCTACCGGCTGATCAACTGGACCGCGGTCAAGCGCCCGCATTGGTTCGGCGAGCAGGCGGCCTGAGCGCTAGTCGTAGCCGCCCAGCAGCTTCGCGGTCGCTTCCAGATCCGCCTCGCCGAGCACGACCTGGGCGAGCTTCTCGCCGTTCAAGGCGGCGAATTTGTAGCCGTGGCCGGAGCAGCCGCTGAACAGGATCAGCCGCTCGCGGCGCTGCAGCTGGAAGCGGTCGTCGGGGGCGATCGTGTAGAAGCAGGTCTTCATATAGAGCCTGCGGTAATCCGCGACGTCCGGCAGGGAGTAACGGAAGAAGGCGCGGATCGCCTGGTCCTCGTTCTCGTCGAGGGCGGCATGCTGCTCGGGATCGCCGCGGCGGCGGTGGTCGGGCGCGCAGATCTTCATGTCGCTGCCGTCGGCCGGCGGCAGGATGTAGCAGCCGCTCTCGCCGCCGAGATCGACGATGACCGGCGTCTCGGCCCAGGCTGCCGCCCATTTCGCCGGCGGCGCCACGTAGAGCACGGCCTGGCGATAGGTCACCAGTGCGGCGGCGAAGTCCGGGAAGAGCTTCGAGGCCCAGGCCCCGCCGGAGAAGATCACGCGGTCGCCGAGGAAGACGGCGCCGCTCTCGGTCTCGACCCGGCCGACCGCGGAATCGACGCTGACGACCTTCTCGCGCGGCACCAGGGCGACGCCGCTCTGCCGCAGCGCGAGCGCCAGATCGGTGGCGATGCGATCGGGAAACAGCGCGCCGCCGCGATCGGTGAAGATGCCGGTGGCACGGTCGGGAAACTGGAATTGCGGCAGGCGCCGGCGAAGCTCCGCCACGTCCCAGAGGCGATAGGGAATGCCGAGCCGGTCGAGCCCGGCGCGGCCGCGGTCGCTCCAGTCGTCGGGGTCGTTGGAGACCGCGAGCACGCCGGTCTCGGCCAGATGCTTGCGGCCCAATCGCTCCCAGAGCCGGTCCCAGGCGGCGAAGGCGTGGTCCACCAGCCGGGCATAGGCATCCGCCCCGGGATACATGTGGCGGATGATGCGGTGCTGGTCGAAGGAGGCGGCGCGCGGGTGCGGAATCTCGCCTTGCTCGATCAGGGTGACCTTGCAGCCTTTCTCGGAAAGCCGGAGCGCCGCGACCATGCCGGCGGCGCCGGCGCCGATCACGATGACTTGCACGCTATCGTCTTTCGGCGAAGGCGAGACGAAGCGCCAGACCGACGAAGACGAGCGCAGTGAAGCGGTTGAGCCAACGGGCGAAGCGCTCGGACCCGCGCAGCATCCCTGCAGCGGCACCCGCGGAGATCGCGACGACGCAGTTCACCGTGGTGCCGCCGATGTTGAAGATCAAGCCCAGCACCAGGATCTGCACGATGACCGAGCCGCGGGCGGGATCGACGAATTGCGGCAGGAAGGCGAGGATGAACAGCGCCACCTTCGGGTTGAGCAGGTTGGTGAGCGCGCCCTCGGCGAAGACCCGGCCGGTGCTGACCGGCGGCAGGTCCTTGAGCGCGATGGCTGCCGCGCTGGCGCGGATCGCCTTCCAGGCGAGGTAGAGGAGATAGAGCGCGCCGCCGACCTTGATCGCGATAAAGGCGGCTTCCGATTGGGCGAGCAGGGCCGCGACCCCGAAGGCCGCCAGCAGGCTGTGGGCGAGGGAACCCAGGGCCACGCCAAAGCTGGCCGCGATCCCGGCCGAGCGGCCTTGGGTCGCTGAGCGGGCGATCACATAGGTCATGTCGGCGCCCGGCGTCAGGTTCAAGGCCAAGGCGGCCGCAAGAAAGGGCAGAAGGTTCGAAAAATCAGGCATTTGGCGCTTATTTTGGGAGGTCTGCTTGACCCCCAAGGTTCCATATGCTGAAAACCGGGTCAATCTCGATGGCGACCTGAAACATGTCCGACGACAAGCGCGTCTATCTGTTCGACACGACCCTGCGCGACGGGGCGCAGACCCAGGGCGTCGACTTCAATGTCGGCGACAAGCAGGCCCTGGCGGCGGCGCTCGACCGGCTGGGCGTGGACTATGTCGAGGGCGGCTGGCCCGGCGCCAACCCGACCGACGACGCTTTCTTCGGCAATGCGCCGCGCTTCAAGCGCGCCAAGTTCGTCGCCTTCGGCATGACCCGGCGGCCCGGCCGCAGCGCCGCCAACGATCCGGGACTCTCCGCGCTGCTCAACGCCAAGACCCATGCGGTCTGCATGGTGGGGAAGTCCTGGGATTTCCATGTCGATGTGGCGCTCGGCATCGCGCGTTCCGAGAACGTGGCGATGATCGCCGAGAGTGTCACGCATGCCAAGGAGCGGGTCGCCGAGGTCATGTTCGACGCCGAGCATTTCTTCGACGGCTACAAGAACAACCCGGCCTATGCGCTGGAATGCGCCGAAGCGGCCTACAAGGCCGGGGCGCGCTGGATCGTGCTCTGCGACACCAACGGCGGCACCCTGCCGCATGAGATCGAGCGCATCGTCGGCGAGGTCACGCGCACGATCCCCGGCAGCAACCTCGGCATCCATTGCCACAACGATACCGAGAACGCGGTCGCGAACTCGCTGGCGGCGGTCAGGGCCGGCGTGCGCCAGGTGCAGGGTACCTTGAACGGGCTCGGCGAGCGCTGCGGCAATGCCAATCTGGTGTCGCTGATCCCGTCCTTGATGCTGAAGACCGATTTCAAGACCGGTCTCAGCGACGAGGATCTGAAGCATATCACCCATCTCTCGCGCCTGCTGGACGAGCGGCTCAACCGCGCGCCTTCTCGTTCGGCTGCCTATGTCGGCGAATCCGCGTTCGCGCATAAGGGCGGGCTGCATGTCTCCGCGGTCGAGAAGGACCCGAAGACCTACGAGCATATCGAGCCGGGCGTGGTCGGGAACCGCCGCCACATCGTGGTCTCCGACCAGTCGGGCCGCGCCAACATCCTGGCGCGGTTCCGCGAGATCGGGCTGGAGATCAACCCGGACGACCCGAAGGTCGCGGCGCTGGTCGAGACGGTGAAGCTGCGCGAATACGACGGCTACGCCTATGACGGCGCGGAAGCCAGCTTCGAGCTGCTGGCGCGGCGCGGGCTCGGCACGGTGCCCGATTACTTCAAGCTGGCGCGGTTCCGCGTCATGGACGAGCGGCGCTGGAACGTGCGGGGCGATCTGGTGACCGAATCCGAGGCCACCGTGACCCTCGATGTCCATGGCGAGGACATGATGACGGTCGCGACCGGCAACGGCCCGGTGAACGCGCTCGATACCGCGCTGCGCAAGGCGCTGACGCCGCTCTATCCCGGGCTCTCGGACATGCGCCTGGTCGACTTCAAGGTCCGCATCCTCACCCCCCAGGCCGGCACCGAGGCGGTCACCCGGGTGATGATCGAAAGCGCCGATGCCAGCGGGGAGCGCTGGAGCACGGTCGGCGTCTCCACCAACATCATCGATGCCTCCTATGAGGCGCTGAACGACGCCTTGACCTGGAAGCTGCTGAAGCTGGCGCAGGCCTCCGCCGCGCAATGACCGCCCCGACGTCCGAAAGGGGCATCCCGCCGGCGGTCATCCTGGTAGAGCCGCAGCTGGCCGAGAATATCGGCACCGCCGCCAGGGCGATGCTGAACTGCGGTCTCACCGACCTCCGCCTCGTCAACCCACGCGATCCTTTCCCGAGCGAGCGCGCGCTGGCCGCTTCGGTCGGCGCGCTGGAGATCATGCCGCCGGTCCGGATCTTCGACAGCACCCAGGCCGCCGTCGCCGACCTGCAGATGGTCTATGCGACCACCGCGCGGGAGCGGAAGATGGTGAAGCCGATCCTCACCCCGCGCGCGGTCGGCGAGAAATCGGTGGAAGCGGGCCGGGCGGGGCGCAAGGTCGGTGTCCTGTTCGGCAAGGAGCGCACCGGGCTCGAGAAGGACGACGTCGCGCTGGCCGATGCGGTCGTCACCGTGCCGCTCAATCCGGACTTCACCTCGCTCAACCTCGCGCAGGCGGTGCTGTTGATCGGCTACGAGTGGTACCAGGCGGGGGACTCGACGCCGGCACGGGTGCTGGAGACGCACGGCGCCGAGCCCGCGACCAAGGAGGAGCTCTATGGCTTCTTTGCCCATTTCGAGAAGGCGCTGGACGAATGCGGCTTCCTCAGGAACGAGGAAGCGCGGCCGAACATGATCCGGAATTTGCGGAACATGTGGGGCCGGGCCGAGCTGACCGAGCAAGAAATCCGTACCCTGCACGGCGTGGTCAAGGAATTGACCACGCTGCGGGAGAAAAAGCGGCCTTAAATCAGCGGCTTAGGCGGCTTGACTTGGGGATTTTGGCCGCTATGATCCGCCCGCTCCCGAGCCGGATAGGTCCAAAACCGATCCAGCCGCCGCGTAACAGCGGGCCGGACAGCCGGGACATGAACAACATCGTAACCAAGCGAGAAAGAAGGATTTCCGCATGTCCGATAAGCGTGGCGAGGCCAAGCACAAAATCGACCGCCGGCTTGGCGTCAATCTCTGGGGCCGCGCCAAGAGCCCCGTCAACAACAACCGCGACTACGGCCCGGGCCAGCACGGCCAGCGCCGCAAGAAGCCGACCGACTTCGGCATCCAGCTGATGGCGAAGCAGAAGCTGAAGGGCTACTACGGCTCGATCGGCGAGCGCCAGTTCCGCGGCCTCTACCAGGAAGCCTCGCGCCGCCGCGGTGACACCTCCGAGAACCTGGTCGGCCTGCTCGAGCGCCGCCTGGAGACCGTGGTCTATCGCGCCAAGTTCGTGCCGACCGTGTTCGCCGCGCGCCAGTTCGTCAACCACGGCCACATCAAGGTCAACGGCAAGCGCGTCAACATCGGCTCCTACCAGGTGAAGGAAGGCGATGTCGTCGAGGTCCGCGAGCGCAGCCGCGATCTCGCGCTGGTGCTGACCGCCGTGCAGTCCAACGAGCGCGACGTGCCGCAGTACATCACCGCCGACCACAAGAAGATGACCGCGCAGTTCGTGCGCACCCCGCAGCTCGCCGACATCCCCTATCCGGTGGCGATGGAGCCGCATCTGGTCGTCGAATTTTATTCGCGCTGATCCCGCTCTGGATCATCGCATCGAGACGCGAAGGCCGGCACCCGTTGCCGGCCTTTTGCTTTCAGCGAGGAACCGCATGGCCACCACCCACCACCGCATCCTGATCACCGGCGCCGCGGGCAATCTGGGGCGCGTGCTGCGCGAGCGTCTGCGCGGCAGCTTTCCGGTCCTGCGGCTTTCCGACCGCGACGAGATGGCGCCGGCGGAAGCGGGCGAGGAGGTGGTGCGCTGCGATCTTGCCGACGCCGCGGCGACGGCGCGGCTCTGCGAAGGGGTCGACGCGATCCTGCATTTCGGCGGCCGCTCGCTGGAAGGCAGCTGGCCCGAGGTGCTCGCGCCCAACATCCTGGGCGCGATCAATCTCTGGGAGGGCGCGCGGCTGGCCGGGGTCGAGCGCATCGTCTTTGCCAGCTCCAACCATGTGGTCGGTCTCTACCGTCGTTCGGAAATGCTCGATCATCAGGTGACGCCGCGCCCCGACGGGCGCTACGGCCTCTCCAAGGCCTTCGGCGAGGACCTGGCCTCGCTCTATGCCCATAAGCACGGGATCAAGGCCTTCTGCATGCGGATCGGTTCCTGCTTCGGCAATCCCCGCAACGAGCGCATGCTCTCGACCTGGCTGTCCTTTCCGGATTTCGAGCGGCTGGTGCGGGTCGGCCTCACCGCCGACTATCGCTTCGAGATCGTCTACGGCCAGTCGCGCAACAGCCGCGCCTTCTGGGACAACGGCAATGCCTATCGGCTGGGCTATGACCCGCAGGACAATGCCGAGGTCTTCGCCGCCGAGGTCGCAGGCAAGGTCAGCGGCAACCCGGTGAGCGACCTGCTCCAGGGCGGCGATTTCGTGCCGCCGGATTTCTCCGGCGACCTCGACCAGCTCTGACGATTACTGCGCCGCGTGGGCGACGTTGACGCCCAGGTCATAGACCAGCTGGCCGCCGTAGTAGGCCGTGGCGGTGACCAGCGCCGCGCCGGCGACCTCGACCAGCGACACCAGTAGCGCGGCGGTGCCGGTAAGCCGCAGGTCGCGCCACCAGAGCCCGAGCCGGATGACGGCCCAGACCGCGAAGGCCGCCGCCGTGGCCTCGCCGAGCGCCTCGTGCATCTCGGCGATATCGCTGTGGAAGCCGCCGGATTCCGCGAACTCCAGCGCCGCGTCGCCCATGAAATAGGCCCCGATCGCGAAGGCGCCGGCCGCCAGCGCCAGGCCGAGCGACAGATTGGCCAGCCCGCCCCGCCCGGTGATGATCTGGCCCCGCGCCGCGGCGACGAGATCGACGACGGCCAGGGTGATGAAGAAGACGATCGGGAAGTGAACCAGGATGGGATGGATGTGCTGGACCGCAAGCATGGTGAGTCTCCGCAGTGAATGCCGGACACCTGCATGTCAGGTTGCCCTGACATAAAGCTGACGGTTGTCAGAAACGACAATCAGTTGCATCCTGGGCTGACGGGGATCAAAGGGGAGCGGGGATGTTCTTGAAACGATGGCCGGGATTGCTCGCACTGGTTCTGGCCGCGGTGTTCGCCCTGCGCGCGGAGGCGGAGCCGCGGGTCGCGCTGGTGATCGGCAATGCCGGTTACCGCGCGGACTTGGGCGCCCTGGCCAGCCCTGCGAACGACGCGAAGCTGATGGCCGAGACGCTGAGGAAATGCGGCTTTACCGTGCAGACCGTCGTGGACGCAGACCAGAAGCAGATAAAGCGTGCGATTGTGGAGTTCGGCGACAAGATCGCCGACGCTGGGCCGAAGGCCACGGCCTTGTTCTTCTATACCGGGCATGGGATCAGCGTGCGATCGATCAGCTACCTCATTCCGATCAGGGCAGAGATTGCGAAGGAGTCCGATGTCGGAATTGAAGCGGTCGCGCTGGACGATGTCATCCAGCAGATGATGTTCGCCGGTGCCGCGACCAGCATCGTCATCGTCGATGCGAGCCGCAACAACCCGTTGGCGCGAAGCTTTCGCTCGGCGTATCGCGGCCTGTTGCCGCTCACGGCTATGGGGCCGAATTTCTTCATTGCCTATTCCACGGCGCCCGGCTTCCTGGCGGGTTATGACGAAGGGGAACACAGTCCCTATGTGGCGGCCTTGACTGAAAGCATGCTGGTTCCGGGCCTGCCGATCCAGGAGGTGTTCGACCGCACGCGCAAGAAGGTGATCGCGCTCACCGAACAGAAACAGGTGCCTTGGGAATCCGCTTCGATGACGGATCCCTTCTATTTCATGCCGCAGAACTGATCGGGACAAAGTCATGCTCATTCTCGTGACCGGAGCGACCGGCAAGGTCGGAAGGGTTTTCATCGACGCACTGCGCGCCGATCCGAAGTGGAAGGCGGCGAAGATCCGCGCGCTCTGCCATAACCGCGCGCTCCCCGAGGACGAGCGGCTCTCGGTGGTCAAGGGCTCGATCGCTGACCGCGCCGTCGCCGAAGCGGCGATGCGCGACGTGACCCATGTCGTCCACCTCGCGACCTGCAAGGAGACGCCCGAGGACGTGGTGGACGTCGCCGTGGGCGGCCTGTTCTGGCTGCTGGAGGCGTTTCGCCAGAGCAAGACCGCGCAGCGCTTCATGCTGATCGGCGGCGATGCGGCGATCGGGCATTTCTTCTACCGCCATCCCGGCCCGATCACCGAGGCGGTGCCGCACATGGCCTATCCCGGCTGCTATGCCCTCTCCAAGGTGCTGGAGGAGGTGATGCTGCAGCAAACCATCATCCAATACGGGATCGACGGTTGCACCTTGCGCGCGCCCTGGATCATGGAGAAGGACGATTTCAAATACACGCTCTCCTTCGGCGACGACGTGTTCGGCGGCCCGGTCTGGAAGGACCTGGTGCCGGCGGCCGACGCCAAGCGCTACGCCGAATCCGGCACCGTGCCGCTGCTGCTCGACGCCGACGGCAAGCCGCTGAAGCGCAACTTCGTCCATGTGACCGACCTGGTGGCGGCGATGATCGCGGCGCTCGACCACCCCAAGGCGAAGCACCAGCTGTTCAACATCTGCATGGACGTGCCGGTCGATTACGGCGCGGTCGCGCAGCACCTGCAGAAGACCCGCGGCCTGCCCTCGGTCGAGATCCCGAGCGACTACCATTCGAACTGGATGGACAACAGCAAGGCCAAGTATTTCCTCGGCTGGCGCCCGGCCTACGATCTTACGAAGCTGATCGACGCCGCCTACGACTACAAGCGCGGCGCGGACGACCCGCGCAAGATCTGGTATCCGGGGTGACGACTTTATCTTGTCGTCATCCTCCGCGAAGGCGGAGGATCCACGAGTTCGCCTCCGTGCGCCCGAAAGAAACTCGTGGATGGTCCGCCTTCGCGGACCATGACGAGGTGAAGGGGGCTAGGATGCACCTTCTCGTACATACGCGTCGATCCGCGCAAGGTAGCCGGCCTTCTCCGCGTCGCTGAGGAACGCGCCGTGGAAGCTGTTGGCGGCGATGTCGGCGAGTTCGCCCCGCGTGAGGTTCAGCGCCTGCGCGGTCTGGATGTAGTTCTCCTGGAGATAGCCGCCGAAATAGGCGGGGTCGTCGGAGTTGATCGTCACCCTGACTCCGGCTTCGTAGAGGCGGCGGAGCGGGTGGTCGGCCAGGGTCTTCACGGTACAGAGCCGGACGTTGGAGAGCGGGCAGACGGTGAGCGTGGTGCCGTCTCTGGCCAACCGTTCGACCAGAGCCGGATCGTCGATCGCGCGGATGCCGTGATCGACGCGCTCCACCTTCAGCACATCGAGCGCGTCGCGCACGAAGGCGGCGGGGCCTTCCTCGCCGGCATGGGCGACCACGCGCAGCCCCTTGGCGCGGGCGGCGGCGAACAGCCGCTCGAAATCGGCCGGCGGAAAGCCGACCTCGGAGGAATCGAGGCCGAGGCCGGCGATCTGGTCGAGGAAGGGCTCGGCTTCGGCCAGCATCTTCAAGCCGGGTTCCTCGCCCAAGTGGCGCAGGCAGCAGATGATGATCTTGGATTTGATTCCATGCCGCTGCTCGGCGGCGGCCATGCCGTCGAGCACGCCGCCCAGTGCCTCGCCGAAGGCGATGCCGCGGTCGGTGTGGGTCTGGGGGTCAAAGAAGATCTCGGCATAGACGCCGCCATCGGCGGCGAGGCGATCGAAATAGGCTACGGTCAGGGCGGCGAAGTCCGCGCGGTGGATGAGGACGCCGGCCGCCATGTAGTAAAGGTCGAGGAAGCTCTGCAGGCTGTCGAAGTCATAGGCCCGCTTCACTTCCTCGATGCTGCGATAGGGCAGCTTCACGCCGTTCTTGGCCGCGAGCGCGAACATCAGCTCGGGCTCGAGACTGCCTTCGATGTGGAGGTGAAGCTCGGCCTTGGGCAGGCCGCGGATGAAGCGGTCGAGGGCGGTGTCGGTCGTGCTGTCGGTCATGGGGCGGGATAGCACGACGGCGGGCGCAGTCCAAGTGACGTGGTTCCGCCGGGACCTTTACGGCCCCCCACCGTATTGAGGGGTGTCAAAGCCCAATCAAGCTTTTGACGGCGAATGCTTTTCCCTCGTTTCGAGAGGCCGGGGCGGATTCTCCTGGCGTAAAGGCCCTGTAAAGGTTCCGGCGCAGACCGGCGACCCTGTGCGGCTGAACCTGCTCGAAGATTCTGTCTGCGTCCGGTCTGCGTTGCAGAGCAGCATGCTCGCTGCGCCCGCGGAGCAAACAACATTCACGATTTCAAACAGCACCCGCCTTCGCGCTGCGCGCTACGGAGGGCAAGCGGCGATTGTATCACGATCGGCGCAGCGCGTCTCGCAGCCACGTCGCCTGAATTCGGGAATATGCAGCGGAAGCGGGTGGAGGTGCCTTCGGAGACGTCAACCCCCTCCCTGGCCCTCCCCCATCTTGAGGGAGGGGATTCTGTTGAAGCGGCTGTGGCGCGTGACGGTCGCTGCTAGTTTCTTCCGCTCAGCAGCCCGCGGGCGACGACCTGGGCTTGGATCTCGGCGGCGCCTTCGAAGATGTTGAGAATTCGGGCGTCGCACAGCACGCGGCTGATCGGGTATTCCTGCGCGTAGCCGTTGCCGCCGTGGATCTGCAGTGCGTTGTCGGCATTCGACCAGGCCGTGCGCGCGGCCAGGAGCTTGGCCATGCCGGCGGGGATGTCGCAGCGGCGGTCGCTGTCCTTCTCGCGGGCGGCGAAATAGGAGAGCTGGCGGGCGATCATGGTCTCGACCGCCATCCAGGCCAATTTGCCGGAGATGCGCGGGAAGGCGTAGATCGGCTTGCCGAACTGGATGCGCTCGCGGGCATATTTCAATCCCAGCTCCATGGCGCATTGCGCGACCCCGACGGCACGGGCCGCGGTCTGGATGCGGGCGCTTTCGAACGTCGCCATCAGCTGCTTGAAGCCTTCGCCCTCCTGGCCGCCGAGCAGGTTCTCGGCCTTGACCTCGAAGCCGTCGAAGGAGAGCTCGTATTCCTTCATGCCGCGATAGCCGAGCACCGGGATCTCGCCGCCCTTCATGCCCTTGGCGGGGAAGGGATCGGCCTCCGTGCCGCGCGGCTTCTCGGCGATGAACATGGAGAGGCCGCGATAGTCGGTCGAGTTCGGATCGGTGCGCGCCAGCAGGGTCATCACGTCGCTGCGCGACGCGTGGGTGATCCAGGTCTTGTTGCCGGTCACTTTGTAGACGTCGCCGTCCTTGACCGCGCGGGTGCGCAGGGAGCCGAGGTCGGAGCCGGTGTTGGGCTCGGTGAAGACGGCGGTCGGCAAGATCTCGCCGGAGGCGAGCTTGGGCAGCCAATGCTGCTTTTGCGCCTCGGTGCCGCCGAGGCGGATCAGCTCGGCCGCGATCTCGGAGCGGGTGCCCAATGAGCCGAGGCCGATATAGCCGCGCGAGAGTTCTTCGGTCACCACGCACATGGCGAGCTTGCCGAGACCGGCGCCGCCGAAATCCTCCGGCACGGTCAGGCCGAAGACTCCCATCTCGGCGAGCTGCTCGATCACTTCGATCGGGATCAGCGCGTCCTTGAGGTGCCATTGATGGGCGGCCTCGCGATGGGCTTCGGCGAAGGCGTGGAACTGGTCCTGGATGATGGTCAGCGCCTCGTCGTCCAGCGCCGCCTCGCCGAAGCGGCCTTCGGCGATGTGTCGCGCGAGGGCGGCCCTGGTCTCGGCGCTGTTGCCGGAGGCGATCAGGTCCTGCACGGCCTCGAGCGGCCGAAGGTCTGTGGCCGCGAGGCCGAGATCGGCCGGGCGCACGATCTCGCCTTGGCTCATCGGGAAGCCGCCGGCGATCTGCGCCAGATATTCGCCGAAGCCGATCTGCAGGATCAGCGCCTCGGCCTCGCCGAAGCGATCGGTTTCATTGAGGCGCTTGGCCCAGGCGAGCAGCTGCGCCAGGGCCGTCGCATAGGTCGAGAGCCAGGCGAAGCCATGGGCCGCGAACTGGTTGCGGTCGAAGGCCGCGCTGTCGACCTTGCCGCTCGGCGCCACGCGCGCGGTGACGGCGCGGCGCGCGGCCTCGACGATGATCTCGGCGGCATTGAGGCCGGCGTGACACCGTTCGAGGAGGTTCGGCAGCAATGGAGAAGCTGCCGTATCATCGGCAGCTCTAGCCATCTGCGCCGACATCACTCTTCCATGCAGTCTTCGATAGTGCGCCGGCCTGGACGCTTGGCCTGGACCAGCACCGCCATATTGCCGGGCTTGTGCTGGTTCTTCCACATCTTCATATGCGCGGCCGGGATGTCTTCCCAGGGGAAGACCTCGGACATGCAGGGGTCGATGCGGCGCTCGACCACCAGATGATTGGCCTGGCTGGCCTGCAGCAGGTTGGCGAAATGGCTGCCCTGGATGCGTTTCTGGCGCATCCAGACGAAACGCGCGTCGAAGGTGATGTTGTAGCCGGTGGTGCCGGCGCAGAACACCACCATGCCGCCGCGCTTCACCACGAAGCAGGAGACCGGGAAGGTCGCTTCGCCGGGATGCTCGAACACGAAATCGACGTCGATGCCCTTGCCGGTGATGTCCCAGATCGCCTTGCCGAAGGCGCGGCACTTCTTCATGTACTCGGCATAGGCCGCGCTGTCGTCGACATCCGGGAGCTGGCCCCAGCAGTCGAAGTCGTTGCGGTTGATGACGCCCTTGGCGCCCAGCTGCATGACGAAGTCGCGCTTCGATTCATCGGAGATGATGCCGATCGCGTTGGCGCCGGCGGTGGAGATCAGCTGCACCGCCATCGAGCCCAAGCCACCCGAGGCGCCCCAGACCAGCACGTTGTGGCCCGGGCGCAGAATATGCGGGCGATGGCCGAACAGCATGCGGTAGGCGGTCGCGAGCGTCAGGGTGTAGCAGGCGCTCTCTTCCCAGGTGAGGTGCTTCGGCCGCGGCATCAGCTGGCGGCCCTGCACGCGGCAGAACTGGGCGAAGGAGCCGTCGGGAGTCTCATAACCCCAGATGCGCTGCGAGGGCGAGAACATCGGGTCGCCGCCGTTGCACTCCTCGTCGTCGCCGTCATCCTGGTTGCAATGGACCACGACCTCGTCGCCGACCTTCCAGCGCTTCACACGGGAGCCGATCGCCCAGACGATGCCGGACGCATCGGAGCCGGCGATGTGATACTCGGCCTTGTGCACGTCGAAAGGGGAGATCGGCTTGCCCAAGCCCGCCCAGACGCCGTTGTAGTTGACGCCCGCGGCCATCACCATGACCAGGACCTCGTCGGCCTCGAGCTTCGGCGTCTCCACGACCTCGACCTGCATCGACTTGTCGGGCGGGCCATGGCGCTCGCGACGGATCGCCCAGGCATACATCTTGGCAGGGACATGGCCGAGGGGCGGGATCTCGCCCAGCTCATAGAGCGCCTTCAGCGGCGGGCTTTTGGGCGCCTCCGCGCCATTCTTCTTGGTCAGCGGAATGACGACGGCATTGTCACTCATAAGCCTGCTCCCATGCCCCCTAGAGGTGTCCAAATTAATTCGCAGATGCGAAATCCGTTGCATCCTGCCTTCGCAATTGCAGAAGGGTCAAGCCCGATTCTTTATGAAACTGTCTCAGAATAGGGGTCGTTTGTTCAAAAGATGCGCGATTGATCAAAAGTATGAAATTAAATACTGCACGCAAAGTGCGCGGCGCACCATTCACGGGGGTGGGACGGGGCGGGTGAGATCCGGCCCAAAAGAAAACGCCCGGCTTGCGCCGGGCGTCAGGCGAGGCATCTGCCTCAGCGACAAGGTCCAGGTCCGTGGGTGGGGAGACCGGGCCAGAGTTGGACCTCGTCGGGCGCTTTTGTGGTTCCAGTCGGGGGTCCGAAACCACAGCGCTTTTGATTATTCCGCTCTCAACAGTTGCCTGTGTTCCCGTGTGGTTGATGGAGCCTCGCGGTCGATCCTAACGGTCGTCGCCGCAGCAAAGCGCGCCCGTAGCGGCACCCGCGGCACCGCCGATCAGCGCGCCCGCAACCGGTGCACCAAAGAGCAGGCCCACGCCGGCACCGCCCGCTGCGCCAATGGCGCCGCCCGACACGGTCCGCTGTTCCTGGTTCGACATGCCAGAGCAGCCGGACAGGAAAGCCACGAGTAGAACGCTCGCGATAACGCGCTTCATGGGATGTGACTCCTTCTCAAATTCCATGACCCGCGAGAGGTTCCCCCGTAGGGCGAATTCCGTGGTGGAAAGCCCTTCGGTCATCTCGCCTCAGTAAACGATCGAGCGCGTCAAAAGTTCGCGGCCGGCCCTGCAAATTCGGAGCGAATTCTCCGAGTCGTTTTTTCTCAATTGGATTTCAGGGGCTTAAGCACGCGGATTCACGGCAGTGTGAATCCGCTCACGGCAGCGTGTGCTGGAAACAAGAACGCCCCGGCCTTGCGGCCGGGGCGCTTGTTGTTGCCGCTGATGCAGCGCGCGAGGTCAGAGCCGGAACTGCAGGCTGATCGCCGGCTGCGGCTGCGGGACGACATAGACCGGCGGCGGCGGCGCGTAATAGACGCGCGGCGGCGCTTCGTAATAGACGGCCGGCGGCCGCGGCTGCACATAATGGATGCGCGGCGGCGGTGAATAATAATAGCCGTTGCGCACGACCACGCGCGGACCATCGTCCCAGTCGCCTTGGCCATGCTTCTTCCAGTGCTTGCCGTGGCCCCAGCCGTTGCCATGCGAGTCATCGGCTTGCGCGGCCGAGGCGCCGACGGCCATCAAAGCCAAACCGCCAGCGAGAGCGGCGGCGATCGTCTTCGATCCTTTGAGGCGCAACATGATTTTTCTCCACTCCTGTCGGGGGCTGATCCTGCCCTGCGCAGGCCGCGATCCCGGTGTTGAGTGATTGGAATCGCGGTTCGTCCCCGCTCATACAACGCGCGAGCCTAATCAACCCCTCTGCCGCCGGCGGTCACTTCGCCGTGAAGGCGGTGCCGCTAAGCCTCTGAAGATTGCGGCAGAATCGTGGCGCGTCCGCTTGGTTGACATTCGCGTCCCGGCGTGGATACTCGCGGGACTTCGTGGCGATTTGAGCTCGGCTTGCGGCCACGTTAAACATGCAGCTAAAAGGGTCTGGGACACGCATTTTGCACCTCGACCTTGCCGGTCGGGGTGTTTTTGTGTCCGGAGGTCTGATTCAATGACGAGCAAACGCGAGATCAAGTCGCACTGGCGCAGCGCGACGCGCCTGGTGCATGCGGGCCAGTCCCGCTCGGGTTTCAAGGAGACCGCGGAGCCGGTCTACTTCACGTCCGGCTATATCTATGAGAGCGCGGAGGAGGCAGAGGCCGCCTTCAACAATTCGCAGCCGCGCTTCGTCTATTCGCGCTTCGGCAACCCGACGGTCGCGATGTTCGAGGAGCGGATGGCCGACCTCGAAGGCGCCGAAGCCGCGCGCGGAACCGCGAGCGGCATGGCCGCGGTCTTCGCCGCACTCGCCTGCCAGGTGAAGGCCGGCGATCGCATCGTCTCCTCCGATGCGCTGTTCGGCTCCTGCCAGTTCATCCTGGCCGAGATCCTGCCGAAATGGGGCGTCGAATGCGTGTTCGTCGACGGGCGCGACAACGACGCCTGGAAGCAGGCGCTCGGCAAGCCGACCAAGGCGGTGTTCCTGGAGACGCCGAGCAACCCGAGCCTGCGGCTGGTCGATCTCGAGGCGGTGAGCAAGCTGGCGCATGCCGCGGGCGCCACGGTGGTGGTCGACAACGTCTTCGCGACGCCGCTGCTGCAGCAGCCGCTGAAGCTCGGCGCAGATGTCGTGGTCTATTCCGCGACCAAGCATATCGACGGCCAGGGGCGCACCTTGGGCGGCGTCATCCTGGGCACGCAGAAATTCATCACCGAGACCCTGCAGCCCTTCCTGCGCCATACCGGCCCTTCATTGAGTCCGATGAATGCCTGGGTGCTGCTGAAAGGCCTGGAGACCTTGGAGCTGCGGGTCACGCGACAGGCGGCCAGCGCCGAGACCATCGCGCGCAAGCTCTCGGGGCATGCGAAGCTGGCGCAGGTGCTCTACCCGACGCTGGAAGGCTTCCCGCAGCGCGCGCTGGCCCAGAAGCAGATGAACGGTGGCGGCACCATGGTCGGCTTCAGCCTGAAGGGCGGCAAGGCGGCCGCCTTCAAGTTCCTGAACGCGCTCCAGCTGGTGCTGATCTCCAACAACCTCGGCGATGCGAAGTCGCTGGCGACGCATCCGATGACCACCACGCACCAGCGCCTCACCGCCGAGCAGCGGGCGGCGCAGGGCATCGACGACGGGCTGATCCGCGTCTCGGTCGGCCTCGAGGATGTTGAGGACATCATCGAGGACCTGGAGCAGGCGCTGCGCGCGGTTTAGCGCGCGTTCGCCGAGGCTTCGGTGTCGTAGATGCCGAGGAAGCGGGTGATCTTGCCCTGCTTCACGGTGAAGACGTGCACCCATTCGCTCTCGAAGACTTTGCCGGAGGGGATCGCGGCGCAGCGCTCCCAGCCGATCACGGTGACATGCTCGCCGCCCGGCATGAACTCGCGCGGCTCGAAGGCCTGGATGTCGTCGGCCGCGGCGACCGCGGCGAACCAGGCGGCAACCTCCGCCTTCTTGAAGCGGCCGGTATAGGGAAGGCGCTTCGGGCCGATGAAGCGCCAGTCCACGTCCTCGCTCAGCAGATGGACGATGGCCGGAATGTCGCCACGGCCGAAGGCATGATAGGCGGCGCGGACCACGTCCACGCCGGCGTCGCTGATCAGCATGCTGTCCTCCCAGTTGGGTTGTGCTGATCCTCCTTCGCGGGGCTTGCGACTTTGGATGCAGCGCGGGGGACTTGCCTGGGGATGCCTGCCCGGGGCAATATTGCAGTGCACAATGAAAAGCCGGCCAAATCGGCGGATTTTGGGAGAGGGTGGATGAGCGGCGAGAAGCGGGAGCAGCCCCCCAGGGATTTACCTTGGCTGTTCCGGACCTATTCCGGGCACAGCTCAGCGGCGGCCTCGAACCGGCTTTACCGGACCAATCTCGCGCGCGGCCAGACCGGGCTCTCGATCGCCTTCGATCTCCCGACCCAGACCGGCTATGACGCCGACCATGCCCTGGCCAAGGGCGAGGTCGGCAAGGTCGGCGTGCCGGTCTCGCATCTCGGCGACATGCTGACCCTGTTCGACGGCCTGCCGCTCGGCGAGATGAACACCTCGATGACCATCAACGCGACGGCGCCCTGGCTGCTGGCACTCTACATCGCCGCGGCGGAGAAGCAGGGTGTGCCGCGGGCCAAGCTGCAGGGCACGGTGCAGAACGACATCATCAAGGAATATCTCTCGCGCGGCACCTATATCTTCCCGCCCAAGCCGTCGTTGAAGTTGATCACCGACGTCATCAGCTTCGCCTATCGCGAAGTGCCGAAGTGGAATCCGACCAATGTCTGCTCCTACCATTTGCAGGAGGCGGGGGCGACGCCGGTGCAGGAGCTGGCCTATGCATTGGCCACGGCGGTCTGCGTGCTCGACGGCGTGAAGCAGTCGGGGCAGGTGCCGGCGGCGGACCTGCCGCAGGTGGTGGGGCGGATCAGCTTCTTCGTCAATGCCGGCCTGAAGTTCATCACCGAGATGTGCAAGATGCGCGCCTTCGCCGAGCTCTGGGACGAGATCGCGCGCGAGCGTTACGGGGTCGAGGACCCGAAGCTGCGGCGCTTCCGCTACGGCGTGCAGGTGAACAGTCTCGGCCTCACCGAGCAGCAGCCGGAGAACAATGTCTATCGCATCCTGCTGGAGATGCTCGCGGTCACCCTGAGCAAGAACGCGCGGGCGCGGGCGGTGCAGCTGCCCGCCTGGAACGAGGCGCTCGGCCTGCCGCGGCCCTGGGACCAGCAATGGTCGCTGCGGCTGCAGCAGATCGTCGCCTTCGAGACCGACCTGCTGGAGTTCGACGACATCTTCGACGGTTCGAGCGCGATCGCTGAGAAGGTGGAGGCGCTGAAGCGCGACGCGCGCGAGGAGCTGGCGCGGATCGACGCGATGGGTGGCGCGGTCGCCGCGATCGACAGCAGCTATATGAAGCAGCGGCTGGTGGAATCCAACGCACGGCGGCTGGCGGCGATCGAGAACGGCAGCCAGACCGTGGTCGGCGTCAACAAGTTCACCGAAAGCGCGCCATCGCCGCTCACCGCCGGCAGCGACGGCGGTTTCATGAAGGTGGATGAAGCGGCCGAGAGCGAGCAGATCGCACGGCTCAAGGCCTGGCGCGAGGCGCGCGATGCGGCGGCGGTCGCAGCAGCGCTGCAGCGGCTGGAGGGCGATGCGCGCTCCGGCGCCAATATCATGGAAGCCTCGATTGCCTGCGCGCATGCCGGCGTCACCACCGGCGAATGGGGCGCCGCTTTGCGCAAGGTGTTCGGCGAGTATCGCGCCCCGACCGGCGTCGCCCGCGCGAGCGTCGAGATCGCGCGCAGCGATATCAGCAAGGTGCGCGGCCGCGTCGATGCCGTCTCGAAGCGGCTCGGCCGCCGGATCAAGATCCTGGTCGGCAAGCCGGGGCTCGACGGCCATTCCAACGGCGCCGAGCAGATCGCGGTGCGGGCCCGCGATGCGGGGATGGAAGTGGTCTATGAAGGGATCCGCCTGACCCCGGCCGAGATCGTCAACGCGGCGCTCGAGGAGGGCGTGCATGTGATCGGCCTCTCCATCCTCTCCGGCTCGCATGTGGCGCTGGTCGATGACGTGATGGCGCGGCTCAAGAGGCTGGGCCTTGCCGACATTCCGGTCGTGGTCGGCGGAATCATTCCGCCCGAGGACGCCGAGCGCCTGCGGGCCGCCGGCGTCGCGCGGGTCTATACGCCGAAGGACTACGACCTCAACACAATCATGGGCGAGATCGTCGATCTCATCGAAGCCCGCCGCCCCGCAGCCGCCTGATGTCCGCCAATCAAATTTCCGGGGTCCCGCTCTATCGCCCGGCGCCGACGCCGCGGCACCGCGGCTTCGGCCATCCGTTCCAGGCCGAGCTCGCCGAGCTCCTGGCCTGGCGCCGCGACGTGCGGCATTTTCGCACCGACCCGATCCCGCAAGCCGTGGTCGACCGGCTGCTCGATCTCGCCTGCCTGGCACCTTCGGTCGGCAACGCGCAGCCCTGGCGGTTCGTCGATGTGGCCGCCGCGGAACGGCGCACGGCGATCATCGCCAATTATCAGGCGGCGAATGCGGAGGCGCTGTCCGGCTATCGCGGCGAGCGCGCGGCACTCTATGCCTCGCTGAAGCTTTCGGGCCTCAAGGAGGCGCCGGTCCATCTCGCCGTCTTCTGCGATGAGACGACCGGGCAGGGGCTGGGGCTCGGCCGCCGGACCATGCCGGAGACCCTGCGCTATTCGGCCGTGATCGCGGTGCACACTTTGTGGCTGGCGGCGCGGGCCCGCGGGCTCGGGCTCGGCTGGGTCTCGATCCTTGATCCGGTGGCGGCGACCCGGAGTCTCGATGTTCCCGAGACCTGGTCCTTCGTCGCCTATCTCTGCATCGGCTGGCCGGTCGAGGACCAGGCCGAGCCGGAATTGCAGCAGCGCGGCTGGCAGCCGCGCGAGGCCGCCTGCCGGCAGGTCCTGCCGCGCTGATCCGGCGCAACCGGCGCGCCCGGTTCGCATTTTCCCTTTAATCGCATAGCATTGTATGAATATGCTGAGCGCGCCGCTTAGTGGTGCATTAAAGTATTTGTGATCGACTGCAATCCTGGAACCGGGGCGAGAGAGGGCTTCCCCAGAGGATGTCAGGCGCGCTGAACAGGCTGTTGGAGCAGATCGGACCGGCGCTGGCCGTGCTCGGCGTGGCGACGGTGGCGCTGCTCTGCGGCATCGTGGCGGTGCTGATCTCGCGCAACGCCCGGCTGCGGGCCGCGGCGGAGGAAGAGCGCGAGCTCGCGCGCTTCCGCCAGCTGGCCGATGCGACCTTCAGCGGCGTCTTCGTCTATCGCGACAACGTCATTCTCGACGTCAACGGCGCGCTCTGCCGCTTCATGGGTTGCGAGCCGCAGGACCTGATCGGCCATTCGGTCGCCGGCTTCGTGGCACCCTACGACCGCGAGCGGCTGGCGATGCGGATCCAGTCCGGCCAGTTCGAGAACGAGGAATTCGACGTCATCATCAAGTCCGGTGAGTGCCGCACCGTCGAGGTGATCACCCGCCTGGTGGACTATCGCGGCGGCACCGCGCGGGTGACCGCGCTCCGCGACATCACCGACCGCAAGCGCGACGAGCTGTTCCGCGCCGAGGAGCACCGCATCCTGACCGGCATCGCCGAGAGCCAGCCGCTCAGCGACACGGTCGCCGAGGTCTGCCGCCTGGCCGAGGCGGCGATGCCGGATTCGATCTGCTCGGTGCTGCTGGTGACGCCGGAAAACGCGCTGCAGACCGTCGCCGGGCCGAAGCTGCCGGCGGAATACAGCGCCGCGATCGACGGGGTCCGCATCGGGCCGAAGACCGGATCCTGCGGCACCGCCGCCTATCGCGGCGAGCGGGTGGTGGTCGAGGACATCGCGACCGATCCGCTCTGGGAAGACTACAAGCATGTGGCGCTGAAACACGGCCTGCGCGCCTGCTGGTCGGTGCCGCTGATCGCCAGGAACGGAAGGGTGCTCGGCACCTTCGCCACCTATCACGACCGGCCGTACCGGCCGAACCAGCAGGATTTCGACGTGATCAACCGGCTGGCCTCCTATACCGCGATCGCGATCCACCGCAACCAGCTCACGGCCGACCTGATCGCGGCGCGCGACCATGCCGAGGCGGCCAGCCAGGCGAAGTCGCAGTTCCTCGCCAACATGAGCCACGAATTGCGCACGCCATTGAACGCCATCCTCGGCTTCAGCGAGATCATCGCCGACCAGTCGTTCGGCCCCGAGGCGCAACAGCGCTATGTCGAATATGCCAGCGACATCCACGACAGCGGCACCTATCTGCTGTCGCTGATCAACGACGTGCTGGACGTGGCGCGGGTCGAGGCCGGCAAGGTCCGCATCAACCGCGAGCATTGCGCCGTGGCCAAGGCGATCGAGGAGCAGCTGCGCGTGGTCCGCCGCGCCTATCCGGAATGCGCCCGCATCGTGGTGCAGATCGGCGGCGACTGCCCCGACCTGCTGGTCGATCGCCGCGCCTTCGGCCAGATCCTGCTCAACGTGGTCGGCAATGCCTGCAAGTTCACGCCGCAGGCGGGCCAGATCACCATCGCCTGCAACGCTCAGGTCCCAGGCCTGCGCCTGACCGTCACCGACAACGGCCCCGGCATTCCGGCCAACATGATCGAGGAAATGGGCAAGCCGTTCCGTCAGGTCGAGAGCGCCTACAGCCGGCGCCATCCCGGCACCGGCCTCGGCCTCTACATCTCGCGCTCGCTGATGCGGCTGCACGGCGGCGACCTCGAGATCGCCAGCACGCTGGGTCAGGGCACCACGATCACGCTCAGCTTCCCGGAGGATTGCGTGCTGCGGGCCCTCGATCTGCCGGCGCGCGCCGCCGGCGAATAACCGGCTAGAGCCCGATCTGCCCGCGGTGGCGGAGCAGATGGTCGGCCAGCACCACCGCCATCATCGCTTCGCCGACCGGCACCGCGCGAATTCCCACACAAGGGTCGTGGCGGCCGGTGGTCGAGGTGTCGACTTCCTCGCCGGTGATGGTGACGCTCTTGCGCGGGGTGTGGATCGAGCTGGTCGGCTTAACCGCGAAGCGGACCACGACATCCTGCCCGGTCGATAGGCCGCCGAGGATGCCGCCGGCCTGGTTGGAGAGGAACTTGACCTTGCCGTTCTCCATCCGCATCTCATCGGCATTCTCTTCGCCGGAGAGCCGGGCCGCCTCGAAGCCGGCGCCGATCTCGACGCCCTTGACCGCGTTGATGCTCATCATCGCCGCGGCGAGGTCGGCGTCGAGCTTGCCGTAGAGCGGCGCGCCCAAACCCACCGGCACGTTACGCGCGACCACCTCGATGACGGCACCGATGGAGGAGCCGGCCTTGCGGGTCGCGTCGAGATGCTCTTCCCAGCGCGCCACGATCGCGGCATCGGGCGACCAGAAGGGATTGTTCTCGGTCTCGGCCCAGTTCCAGTTGGCGCGGTCGATCTTGTGCTTGCCGATCTGCACCAGCGCGCCCTGGATCTCCACCGGCTTCGGCAAGATGTGGTTCAGGACCTCGCGGGCGACCGCGCCGGCGGCGACCCGGCTCGCGGTCTCGCGGGCCGAGGAGCGGCCCCCGCCGCGATAGTCGCGCACACCATACTTGGCCCAATAGGTGTAGTCGGCGTGTCCCGGCCGGAACTGCTCCTTGATCTTCGAATAATCCTTGCTGCGCTGGTCCTCGTTCTGGATCAGCAGCGAGATCGGCGTGCCGGTGGTCCGGTCCTCGAATACCCCGGAGAGGATCTGCACGGCGTCGGGCTCGCGGCGCTGGGTCACGAAGCGCGACTGGCCGGGCTTGCGGCGGTCGAGCCAGTGCTGGATCGCCTCGGCCTTCAGGGTGATGCCGGGCGGCGTGCCATCGACCACGCAACCGATCGCCGGCCCATGGCTCTCGCCCCAGGTCGTGAAGCGGAACAGGTGACCGAAGCTGTTGTGCGACATGGGAAGGTCTTCAGCGCTCGCTGAAGCTCTTCAGCATGTCGGCGAGGTCGGCCGCCGAATCGGTCCGCATCATGCCGACCGTGTTGTAGCCGGCGTCGACGTGGTGCAACTCGCCGGTGACGCCGCGGGAGAGGTCGCTCAGCAAGTAGAGGCCGGAGCCGCCCACGTCATCGATGGTGACGTTGCGCTTCATCGGCGCGTTGAGCTCGTTCCAGCGCAGGATGTGGCGGAAGTCGCCGATGCCGGAAGCCGCCAGCGTCTTGATCGGGCCGGCCGAGATCGCGTTGACGCGGATGTTCTCCGGGCCGAGGTCGGCGGCGAGATAGCGCACCGAGCATTCCAGCGCGGCCTTGGCGACGCCCATCACGTTGTAGTGCGGCATCACCTTCTCGGCGCCGAAGTAGGAGAGGGTGAGCAGGCTGCCGCCGTTCGGCATCAAGGGCCGCGCCCGCTGGCAGACCGCGGTAAAGGAAAAGCAGGAGATGTCCATGGTCAGCGCGAAGTTCTTGCGCGAGGTATCGACGTAGAGGCCCTTCAGCTCGTCCTTGTCGGAGAAGGCGATGGCATGGACCACGAAATCGAGGCTGGCCCAACTCGCCTTGATCGCCTCGAAGGTCTTGTCGATGCTGGCGTCGTCGGAGACGTCGCAGGGCAGCACGACCTTCGCGCCGACCTGTTGCGCCAGCGGGCGGACGCGCTTCTCCAGCGCCTCGCCCTGGTAGGTGAAGGCAAGCTCCGCGCCTTGATCGGCGGCGGCCTTGGCGATGCCCCAGGCGATCGACCGGTCGTTGGCGACGCCCATGATGAGCCCGCGCTTGCCGGTCATCAGCCCACGGTTTTCCGTCATTTCTGGAACCTTGAATCGAGAGGAACTGCGGATTTATCGCCGCATCCTACACCATTAACAGTTCCGGTCAATTGAGCGGCGACCCCGACTTATCGCGAAGAGCAAAGGCGGATCAAAGGCTTAGCTCTTCGAAAACTTGTCCCGGACGTCCTGGTCGGCGCCGGTGGATTTGGCCCAGCGTTCGACCGCTTGCTCGAGCTCCGAGTCCATCTGGCGCGGCAGAACGACCACGAAACGCACGTATTGATCGCCGCGCAGGCCCTTGGCGTCGGCGACGCCCTTGCCCTTCAGGCGGAGCTGGGTGCCGGTGTTGCTGCCCTTGGGCACTTTCAAGGACACGTTGCCGTCGATGGTCGGCACGGTGATCTGGCCGCCGAGCACCGCCTCGCCGAGGGAAATCGGGCATTCGAGCAGGATGTCGCTGCCCTCGCGCTCGAAATAGGCATGCGGCTTCACACTGATCTCGACATAGGCGTCGCCATTGGGCGCGCCGCCCTGGCCGGGGAGACCCTGGCTCTTCAAGCGCAGGCTCTGCCCGTCGACCGTGCCGGGCGGGATGGTGATGTCGAGGGTCTTGCCGTCGGAGAGGGTGAGGCGCTTCTTCGCGCCGCGCGCGGCTTCCAGGAAGGCGACCTCGGCCTTGTAGGTCACGTCGGCGCCGCGCATTTTCATGCCGGCGCGCTGGCCCCCACCGCTGGCCCGCTGGCCGAAATTGAAGAAGTCGCGGAACAGGTCCTCGGCGAAGGAATCGTCGACTCCGGCATCGGCCGCGCGCGGCCCGCGTCGTGCGCCGCCACCGGTCGCCCCGCCCCAGCCGCGACCGGCCGAGCCGCCCCAGCCGCGCGGATTGCCGTTGTCGTCGATCTCGCCGGCGTCGAACTTGCGGCGCTTCTCGGCGTCGCTCAGCAGGTCGTAGGCGGCGGTCGCCTCCTTGAACTGGGTCTCGACCTTCTTGTTGCCGGGGTTGACGTCGGGGTGAAGCTTCTTCGCCAGCTTGCGATAAGCCTTCTTGATCTCGTCCGCCGTTGCGCCCTGGGAAACGCCGAGGGTCTTGTAGGGGTCAGCCATTAACTTCAGTCTCCTCCGCGCCCAAAGGTAAGGGCTACCCCATATCCCTACAAGAGGCAGGGTGGCCAAGCGCTAGATGTTGTGTGCGTCCTAATCGCCGCTATTGTTGCCACGAAGCCCGGGGCAATATCCGCCCCCGAGAACGATCCCTGGGCAGTACCGAGTGAGCCATGACCAGCACCGAGACCGAATCCACCGCCACCATCCATTCCTGGGACGCGCCCTTCCGCCAGTTCGAAGCCTGGTTTGCGGAGGCCGAGAAGTCCGAGCCCAACGACCCGAACGGCATGGCCCTGGCGACGGTCGGCGCCGACGGGATGCCTTCGGTGCGGATGGTGCTGTTGAAGGGCCAGGATGCGCAGGGCTTCGTCTTCTACACCAACTATGAGAGCCGCAAGGGCCGGCAGATCCTGGGGACGATGAAGGCGGCCCTGCTGTTCCATTGGAAGTCGCTGCGGCGCCAGGTCCGGGTCGAAGGCGAGGTCGAGAGCGTCACCGACGCCGAGGCCGATGCCTATTTCCACAGCAGGCCGAAGGCGAGCCAGATCGGCGCCTGGGCCTCGCAGCAGTCGCGGCCCCTGAAGGGGCGTTTCGAACTCGAAGCCCGGGTCGCGCAATTCACCGCCAAGCATGCGATCGGCCAGGTGCCGCGCCCGCCCTACTGGTCGGGCTTCCGGGTGAAGCCGCGGCTGATCGAGTTCTGGGAGGACCGGCCGTTCCGGCTGCACGACCGCACAGTCTATCACCGCAATGACGCCGGTGACGGCTGGACCACCGAGAAGCTGTTTCCGTAATGGCTGTTTCCGAGAAATCCGCGTCCTTGATGCGCGCTGCCGGCGTGGCCTCGGTCAGCGTGGCGACCTTGCTGATCGCGATCAAGCTCTATGCCTTCGTCGCGACCAATTCGGTCAGCATGCTCTCCTCGCTGTTCGATTCGGCGCTGGATCTCGGCGCCTCCCTGGTCAACCTCTTCGCCATCCGCACGGCGGTGACGCCGGCCGATGCCGAGCACCGTTTCGGCCACGGCAAGGCGGAGCCGCTGGCCGGCCTGGTTCAGGTCGCCTTCATCCTCGGCTCCTCGCTGCTGCTGCTGTTCGAGGTTGGGAAGCATTTCTTCTACCGCGAGGCGGTCGAGCAGGAAGGCGTCGGCATCGTGGTGATGGTGGTCTCGATCGGCCTCACGCTGGTGCTGATCCTGTTCCAGCGCCACGTGATCCGGCAGACCGAATCCATGGCGGTCCATGCGGATTCGGCCCACTACTTCACCGATTTCCTCGCCAACCTCGCGGTCATCGTGTCGCTGCTGCTGACCAGCCTGCTCGGCTGGTGGTGGATCGATCCGCTGTTCGGCCTGCTGGTCGCGCTGTTCATCGCCTTCTCCGCGCTCTCGATCGGCCGCGCCGCGCTCGACATGCTGATGGATCGCGAGATGGACGACCAGGACCGGGACCGCATCAAGCTGATCATCCGGTCCAATCCCGAGGTCATCGACCTGCATGAGCTGCGCACCCGGGTCGCCGGACAGGACCGCTTCATCCAGTTCCACCTGGACCTGAAGCCGGATATCACGCTGAAGGACGCGCATCGGATTTCCGATACTGTCGAGGCCAGCCTGCTCGAGGCCTTCCCCGGCGCCGAGATCATCATCCACCAGGACCCGCTGGGCGCGGACCGCGTCATTCGCCGGTTCGGGTGACAGGAGACAAATGACCGACTCAACGAAGGCGGGGCCATCCCGCAAGACCGTGGTCCTGACCGGCGCCAGCCGCGGCATTGGCCATGCGACCGTGCAGCGCTTCAGCGCCGAGGGCTGGCGCATCATCACCTGCTCGCGCGAGGCGATCCCGGAAGAGTGCAAGGCCGATCCGAACTGGACCCACCACATCACCGCCGACCTCGCCAAGACCGCCGACACCGAGCATTTCATCGAGGAGGCCCTGAAGGTGCTGGGCGACCAGCCGGTCCATGCTCTGGTGAACAACGCGGCGATCAGCCCGAAGACCTCGTTCAAGGAACGGCTCGGCGTCCTCAACGGCGACGTTGCTGCCTGGCGGGAAGTTTTCGAATTGAACTTCTTCGCGCCGCTGATCCTGGCGCGCGGCTTCGCCAAGCCGCTGCACAAGGGGAAGGGGACGATCGTCAATATCACCTCGATCGCCGGCCATGCGATTCATCCCTTCGCCGGCTCGGCCTACTCGACCTCGAAGGCGGCCTTGTCGGCATTGACGCGCGAGCTCGCCGTGGAGTTCGCGAACCTGGGCGTCCGGGTCAATGCCGTGGCGCCGGGCGAAATCGAGACCGCCATGGTCGGACCCGAATACGAGGCGCTGATTCCGCGGATCCCAATGGGCCGCATGGGCACCACCGACGAGGTGGCGGGCGTGGTCTATCAGCTCTGCGGCTCGGACTTTTCCTACGTCACCGGGACCGAGATCTTCCTCACCGGCGGGCAGCATTTGTTTTAGAGGCAGGATGGCTATGTTCGGTCCCGGCCGGGCCCTGGCACCGAACTGAGCTCTTCTCCGACTCTCGGAACTACGGCCGATGGCGCCGGTTTTGCTTCCATCTGGATGCAATCCGCGAGGCCATCATGCGCGCAACCCTGGCTGGCCTGCTCGCGCTGTCGGCGCCGCTGATCTTCGGATGCGGCGACCAGGCGCAACTGCCGGAGCCGCAGGCGCAAGGCCCCAACCCGCAGATCCCGGCGCCGCGGACCTCCTGGATTCCGACCGTGAACATCGCCGATGCCACCGGCTGGCCGGAGAACGAACGGCCGATGCCTGCGCAAGGCCTCGCGGTGAAGGCCTTCGCGAGCGGGCTCGATCATCCGCGCTGGTTGGCGGTGCTGCCCAACGGCGACGTGTTGGTGGCCGAAACCAACGCGCCGGAGCGGCCGGAGGATGCCAAGGGGATCAAGGGATGGTTCTTCGGCCTGTTCCAGAAATGGGCCGGCGCCGGCACACCCAGCGCCAACCGGATCACTTTGCTGCGCGACCCCGACAAGGACGGTGTCGCGGAGGAACGGCATGTGCTGCTGCAGAATCTGAACTCGCCGTTCGGCATGGCGCTGATCGGCAACGCGCTCTACGTCGCCAACACCGACGCGATCCTGCGCTTCCCCTACAGCGACGGCGATACCGAGATCACCGCGCCGGGCGAGAAGATCGCCGACCTGCCGGCCGGCGAGATCAACCATCACTGGACCAAAAACATCATCGCCAGCCCCGACGGCGCGGCGCTTTATGCCACGGTCGGCTCGAACAGCAATGCGGCGGAGAACGGGCTCGACGTCGAGGTGCAGCGGGCGGCGATCCTGAAGATCGACCTCGCCACGCGGCAGTCGCGCATCTTCGCCTCGGGCTTGCGCAACCCGAACGGCCTCGGCTGGGAGCCGAAGACCGGGAAGCTTTGGACCGTGGTCAACGAGCGCGATGAATTGGGCAGCGACCTGGTGCCCGATTATCTCACCTCGGTCCAGGACGGGCATTTCTATGGCTGGCCGTTCTCCTATTGGGGCCAGCATGTGGACACCCGGGTCGAGCCGCAGAATCCCGAGCTGGTGAAGCGGGCGACCGTGCCGGACTATGCGCTCGGCAATCATGTCGCGCCGCTGGGTCTCGCCTTTGCCCGTGGCGATGCGATGCCGGAGCATCTGCGCCACGGCGTCTTCATCGGCGAGCATGGCTCCTGGAACCGCGAGCCCTTGAGCGGCTACAAGGTGGTGTTCGTGTCCTTCGCGGACGGCAAGCCGCAGGGTCCGCCGATCGACGTGCTGACCGGCTTCGTCAACAAGGGTGAAGAGGCGCCAGGCCGCCCGGTCGGCGTGGCCATCGACCGCGGCGGCGCCTTGCTGGTGGCCGATGACGTGGGAAATACGATCTGGCGGGTGAGCGCCATCAGCCGGGCTGCGGCTTCGAACTAGGTGGCCGGGTCAGTCGGCCGAGCCGCTTTGCCACCAGATCGCCAGGACCGCCAGGACATCGGCGATAACGGCGACAATGATCGTCCCCGCCGTCGCGTGACCCACCAGGCTCGCGTAGCCAAGCCAGATCAGCGTCGCCCCGCCCAGCGCCAGGACGAAGGTGCGTGGTTTGAGGCTGGTGTCCAGGCGCCGATTGACGAGGCGGCCGAGGCGCAAGGCGATCGTTCCTGCCAGAAAGACCACGGCGAACTGAATGGCAAGATTGAGAGCGCCGAGTCCCGTTATTGCCAGGTGCGGCACGAAGGCGTTCACGATGATGAAGACCGCAAGTCCTGCTGTGGCCGCGGCCAGAATCTTCAGCAGGTCATTCATCGGCAACGGCCCCCCGACCGTGGATGCACCGTCGATCAGTGCCCGGCAGTTCCGGTCAATTGCCTGAACCAGGCGCGGCGGGATTCGATCTCGGCGATCTCGTGATCCAGCCAGGCAACCAGCAGCCCGCCGTTCTCGGCGTGGTGGCTGCGGAGATCGAGCAGGCGGGTGAGCTCGCGCTCGCAGGCTTCTTCCAGCGCCTCGGCCTGGCTGCGGCGCTCCTCGGGGGAAAGCGTTTCGAAGAAGTGGAGCTTCAGGGCGATGATCAGCTTGTTGACCTCGCCCATGGGACCGCGGAGATTCGCGGTCATCAGTCGACGCAGCTCGGCATGGCCGGATTCGGTCAGCAGCATGACCTGCTGGTCATGCGGGGCTTTCGGGTTCTGCGCTTCGATCAGGCCTTCGACCTTGAAGAGCTCCAGCGAGGGACCCAGCAGTTCCAGCGACGGACCGACGATGCGTTGCGCGAAATGCCGGATCTCGCGGGCGAGATCGGCATAGGCGCGCGGTCCCTTGGCCAGCAGACCCAGGGCCGCGAGGCGCACCGCTTCCGACGGGACCAGGCTGTTGTCCTTGTACATAAGTCTAATCTACCGCCGGAACCGAGGAGCTGTCCAATGACGGTCGCTTGCCGCCCAGCACCTTCGGCGTGGCGAGCGCGACCACCAGCAAGGCCGCGGCGAGGCTGATCAGCGCGACGCGCAAGCCCAGGGTCTCGGCGAAGACACCGATCAGCGGCGGGCTCAACAGGAATCCGGCATAGCCGCAGGTCGCGGCCATGGCGACGCCGATCGCGGGATGGTCGGGCACCGCGCGGCCGCCGGCGCTGAACATGACGGGAATGATGTTGGCGATGCCGATCCCGGCCAGGGCATAACCGACGATCGCGGTCTCGACCTGCGGCAAGGCGAGCGGGATGGCGAGGCCGACCACCGCGATTGCCGCGCCGAAGGCGACCACCTTGGCCGCGCCGAAGGCATGCACGAGCCGGTCGCCGGCGAAGCGGCCGATCATCATGGTGACCGCGAAGCTGCCATAGCCCCAGGCGGCGATCGCGGTGGTGGTGCCGGTCTCGGTCACCAGATAGACGCCGGCCCAATCGGCGATCGCGCCCTCCGCGAACATGGTGAGGAAGGCGAGGCTGCCGACCAGGAGTGCGGCGCGGCTCGGCAGCGCGAAGCCGACGGAGGCCTCGCGGGGTCCGGTCTCCCGCACCTTCAGGCTGCGTGCGAAGCCGATCACCAGCAGCGCGCCCCAGAGCCCGGCGCAGCTCATCGTCGCGGTCGGGCCGAAACCGGCGGCGAGGATCGCGCTCCCCGCACCCGCGCCGACCAGACAGCCGAGGCTGAAGGCGGCGTGGAACGAGGACATGATCGGCCGGCCGTAGAGCTTCTCCACCACCGCGCCATGGCCGTTCATGGCGACGTCCATGGCGCCGTTGCAGGCGCCGAACAACAGGATCGCGAGCGAGAGGGTCACCAGGCTCGGCATGAAGGCTGGGATCGGCACCACGACCACGAAAGCGAGACCGGTCAGCAGCGCGACCCGGGCCGAGCCGAAGCGGGCCGCGATATGGCCGGTCATGGTCATGGTCAGAATGGCGCCGATCGCAAACGCCAGCAGCACCATGCTGAGCTGGAAGTCGGAGAGGCCGTAGAGGAGCTTGATCGGCGCGACGGTCGCGGCCCAGAGGCCGATGCCGCTGCCGTTGGCCAGGAACAGTGCGGTCACGGCGAGGCGCGGGCGCAGGGCGGATGCGGGCTGAACGGTCGAGGTCATCGGGCTCACTGGTCGGAGAGAGTCATTGCGCGGCACCCCCACCCCAACCCTCCCCCGAAGTCGGGGGAGGGAGATGCCACGCGCGATGCGAAGCCCTCCCCCAGCTTTGGGGGAGGGTTGGGTGGGGGTGCCACAAGCTCAATGTCCGTGAAAGCACTCTGGTTTAAGCGGCGACCGGCAGGCTGAGTTCCCGCCAGACGCTGGAGAGCGCCGCGATCAGCTGCGCGACATCCGCTTCTTCATGCAGCGGCGTCGGCGTCAGGCGCAGGCGCTCGGTGCCCTTCGGCACGGTCGGGTAGTTGATCGGCTGCACATAGATGCCGTGCTGCTCCAACAGGATCGCGGCCACGCGCTTGCAGGCCTTGGGATCGCCGACGCGGACCGGGACGATGTGGCTCTCGCTTGCCATGACGGGGAGGCCGGCGGCGGCGAGCCGCGCCTTCAGGTCGGCGGCGATCGCCTGGTGCCGCCGGCGCAGGTCGGCGGCGCCGCGGATCACCTTCAGGCTGGCGCGCGCGCCGGCCGCAACGGCGGGCGGCAGGGCGGTGGTGAAGATGAAGCCGGGCGCGAAGCTGCGCACGAAATCCACCAGCGGCGCGGAGCCGGTGATATAGCCGCCGATCAGGCCGAAGGCTTTCCCAAGGGTGCCTTCGATCACATGGAAGCGATGGGCGAGGCCGTCGCGCTCGGCGATGCCGGCGCCGGTCGCGCCATAGAGGCCGACCGCATGCACCTCGTCGAGATAGGTGAGGGCGTTGAACGCCTCGCAGACGTCGAGCAGGTCTTTCAAGGGCGCGATGTCGCCGTCCATCGAATAGACCGATTCAAAGGCGACGATCTTCGGGCGATGGGGATCGGCGGCGGCGAGCAGCTGGCGGAGATGTTCCGTGTCGTTGTGGCGGAACACCTTGAACTCGCAGCGGCTGTTGCGGATGCCGGCGATCATCGAGGCATGGTTCAGCGCATCGGAGAAGACGATCGCTTCCGGCATGTGCTTGGCCAGCGTGCCGAGCGCGGCCTCGTTGGAGATGTAGCCGGAGGTGAAGACCAGGCCCGCTTCCTTGCCGTGGAAGGCGGCGAGCTCGCGCTCGAGCTGCACCAGCTCGTGGCTGGTGCCGGAGATGTTGCGGGTGCCGCCGGCGCCCGCACCGGTCTTTGCGATCGAGGCATGCATCGCCTCGGTGAGCGCGGGATGCTGGCCCATGCCGAGATAGTCGTTGCTGCACCAGACCGTGACTTCGCGCGGGGCGGCGTCGGGCGCCGCGCGGTAGAGGGCGCGTGGAAAGCAGCCGGCGATGCGCTCCAGGTCGGCGAAGCTGCGGTAGCGGCCTTCGGTCTTCAGGTCGTCGAGACGCTCGCGGAAGAAGGAATCGAAATTGCGCATCACGCAGCGACTGCCTGGCTCTTCAACCATTCCTGCGTTTCCGCCAGGGCCTTGCGGAAGCGCTTGAACATCTCGCGGATCTGGCCCTCGGTGCAGATCAGCGGCGGGCAGAAGCAGATCGAATCCGCCACCGGCCGCAGGATCACGCCGTGATCATGCGCGATCCGGATCAGGTTCGGCCCAACGCTGAGCGACGGATCGAAGCCTTCTCGCGTCTTCTTGTCCTTTATGAGCTCGAGCGCGCCGATCAAACCGATACCGCGCACCTCTCCGACCAAGGGATGGTCGGCGAAGCTCCGGAGCTCCTCCAGGAAGACCGGGGCGATCGCCCGCACATGGTCGAGGATCTTGCGCTCCTCGTAGATCTTCTGGGTCTCGAGCGCCACCGCCGCGGCGATCGGGTGGCCGGAATAGGTGATGCCATGGGCGAAGGAACCATGCTTGCCGGAATTGTCGCGCAGGCCTTCATAGACCCGCTGGCTGATCAGCACCGCGGCGATCGGCATCTGCGCCGCCGAGAGCTGCTTGGCCATGGTCATGATGTCGGGCTTCATGCCGTAGGTCTGGCTGCCCCATTGGTTGCCGGTGCGCATGAAGCCGCAGATCACCTCATCGGCGACCAACAGGATGTCATGCTTCTTCAGCACCTTCTGGATCTTCTCCCAATAGGTCCTGGGCGGGGTGAGCACACCGCCGGCACCCATCACCGGCTCGGCGAACATCGCGGCGATGGTGTCCGGGCCTTCGCGCTGGATCAGCGCCTCCAGGCTCTCGGCCATGCGGGTGGCGAAATCCTCCTCGGATTCGCCCGGCTTGCCGAAGCGGTAGTAATGCGGGCAATCGGTGTGCAGGATGTTGGCGATCGGCAGATCGAAATCCTTGTGCACCAGCGGCAGGCCGGTCAGCGAGCCGGAGCCGACGGTGACGCCGTGATAGCCCTTCACGCGGGCGATCAGCTTCTTCTTCTGCGGGCGGCCGAGCGCATTGTTGAGGTACCAGATCATCTTGATCGCGGTATCGTTCGCCTCGGAGCCCGAGTTGCAGAAATAGGCCTTCGACATCGGGGCGGCCTGCGAGGCGAGCGCCACCAGCTTCTCGGCGAGCTCGACGGTGACCGCCGGCGCCTTCTGGGTGAAGGTGTGGTAGTAGGGCAGGTTCTCCATCTGCCGGACCGCGGCGTCGATGATGCGCTGCTCCTTGCCAAAGCCGAGTGCGGCGCACCAGAGGCCGGAGAGGCCGTCCAGGTATTCCTTGTCGTTCTCGTCGTAGACGAAGGGTCCGTCGCCCCGGACCACGACGAAGCCGCCGTCCTTCTCGTTCTTCACGGCATTGGTGTAGCCGTGGAGATGGTATTGGGAATCGCGGGCGGCGAACGAGTTCGGCTTCGGGCTCGAAGTCATGACGGGCTAGATCCTTATCGCACGGCTGGCGCGGGGCGATCTCGGTGCCTGAACTGCCTAGCCTTCATGGAGTCTCGGTAATATCCTATCCGGAATGACCTAAGTCAAAGGTGGGATTGTGACCAGACAATTGGTCGCAAGATCTTGAGGATAAGGGGAAATCATGGCTTTGAGGATTTGCATCGGCGGGGCGACCGGATGGACCGGCTCGGCCCTCATCAACGGCGTGCGCGGGGCGGCGGACCTGGAGCTTTCGGGCGCGGTGGCGCGCAAGGCGGCGGGGACGGAAATCGGCGGGGTCAAGGTCGCGGCCTCGGTGGCCGACGCGCTCTCGGCCAACAACACCGATGTCTACATCGACTACACCCATCCCTCCTCGGTGAAGGCGAATGTGCTGACCGCGCTCGACATGGGGGTCGCGGTCGTGATCGGCACCTCCGGGATGAGCCCGGGGGACTACCACGATATAGCGGCCAAGGCCGACAAGCAGGGGCTGGGCGTCGTGGCGAGCGGCAACTTCTCGCTGACCGCGGCGCTGCTGACGCGTTTCTCGCTGCTGGCGGCCGAGCAGGTGGCGGATTACGAGATCCTCGATTACGCGAAATCGACCAAGCCCGACGTGCCCTCGGGGACCGCGCAGGAACTGGCCGAGCGGCTGGGGCGGATCCGCCCGAGCGTGCCCGGCGTGCCGGTGGACAAGATCATCGGCCCGAAGGAGGCGCGCGGCGCCGATGTCGGCGGCGGGCGGGTGCATTCGATCCGGCTGCCGAGCTATGTGCTGGCGGTCGAGACCATCTTCGGCGCCAACGGGGAGCGGCTGCAGATCCGGCACGAGGCCGGCACTTCGGCCGAGCCCTATGTCGGCGGCACCCTGCTGGCGGCGCGGCGCGTGGGCGCGATGAAAGGCCTGGTGCGCGGGCTCGACAACCTGCTATTCGGCCCGCTCAGCTCGGAGAAGAAGTAGGCGCTAGCCGACGCTGACGGTGATGCCGTTGCGCACGGCGAGGGTGGCGGTGCGCTGGCCGCCCTGGTCGTGACGCAGGTAGAGCGTGTGGGTGCCGTCGCTGTCGCCGGCGCTCCAGCGGCCTGTCTTGTCGTCGGAGAGGTCGAGCACGTCGCCGGGGCTGCCTTCGACGAAGAAGACCGCCGCTGCCGCCGTCTGCGCCAGCACCGAGCCGCCGGTGATGTGGATGGTCTCCGGGTCGGTCTCGGCGCCGGAGGACAGGCTCGCCGCCATGGTGTCGTCGCGGGTCTGGATGGTGAGCTCGGCATGCTGCACGCCTTCCGGCGTGTCGAATTCCAGCTCGATCGCAACGCGGCCCCAGGGGTCGACCATGGCATCGACCGGCACGCGCAGATAGCGGCCGCTCGGGATGCCGTCCGGATGGCGCCGCTCGATGGTGACGGATTCGACCTTGCCGTCGAGACGGTGATCGTCGCAGCCCTTGAACGACCAGCTGTCCGGGTGGCGCACCAGCAGGAAGCGGACATCCGCGCCGTCCGACAGGTCGTCGATGCTGGCGGCAACGGCGATCGCAGATGACTTCAGGACGGGACGGAAGCGTTCGGCTGGCTTGCGCCGGCGCATGATGTTTCCTCATTCGATGTCGAGCAAGCTCAACATGCCATGAGTTTCCGGAGGCGTCTTCGGCCTGCGGCAACTTCGCCGCGCGTGACCGAGATCAAACCACCATCATGGTGTATCCGAACGCAGGTACTGCATTTTAGGCAAATGCAGCCTCAGGCCAGCGCCTCGTCCAAGCCCTTGATCAGCCGGTCGATATCCTCGGCGCTGTTGTAATGGGCGATGCCGACGCGGACCACGCCGTCCTCCGGCTTCAGGCCCAGAGCCGTGATGCAGCGCCGCGCCCAGAAGTCGCCGTTGCCGATCGCGATCTTGTGCCGGTGCAGCTTCGCCGCGATCTCGGTCGAGGAACGGCCGGGGATCCAGAAGCCGATCACCGGGGCGAGGCGTCCGTCGCGGGTCGGCACGCGGCCGAGGATGCGGACGTTCTGCTTGCTGCGCAGATAGTCTTCGACCCGGGCGGCGAGTGCCGCCTCATGCGCGCCGATCACCTCGTAGACCCGCGCGACGCGGGTGTGGAAGGCATTCTCCGGCTGCTTGAAATGCGCGCGGTAGAGCGCGTCGAAATAATCGGCGGTGCCGACCGTGCCGGCGGCATGCTCGTGGTTGGGACCGCCCGGCAGGAACTTGTAGGTGATGCTCTCGTCGCCGATGAAGAAATGGTTCTGCGCCGCCGCCTTCTCCAGCAAGGCGCGCTTGCCGTAGAGCACGCTCTGGTGCGGCCCGCAGACCTTGTAGAGGCTGAAGACGTAGAAATCGACGTCGAGCGCCTTCACGTCGATCGGGAAATGCGGCGCGTAGGCGGTGCCGTCGATGAAGGCCAGCGCGCCCGCGGCGTGGATCTGCTTCACGATGCTCGGCAGATCGTGGACGATCGAGCAGACGTTGGAGCAATGCGTCATCGCGACCAGCCTGGTGCGATCGCTGAGCAGCTTGCTCAAGCCGTCCGGCACCAGCGCGCCGGTCTGGCGATCGACCGGCCATTCCTTGATGACGAGGCCCAGCGCTTCCAGGCGCCGCCAGGCGCCGACATTGGCCTCGTGGTCCTGCTCGGTGACGATGATTTCGTCGCCGGGCTTGAAGGAGGGCGCCAGGGCCTGCGCCATCATGAAGACGTTCATCGTGGTCGAGGGGCCGAGGAAGATTTCATTGACCTCGGCGTTGATGAAGTCGGCCATCGCCTGCAGGCCGCGCTTGATGCGGTCGGTGGCGCGGACCGAGGAGTCGAACTCCCAGTTCGGCTGGACCTGGCTGTCTGTCATGTATTCGACCGTGCGGTCGATCACCGGCTTCGGCACGTAGGAGCCGCCGGCATTCTCCAGGAACACCCAGCCGTCTTTCAGCGGCGGGAACTGCGCGCGGACGAAATCGATGTCGAGCGCGGGCTTGGGCTTCACGGTGTGATTCAAGATGCGACCGCCTTGCCGCCATGGGCGAGGGACCAGGTTTCCGGATCCTCCAGGAAGGCGACGACGCTGGCGCGGGCTTTTGCATCGAGCCGGCCGGTCTCGGTCGCGACATCGAGCACGTCGCGCCAGGTGGCGAGGCCGTGCAGCTTCACGCCGCGCTCCGCCAGGGTCGCGGTCGATTGCGGGAAGGTGCCGTAGTGGAAGATGACCAGCGCATGCTCGACCTTGCCCTCGGCCTGCTTCACCGCATCGACGAAGGTGACGAGCGAGCCGCCGGCGGTGCAGAGGTCCTCCATCACCAGGCAGCGCGTGCCGACCGGCATGCTGCCTTCGATCTGGGCGTTGCGGCCGAAGCCTTTGGGTTTCTTGCGCACGTAGAGCATCGGCAGGCTGAGGCGATCCGAAAGCCAGGCGGCATAGGGGATGCCGGCGGTCTCGCCGCCGGCGACGGCGTCCAGGCTCTCGAAGCCGATCTCGCGCTCGACCAGCTCGGCGGCGAGCTCGATCACTTTCCGGCGCGCCCGCGGGAAGGAGATGATCTTCCGGCAGTCGATATAGACCGGGCTGGCGCGCCCCGAGGTGAGGGTGAAGGGCTGGTCGGGGCGGAGGTGGACGGCTTCGATTTCGAGCAGGATTCGGGCGACAACCGGGCCCGATGGGCCGGCCGAGACGGGCAGCGCCATGGCTTCAAGACTCCGCGACAGGTGAATGACGGGGCGGGAGTATGGCCGGAGGCCCTGGTTGCAGCAAGCCGCGGCCGGGCGCAGCGTCAACGAAAATTAACCAATCGCGCTTAGGATTTGCTAAGTTTCGGGCCGGGCTCGGTCGGGTCCCGTCGACTCGGGATGCCGGGTCGGGCCCGGGAACAATCCTCACAGGATGCCGGATGTTGCCTCGCGCGGGCACGCAGGATCGGGACGGGGAGTGATCGATGGCGGTGCAGCCGTTCTCGATCGCCAAGCGCGTCCTGTTCGGCCGCAATCCGGCGCCCGCCAACCCGGTCGGCCCCGCGACCCATGACGGCACGCCGCAGCCGGCCCAACGCCGGCCGCTGCGGATCCTCGCGATCGACGGCGGCGGCATTCGCGGCATCCTGCCGGCCATGGTGCTCTCCGATCTCGAGCGCCGCACCAACCGGCCGATCATCGATCTCTTCGACCTTATCGTCGGCACCTCGACCGGCGGGCTGGTGGCGCTGGCGCTGGCCTGCCCCAATGCCGAAGGCAAGCCGCGCCACACCGCCCGCGACATCGTCCGGCTCTACGAGGTCGAGGGCAAACGCGTCTTCTCCCGCTCGGTCTGGCACAAGATCCGGTCGGTCGGCGCGCTGGCGGAGGGCAAGTATCCTTCGGCCGGGATCGAGGGCGTGCTGCAGGATTATTTTGGTGAATCGCGGCTGAAAGACGCGTTGGCCGACGTGGTGGTGCCGGCTTACGAGATCGAGCGGCGCATCCCCTTCTTCTTCAAGACCTGCAACGCCAAGCAGAAGTCCTATTACGACTACCCGATGAAGAAGGTGATCCGCGCCGCGACCGCGGCGCCGACCTATTTCGAGCCGATGCAGGTGCAGATCGACGGACCGAATGACTATTACGCTTTGGTCGATGGGGCGCTCTTTGCCTACAACCCCGGCATGTGTGCCTATGTCGAGGCGCTGCACCGCTACCCCGGCAGCGACGGCGTCATCATGGTTTCCTTGGGAACCGGGAAGCTCACTCGGCGATTGCCATACGACGAGGTGAAGGATTGGGGCGCCGCCCGCTGGGCACAGCCGGCCTTCGCGCTGATGTGCGACGGCATTTGCGACGTAGTTGACCATCAATTGCAGCAATTGCTGCCTGAGACAGAAGACGGGCTGCGCCAGTATTATCGCTTCCAGGCGCGACTCGACGTCGGCAACGACGACATGGACGATGCCAGCAACACTAATATCCGCGTGCTGAAACTGCTGGCGGAAGACATGTTGCAGGCCAACCGCGCGGTGTTGCGGAGTCTCGCGGACAAGCTGCTGATGTCCGCGCCGGAACGGCCCGATGCCCCGCCACCCGACACGGCGGCAGACGCGCCGCCGCCGGCCATGACGCCGCAGATGGCGAAGCAGTTGGCCGCAGCAGCGGGCGAGACCGAGTGACGTTCAATTTTTCCGGCGCAAGAGGCGCGCCGGCCCTTTCAGTCAGGCTTCCGTCACTTATCTGTGTTAAATCGGCAGAGTAGTACGAGCGTGGGCAACCAAGCGTGGGGACGCAGAATGCCAACCGACAAGCGCGGTTTTGAGATTTCATATTCTGATTTCTGGCGCCTCTACCTCGATGCCCATCGCCGCCCGGCGACCCGCGGGGTCCACTATGCGGCGACCCTGGTCGGCGCCGCCAGCACGCTGGCGGCCGCGGTGCTGGGCGATATCCTGCTGGCCCCACTCGGCATCATGATCGCCGTCTGCATGGCGGTCGGATCGCATCGTTTCATCGAGCACAATCGCCCGCTGATCCGGATCAACCCGTTCTACGGCGCGGTCTCCGATCTCAGGATGATGTGGCTGGCGATCACCGGCGGGCTGCCGGCGGAATACGCCCGGCTCGGCCTGGGCGCCGCGGCGCAGCCGGAGGCAACTGCGCCATTCAAGATCTGACGCTGCCGCCAGCGGCATAGGCCGGACCCACGGGCCGGCCTCTTGGCGATCCCACCCCCGGCTTGATAGCATCTACGCATCGGGCAGTGGGTGGAGGTGGCCATGCGGGGGTTTGTGGCTGCGCTGGGAATCGTGCTGGTCGGCGTGAGCGCCGCGCTGGCCGGACTCGCGCCGGCGGAGGCGAAGGAGACCGAGGAATTCACCGTCGGTCAGTGGACCGGGTTTGTCTTCACCGATGATAATACCGGTCAGTTCACCGACTGCACCGTCTGGGCCCTGAACAATGCCAACGTCTATGTCGGCATCACGGTCAACAAGACCTGGAACCTGGAGCTCTACCTGAACAGCAAGGGCTGGAACTTGCCTCTGAACCAGTCCTACCGGATCACCTACTGGATAGATCGGAATCCGGTTTACAACGGGACAGCTGAGACCTACTCCGCGACCTACGTGAAGATTGGGGTCGAACGCGGCCAAGCCGTGTTCGACGAACTCAGGGGCGGGAATACGCTCACGTTCAGGACCCAAGGCGGCGACTACATCTTCAATCTCAGTGGCTCGAACGCGGCGCTCAACCGCTTGCTCGACTGCGTTGATCAATACACCAAGCAAGCATCCACCAATCCGTTCGGCGGAGGCAGCGACAATCAACAGAGCAGCGGCAGCAGTGGTGATGGGCAAAGCGCGCAGCCCTTCGGCGAGGGCGAGCCGCAGGGTGGGGACAGCCAGCAGCAGTCGAGCAGCAGCGGAACCGACGCCGGCGCGGCCCGGCTGAAATCCCTGACCCAGAGCATGGACGAGGTGCAGCAGTTTCTGGTCGAGGTCACCGGCGCCAAGCCTTCGATGATCTCCATCAAGGCGCAGACCTTCAAATCGGGCGACCCGAAATACACTTTCTCGACCCCGATCGGCGCGGGCCAGTTCTGGCAAGAGTATCTCGGCCAGGAAAACTTGCGCGATGTCGTCCTCGATTATCTCGCCGGTTACAAGGACGAATGCGATGGAGAGTTTGAGCAGTCAGTCGCGGACGTGGTGCAGGGCCAGAAAGGCGAGGCGGTCCTCGGCGTCGCCAATTGCTCGAAATCGTCCTACCAGGACGACGGCGCGGAGGTCATGTCCTATGCGATGACGACGTCGGGCGGCGTGATCTCGATCTACGTCACCTATGTCGGGGGCAATGCGGCCAAGGCGAGAACCGACAGCCTCGGCAAGCTGATCGCGCGGCGCCAGGAATCCGACATCAAGTAGCGCGGCCGGTTCCGAGATATTTGAAGGTGCCTTCGGCGCGGGCGATGGTCTTGCCGTCGCTGGTGATCTCGGCTTCCGCGAAGGCGATCGATTTGCCGCCGCCGATCCTCTTCCCGCGGGCGATCAGCGTGTCGCCGAGCCGGGCCTGGCCGATGAACAGCACGTTGATCGAAAGCGTCACCACCGCGCGCGGCTGGTCCGGGTCGTCGACGAAAGCGGCGGCAAATCCCGCGGCGCTGTCGAGCAGGGTGGCCAGCACGCCGCCATGCGGGATCGAGGCGCGGTTCAAGTGCTGCGGGCCGACCTTCAGCGTCATTTCCGCGCTGCCGACACCGCGCGCGGTCAGCTTGTAGCCGAGCAAATCCGCAAAGCCACTATGGGCTCTTCCGATCTCCGTCATCCAAAAGCTCTCCCAAAATCCCGGGCCGCACGATGCCCAGCCCTGCTGCGCCTGTCCACCGGCATTCCTTAGAGGGCAAACGAGCCTTGAACCCTTGCCAGGGCGGGGGAAATCGAGAAGACTGCCCCTCCCGCCACGTTCCCTTTCAGCATTGCGGCATGATCGAGCTTTATTCGTGGACCACACCGAACGGCCACAAGATCCACATCATGCTGGAGGAAACCGGCCTGCCGTATCGGGTGCACAAGATCAATCTCGGCGCCAAGGAACAGACCCGGCCCGAATACCTGAAGATCAACCCCAACGGCAAGATTCCCGCGATCGTCGATACCGACGGCCCCGATGGGAAGCCGCTGGCGATCTTCGAATCCGCCGCGATCCTGGTACATCTCGCGCAGAAGAGCGGAATGTTTCTGCCCGCGGAACCGCGGGCGCGCTACGCCACGCTGGAATGGCTGATGTTCCAGATCGCCAATATCGGGCCGATGTACGGCCAGGCGTTCCATTTCCGCAGCGTGGCGCCTGAGCGCGTGCCTTACGCGATCGACCGCTACACCAATGAAGTCGGGCGCCTGCTCGGTGTCGTCGACAAGCGGCTCGCCGAGCATCCCTATCTCGCCGGCGGCGAGTACACGATCGCCGACATTGCTTGCTGGCCCTGGGTGCGGAACAGCCACAGCTTCGGCTTCAACATGGAGAATTATCCGAACGTGCAGCGCTGGGTCAGTGCAATCGCCGAGCGCCCCGCGGTGCGGCGCGGGTTGAAGGCGCTCGAGAAGGCGGCGGCGTGATGGCGGGTGAGATCGCGGTTTATACCTGGCCGACGCCCAACGGGCACAAGATCCACATCGCGCTGGAAGAGCTCGGCCTGGCCTACACGCCGATCCCGGTGGACATCGCCAAGGGCGACCAGTTCCAGCCGGAATTCCTGAAGATCAGCCCGAACAACAAAGTGCCGGCGATCGTCGATCCGGATGGTCCCGGCGGCCAGCCGATTTCGCTGATGGAATCCGGCGCGATCCTGATCTACCTCGCCGAGAAGACCGGCAGGCTCTGGCCGAAGTCGGCGCATGACCAGTCGGTCGCGTTGCAATGGCTCGCCTTTCAGATGGCGAATATCGGGCCGATGCTGGGCCAGGTGGTGCATTTCCGGCATTACGCGGCAGAGCCGGCGCCCTACGCAATCGAGCGCTTCACCAACGAGGCGAAGCGGCTTTACGGCGTGCTCGACACCCGCCTGGCCGAGGTCGAATTCCTGACCGGCGGGGTCTACGGCATCAGCGACATCGCAATCTTCCCCTGGCTGCGCTACTGGGAGAAACAGGGCGTGCAGCTCGGCGATTATCCGAGCCTCGAGCGCTGGTTCAACGCCGTCGCCGCGCGGCCCGCGGTGGTGCGCGGCCTCGCCGTGCTCGCCGAGCTCTCGCGTACGCCGAAGCAGCTTTCCGCTGCGGAGCGGGACGTGCTGTTCGGCGCGCGGCAATACGAGCGGCGTTAGTCGGACGCCCGGCCGCGTCCTCGCATAGCTTTCGGGGATTCCGGGGGAACGCTCGAGGGGGTCGAACATTGATTTTCCATGGGCGGTGATGCGCTGGTTCCCCCCGAAACACAGCGTTCCAAGACATCGTCCATCGATCTGCGATCGGCCCCCCTGACATCACAGGCTGATCGGGATCCAACTCGCCTCGTCGCCCCTCCGTCCTCGTCGGAGGGGCGACTGCGTTTGGAGACCCCAAAACGGGTCTGCGGCCGGGGCAGGGCGGTTTTCGGAGCCGGTTTGACATTGGGCGGCCCGGCCGTTACTAAACCCCCGCGCATACGCCGTGGCGCAAGCTGCTCAATAACGGACGTCTCTTGTGCGGAGGGGTGGCCGAGCGGCTGAAGGCGGCGGTTTGCTAAACCGTTATAGGGCCCTAAAGCCCTATCGGGGGTTCGAATCCCCCTCCCTCCGCCAAATTTCACTATTTATCGTGTTATATCAGTAACTTGGGCTGGGTGCCTTCGTGCTACCCTGGTGCCTACCCACGTTCCGTTTCCCAGTGCTTGTTCTCCTCTTGTTCAGGCCCGTGATACGTGGCAAAAGGGCGGCAGCCCTGCGCGTCTCGCTGAGACTCGCCTTATGAGTGCAGGCGAGATGACTCGCCGCCGCCGAGCGCAAAACCAAAGCGACCAAAAAAGCCCGGAGAACATCTGGAATGGCTACGCTTCTTGAAACCATCATTGATGGCGCTACGACGACTTCAACGCCCATCCCGGATTTGCTGCGTCTCTGCTTACGGCTCGCGAGGAAATTGAAGTCGGAAACTCTGTCGACTTGGGCAGAGAGCGAGCTCAATGGCTATCTCGCTGGCGCGACAGTTCCGCCTTACCGTTCGATACCCGCAGCAGCACAGGGACGATTTCAGAACATTGCCTATATCCAAACGTTGCTCATTCCTCCGGTGGTGCTCGAAGAGGAGCACCGGCACTTTGCCGAGAAGGTTGTCGTTCGCGAACCAGTCGCGCAGCTTCAATTTTTAGCCGACAGCGATGGCAAGACGCTGCAAAGAAACTGGCCAGGAAATCTCGTGCTCTACTATCAGGACAAGATCGTAGACAATGCACATATGACGGATGCCTGGCAGGTCATTGGTCCGAGTGCGTTCACAGGAATCATCGACACGATACGAACGCGCGTTCTGCAGCTAGCGCTTGATCTGGCGGATGAAAGTGGCCTCGACCTGGAGAAGCTAGCTAACAGCACCCCGCAACATACGCAGCAGATCATCCACAACCATCTCTATGGTTCGGGTCAGTTCGTTTCGATCGGGAACGAGAACCAGATCCAAAACATAGATCAGCTTAACCAGATTGCGGTGATGGCTGGGGACCGCGCTGCGCTGGATAAGGTGCTCCGGCAGCTAGGGATCAACGATGAGGATCTAGCCGAACTCTCGCGGACGTTACCAGAGGCGTCCAAGTCCAAGCGGATCACGGCGAAGCTTACGGGCTGGATCAAAGCCGCAGCGACGAAGGCGGGCGCCAAACTCGGAAACGCAGCGCTGGACGCTACGACGGCTGCCATCACGCAATTGGTCAAACAGTTCCTTGGGCTTCCGCCCGGCTGAGCGCCTTTGGACATGATGGATCGCGAGCTCGTTGAGACCACGCGCAAGATGATCGCGGCACACCTGGCCGCCGGTCGTGCGGTAGCCGAATTGCCGATCGAGCGCATGAAGCCGCCTGTACAGAACATGCTCTTCGAGTTTGTCGGGAATACTCCGCCCGCACCGATAAGAGATCAGTGGTATCGCTGCTCGTACTGTGAACGGAACCTTCAGTTTAGGGCCGGCAGGATCGTGCTCTGCGCTGATCAGCTGCTCCGGCTGATCGGGGAAGACTGCTGGGTAAAGCACATCGAGAATGCCACCTGGAAAGCAGCCAAGCAGGATTGGGCCTACTATCAGAAACGAGAAGCGTTCAATGCGATCCGCGCGCCGCTTCAACGCGAGCTCGCAACATTTGGTGCTGATCTTCGGGTTACAATTCAGGCGCGCGGCAATGTCTTCCGTACCTACCAGAATATCGGCGCTGTGATGCGCCGACAGATGCAGCCGCTATGCGATCGTCTAGATCGCGCTCGGCGCCTAGGGGGCAACCTCACCGTTGAGCGCGTGCTTTCCAGCCGCCAACTAGAACTTCGCAGGGACGCTTCTCGTGGTCAGGCAGTGAGTCAGTTCGAAATAGTTTCACTGCACCGGATGCAGGGCCTCGCTATACTCGATGAACACGATGTGGCCGATGACGCCATAGCGGTCCTTCCACTCATCTACGAAGCCGCGGCTACCCTTCGCGATAATCATTGGGAGAGGTTCACGCTGCGAGCGTTGAATCATCAAACGACTGAGCTTTATGCAAAGATCCGTACCGTCGCGGACGCTGTCACACAAGCGAACGCAGTGCTTCGGCACCTCCGCAGCTTTTACTCGGGCGAGAACCTGCAGGGCCTTCAAGCGTGGAGTGAGGATCCTGACTGCGACTTGTGCCTGGATGGATCCCTGTCCGTCACACCGACAGCAATCATCTTTGAAGACAATGCGGGTAGGAGGGGAGAAATCTTACGGCCCGATTCTAGTGCGATTGAACCATGGCCGGACGCCAGCTCGCTCCTGGACCTGGTGAAGAGGGGGTCGGCGTGAACGCTGGCGCGGGGGTAGCGCGCGCGGACGGGGGTGCGACGCTGGGTCCATCGTCGATTTTTTTTCTGGTGCGATCTCTGTCCAGAAATTGGCCCAAAGTTCCGAGGCAAGGGGAGGCGAGAGGGGTCGATCGCGTTTGGGGGGGTGCCACCCCTCGAAGCGCGAACCAGGTTCGCGCGGAACACCCCCTACCCGTGGCTGACGGGTGCGCGAACCGGGTTCGCGGCGAGCGCTCGGCTGCACCTCATTCGTGGGCTGATGTGTGGGTAGCGATCGGCGATTGACCTAAGCCATTGCAGCGACTCACGCCAAGGCGGAGAGACCGTCTGCCACTCTAGTCAGACTTGCCCTGACGCGCCCGCGAGAGTACCTGTTCGCGATCCCGAGCGATCGGGATCCTGGAGGCGGTTCGGCCGTAAGATCGGGGACTGTCGCAAGACAGAGCATCGGTCTCTCCAGGGCACTTCCAATCAATCTCCCCGTCTTTCGCACCCGTGTGGTCGCCAGCGTTCGCGTTTAAGGGCGCGGCGGCCGGGGAGAGAGGCGGCGGCGCGCATCCTATTCAGCGCGCGATTTTGCCGGCTTATGAGCCACTGCACCGCCGTCGGGCCGTCAGGCATAATGTCCGGAAACTCTGACCGATCGCGCGCGCCGGAGCTCGCACCGCGCCTCTCGCCGATCGCGCGCGCCGGAGCTCGCACCGCGCCTCTCGCCGGATCCGCATATCCACCCAATTTTTTATTGGCTACTCCTCTCTATGCCGAAAATCGGTGTTCCAGGTGTTCTTGTGTTCCGCAGAGATGCAAGCCATTGAGCGGACTCCATAATTCTGAAGCACACCTTTCACGGTGCCTTGTCGGCCTCGTGTTCCAGGTGTTCCGAGAACACCCAGAACACCTTCGCCTTCAGCAAGGTGTTCCAATATCCAGACTGTGAAGTGATTGAAAAACCTGAATACCTGACTGAAGGGAACACCAGAACACCTAGAACACCGATTTTTCAGAGGTTGGCCGCGAACAATAATGCCGCTCCGCTCCCCTCACGCGCGCAATCAGTCCGCGTCGCCGCGACCATGATCGCCGAGGATTGCCGGCAGGATGTGATAGAGGCGCTGCTTGCCGTGCCCGGGCACCGTCAGCGACTGCGAAAATTTGCCCTGGCTCGCCGGCCGCAGATAGCCGCGCTCCGCCAGCACCTTGGCAACATGCCGCGCTGAGAAACCGCGGCAGACTTTCGAGCTCCAGACCTCGGGCATGACGTAGTAGTGCCATGCCTCGTCGTCGGTGCTGTAGCGCTTGAACCCGGCCCGATAGATCGTCTTCTCGTCTGTCGGGATCTCATTGGGATCCAGCGCCGCCTTCTCGGGCCAGTGTGAGAACTGCGCCGATCCGTTCTCCTCGATGAACTGCCGCACCTGGCGGATTGCGAGCTCATCCTCCTTCGCACCGACCGTACCGCGATTGTTGAGCCAGGCGCGGAAGCAAAGTGCTGCCGCCCACCGCGCCACGCCCGGCTCCCATCCCGTCACGCCCCAGCGCGTGGCGAGCTCGCCTGCGGCGGAGATGAGCGCGAAGCGGCCGGCCACCGATCGCACCTGGCCCGTCGCCTCGCTCTGCACCGTCTTGCTGATGAATTCGGCCCGATGGGCTTCAATCCAGTCCATGACGCCCGAGCGGTTGCTCTCGAGCTCGGATGTGAGAGCCGTCAGGAACGCCCGCGCCGGCGTTCCGTAGAAGCGTCCAGCGGCGTCGCGGAGTCGACGCGAGAACGCGTCGCTGTCGGACGACCCGTGCAATTCCTCGAAAAGGCCCATGCCGCCGCCGGCATCCGCCGGCACGTCAACGATACGCACCTCCTGGCCCACCTTCGCCTTGCGGCCGCCTTCCTGGGCGAGCTCGCCGATTGAATTCTCGCCGCTCGACAGGATGAAGACGCGCCAGGTTACCGCGTGCCTGGCCGCGCCTTCCCGCGTCGCTCGGCTCTTGCCGCTCTCGTTGGCGAGCAAATAGGCCGCCTCGCCAATCTCGCGCGGATCCATCTGCCCCATCTCATCGAGTGGCAGTAGCGCGTCGCTGTGAGCGGCCGCGACGCTCTCCAACCCGTTTGCTGTCGCGCGCCATTGCCGGACGTAGCCGCCGCGCGCGCCCCGTCCCCAGACGCCGGCACCGATGAAGACGGCCGTCGACTTGCCCGTGCGGCTCTGTCCCAGGAAGTTGATGCCGCCGCTTTCTTCCCCGGTCAGCCGGAGCAGCGGCGCCGCAAACCCGGCGGCGATCGCCAGCAGCAATCGAGTGTTCCCCGCCGCCGGCGCGGCGATCTCGCGCTGCCAGTCTTCGAGGACGCCAGCCTGGTCGAAGTTGTGGCCAACCCGGCTGATGGCCTGCAGGATGATCCGCTCGCCACCCTGCGGCCCGTAGACCGCGTCAGGCAGCACGAAAGCCAAGCCGGCCGAACCTTCATGCCAGCCCACCTGCTCGACCGAGAGCGCCGCTTCCTTCGGTTCCAAGGAGGAAAGCCACATCATCAGCGCCTCACGCGCTGCTTTGCCCGGTGCGATGTAGAGGCCGCGCTGCAGAAGATATTCTCGGATGGCAACGCCGTCGCCGGCGAGCATGCCGCGCGGCACTGCCCACTCATGCTGGCGCCCATCGCCATCCGACCAGGCAATCAGCGATCCCCAATTTTCGCCGGCGGCATCTCTTGTTCGCGCCAGCACCTTGACCGGATCACAGACATGAATCTGCGACGACTTCCCGTCGCCCGAGTAGGGCTTATGCCAGAGGCCCCGGTCATCCATGAAAAACAAGCTTTGAATGAAGCTGCTGCCCGCCTTCCATTCGCCGCTGCCGCCACCGTCTGTGCCACCGCCGCCACCCTTCCCGCCGCCTTTTTTCCCGCCGGCCTTCGCGCGCCGTGGTTGACTGCTCGCTTTGTTGCGATCCTGGGGCGCCGCCGGCGAGGCGCTGTCGATCATAGCCTGCACGCCAGCGGTGCCCTCGCTCTGCAGCACGTCGTTGGCGTCCTTCGGTGCTGCCGGCTTTGGCGGTAGCGGCGTCACCCTGTCGGCCGCTGCGCGGATCTCGTCTTCGGAGCTCATGCGTGCCCGCCTTCGAGCGCGCGCAGCACGCGACAGGCGATCGGCCGCTGCTCAACGCCGGCGCCACCCGCCGTGAACCCAAACTCCGCACCGTCAATGAGCCCGGCCTCCGAGCTCGATACGATCAATTGGTTTTGGGCGGCCTCCAGCCATCTGATCGCCGGATACCTCGCGTTTCGGAACATGAGGCGGAGTTCGGCCTCGCTGGCCTTGAACACCAGCTGGAAGGTTCGCTTCCATCGCAGCGCGCCCAACCTTAGGCGCACGATCGCGCCACCTGGATCAAGCACGTAGAACAGTTCATTGTGGCTGGTGATGAGCGCGGACGGGCCGGCATGCTCTCGGCCGATCGCCCAAAATTCGGCCGGCAAAGGCCGGCAGCGGTGCCAGCCCTGGCGCCGCTCTAGATAGAGCTCTGACATGGTGTTACCTCAGTTAGCCGGGCGCGTTCAGCCCTGTGGTCATTTGTTGCGCGCGCGCCAGCCCTTGCCCTGCGCGCGCTGCCTCGGCGAGACGCGACGCGCCAGTGAGAAACGTCGTACTGCTGGCACGGGGACGGTCAACGCTCTTGGCGGCCTTACCGGCGAACCGGTTGAGCGACGCACTCGCCGCTACAGCGTTGCCGCCATGCCGGATCAGCATCGCATTCAAGGCAGTCTCGGCCGCGACCTTGTCCATGATCTCCAGGGGCGACCCCCGCCTGAATTGGGCCGACATCCTCATTCCTTCACCGCGTATGGCACCTGCGCCGCGCGTTCGGCCTCCACCAGCGACGGCACCTTCTGATCATGGAGGTTCGAAAAGGCGTCGCGATCGATCCACAGCGCCCCTTCCACATGCTGCCAGAAGCGGGTGACCCGCTCCACGACGCGCGGCGTTTCGAGCGTGGCGGGCGGCATGTATCGATGACCTAAAGCATCGGAAGTGGGCCTCCCGACGAGATCTTCCCGCTGGCGCTCGATCTGACGGGTCAAGTCGTATTGTTTGTTAAGGGCGGCGCCGGCCTTGACGAGCGCTGCCTCAAGAGCCTCGATCACTGCCAACCGGTCGGCCAGCAATCCGTTGAGCCTTTCGATCTTTGCCTTGCGATCCTGGGCGGCGTCATAGGCCCGCTTCGCCTCGATCGCCGGCATATGCTTGGTTCGGATTGCCTCTTCATACATCGCCAAGCTGCTCGTTAGCTGGGCGATTGTGACATCATTTCGGCGAACGACTTCGAGAGCCTTGGCATCACCGAGACTTGCAAGCTCAAGGCTCTCCTCTCTAGCGGCCTTCGCCTGCTGCAGCATCTCATGGGTGTAATCGCGCTGCTTCTCCGCCGCGGCGAGATCTTCTTCCAGCTGCTCTGGTTTGGTCCTGCCGCGCCGCTTCATCGCTTCGACCATTCTTTCGTACCCCGCTGCTATGAAGTTCATGTCTGTGTTCCCCTTGACGGGCGCGGCGCGCCCTATGCCTGCGCCGATGACGTCTGCCCGCCGTCATTGGTATCTTCGCCAGGCTCCGCGGCGCCGGTGTAGAGCTCATTCATGCGCGCCTGGGTCGCCTTGTAATCGGGGTGCCGGCGGTCGTTGTAGGGATGCTTCGGATCGGAGGCCGCTTCTTTCCGGATCCGGGCGATCTCCGTTCGCGCTTGGTCGCGCCCCGTCACTGACTGCGGGCCATGCTCGCGAATCGGGTTCGCGGCGGTCGGGGCCCGCAGGCTAGGTCCGGCGTGCGCCCGTCCCATATTGTCGGGATCGTAGGTGCCTACCGGCGCCGTAGCAGCGTAGAGCGCATTCATGCGATCCTGAGCGGCTTTGTAGTCGGGGTGCCGGCGGTCGTTGTAGGGATGCTTCGGATCCGCAGCGATCCGCTTGTGAAGTGTCGTCACGTCTGCTCGGGTTGAGGCCACCATGTCTGAAAGTCGGCCGGTGCTTTCGCTCGATGTCGGAGTCCCGGAGCTCGCCGGCGCCGGCAGACTTCTGACTTCTGTTCTGGCCAGTGCCGTTTGGCCGTCCCTGTCGCCGGCGTCACCATCCGGATTGACGATCGCGTAGAGCTGATCCATCTCCTGCACCACCGCCTGGTGGTCCGGGTCAGTCTTCTCCCAATAGGGATGTTTCGGGTCGAGAGCGGTTTCGTCCCGGATCTCCTGGATGCGGTCCTGAGCCTTTATCTGCAGGGCAACATCGATCTTGCTGGGCAGTCCGGCAGCGAGGCGGCGCAACCGCGCCATCCCTTCCTGAGCGGTTGCATGCGCCGGATGCTTGGGGTCGCTCAGGTAGCCGACAAATTCGTCCTGCGTGCGAAGCCATTCCAAACGCGCGCGAGCGGCGTCAGGCGTCAGGTGCTCTAGGTTGGGAATTTCCGGGAAAACGTCCGTTGACGGATCTTCATAGTTCGGCATCTCCCGCAGGGGCAGCGGCGAGCCATCGGGTCGCGTCGGATGCTCCTTGCTCCAATAATCCAAGTTGGCGGCGATCTCCGTTGCCCGTTTATTGAACGGATGGCTGCGGTTGAAATAGGCCTGCATCAGCGCTTCGGACCGTCTCGCCCGTTGGATGAGGTCGTTCGCGTGCGCGCGCGACAAAACCGGCCACTGTTCGCCGGCGTAGGACCTAGCGAGCGCCATGAGCTCGCGATATTGCTTCAATGCCTCGTTGGCCATGTTGTCCCCCTTCTTGCGGACCTAGCTCGCAAATCAGTCTTCAATAGCGGCGCCGATGTTCGGTGCCCGATCGGGTGCGTTGCGGCCGGGTCGCCACCAGAAACTCTGGCCATACTCCTTGCGTGCGCGCTGCTCCATTCGCCGGAAGGATCCTGCGGCGTCGCGGTCGAGCATGCGCTGCAGCGTGTTCCAGAGCAGCCGGTCGACGGCTAGGCGCGAATACCAGAGGGTGGAGCCCGGGGTGTAGTTGCGTACGAAGCGGGCGAGGTCGCGGCCGAAATTCGTGTTCTCGTCGCGGACGACGGAGCCGAGATTGAAGCCGGCGAGAGAAGCCACGTCGTCAACCAGGCCACCAAACGGACCGCCGGTCATCTGCATATAGAAGCTGCGATGGGTGCGGTCGGTGGCCGAATAGAGGAAATCGCCGACGATGCCGGCGCCGCCGCCCTGGAAGAAGGCGGCTCCCCAGAATTTGCTATCGGTCATGTCGCGCGGGTCCTTGCCCTGGACCAGCTGCTTCATCTGCACCGCTAACCCGCCGAGCACAGTCGTGCTGATCGCCAGGCTGAAGACGGCGCCAAACTTCGCGAGTACGCCAGGGGTCTGCAGCGCCCGCAGCGTGTGCGTCGTCATCATCGTGACGGGGAAGGATTTGTACTGCGAACCGGTTCGAAGGATCTCGCCGACAATGCTGCCGCGTCGAAGTAGCTCATGGCCTCCGCCGACCATCCAGGATCGCTCGCGGGCGCCAGGCACCACGATCGCGTAGTCCATCTCCGTCAGGATCATGTCCATGAGCTGGGCGCCGGTCTTGCGGTCTATGCCGTCAAGCAACGCCGGCGAGACGAAGCTAGCGCCTTTCACGGTCTCGACCGCCTGGCCGATCGCATGCCACTGCGCCTCGCCGATACCGTAGCGTTGAAACCCGCGCTGCAGCCCGTCGGGCAGACCGCCGAACCGGGTTCGCGCGTGATCCGCCAGGAAGGCCAGGAATTCGAGGCCGAAGGCCTGACGCGCGGCATCGGTGTGCTTGGAGAGGCCGGAGGCACGGAACACAGCCTCGGCCGCTAGCCCGGCAATGCCGGTAAACTGCTCATCCAGCGCGTCCCGCAGCGCCGCCTTGCTACTGTGGATCCAGCCCTCGGCTATGATGCCGGTCCGCAGAGCCAGCGTCTTGCTGTCCGCGTCTCCGGCGAGCAGCTTGATGTATCGCGCCATCACCTGGCTTGCCGGCAACGCGTTAAACTTCGCCGTGGCCCGCAGCGTATGGAAGTCCGTTGTCGCTGAGAGCACCGCCGAGCCGAGCTGGGCTGCCGCCAGCCAGGCGCGGATGCCACCCGCCGTATGGGCGAGCCGCGCAGAAACCGCGACATTCGACTTGCCCGAGACTTGATCCCAAATCGCGCCAAGATTGCCCGTCTTGATGCCGCCCACCTCATCCTTGCGGGCCTGGTCGATCAGCATCCGCGCGGTGAGGTCCGGGTTGGGCCCGAGCTTTTCCATCATCCCGATGTCGCGCGCCATGCGTTCGAGATGGCCGATCAGCATCGGATAGATCCCGTCGTCGCCGCGGCCCCATTGCTGGTTGGCATCGAGCCACGCATCCGCGGTGGTCCACTCGAAAACACGGTGATCGGTTCGTTGGTTCGCGACCTTGCGGCCGCCGGTCTGGCCAGGCGTGATATCTACCGCGCCGTCTGTCGCGATCCGGTCGAACGCGTCGGAAAGGATGCCCTCGAAGGTCGCAGCATCCGCCATGCGGTCGAGCTCGTAATCCCAGACCTTGAGGCGCCCAGCGACATAGGCCTCACGCATGTACTCGATCCATTGGTCGCGCCGCCCCTTGAGCCGGGCCGGCTCCATCGCCTGCGGCAGTCGCCAATCTCGCTTGGCGGTTAGATGTCCGCCGGCGGCGTTGAACCGCTCGACGCCGTAGGCGGCAGTCTCGGACCAGGCTCGTGCCGTAGTGGCGGCCGTCGCATCGCCGGTGCTCTCGCCGTAAATCTCGCGCACCAACTTGACTAGGCTTGGGCGCTTGAGGCCGAGTGCAGTCGAACGATAGGCCTCGACGCCCGCGCCAAACTTCTGGAACAGCGCGCGCCGCACGGTCTTGATCCGAGCTTCGACCGAGGTGCCGCCGGCCCGGTTCCACCAGTCGCGAGCGAAAACCGCGGCGACGCCGGCATAGGTGCCCTTGGGATGCGCCAGCGCTTGTTCCATCGCCGCGCTGCTGGCCTGGGCCTGCAGGACGATGTCGCGCTTCTTCGCCCGCGCCTCGGCCGTGAGGATCTCCGAAGCCCGTGCCGCTGCCGCGGCTTCAGCCGCGGTCCGGCTCATGGTCGTGGAGTACTCAGCCTCGAGCTTGCCGATCAGCTTCAAGGCGCGGTCGGCCTGCTCCCTCGAGAGCTTGCCCTCCTGCACCTTCTTCGCCAGGCAAAGACCGATTGTGCTCATGGGCTATGCCGCCTGATCGCTGTTGCGCGAACCCGGTTCGCCGGCGAGGAGCTCGCGCTCCACATCGGCCGGAATGAGACGGCGGCCACCGATCTGGACGGACCGCAGGCTTCCGTCCTTCAGGCGGCGGTAGATCGTCGCGACTGAGAGGCCGCTACGCTCTGAGAATTCCTTAATCGAAAAAGCGGATCGCTCATTCATGTGGGCCTCGCTCAAACGCTCTAGCGGATCGCACCGCAGGTGAGAGCATTTGAACGATGATGAGATGCCCGTAATAGCCCGCCCGGAATGGCCCCGAAATTCTATTTCGGGGCCGGCTTTTTGTGTTCCTTCATTATTTCGCCTACGCGGTTCGCGGCGCTCTTGCCTTGGAGCGGGGCTAACGTGGGATGCGACCTTCGTAGTTCCGCGAAGATCTCGGTAGCTATTTCAGTGTTCTTCATGCCCGTGAGTCGTTGATACTCGGCAGGATCTTGGAGGCGTCGCTCCAGTTCGTTGCGCAGCATCGCGCTCCCGAGCTCAGGGGGACGGCCTGGCATTCCTGAGGGCTGCAGGGCAAGAGCCGGGGCGTCTGGCGCGCCATTCATCCTCTCTAGGAAGTCTGCGGGAAACCGCAAGAAGCCCGTCCACCCATCTAGCTCTACCGCGTCGGCGTGCGCGCCGCTCCCGGGCCAATCGCCGGGTAGCCTTTCAGGCTCGAAGATCAATTGATAACGCCAGCCGTAGTTCAGCTGACGTGCAAGATCATCGGACCACCAGCGCTTTGGGCCAATCGACTCGATACGGCCGGACCCGCGGTCATACATCGTAGCTTCGAACCCACTGTCTATAAGACGCCGCCTTAGCTCACCGCACACTGTGCCCAGCCGGATCGAAGCGGCAAGCTCCTCGTCCCGAGCAGCCACCAGCCTCTGCTTCTCCACGCGCCAAAGATCTCTAGCGTTCGCGCCCTCAGGCACGATCTGCCATCCGGACAGGGTATAGATCCTATATCGTCCTCCTGCATCGCGTTCGATCGCCTGCGTGCCATGCTCTTCGTCGGGATCGTTAAACGCCCAAGACAGGGGGAGGTCGCAAGGAATTGATGCGCGAGCATGCAGGTCTCGTGAATTCCAACTATTTGACGGACCCGGGAACCGCTGGCGACCCAATTTGTCTAACGCTTGGCGAAGGTTGATTGTATCCGGCGGCCATGGGTCAGATGTGTCCCGCAGGTCTGCTAGCGACCGACCGCGTGACATCTTTCCGGTGCGGACGTCGACCGAAAGATGGAAGGCGGAATAGAAGCCCGGCGCCCGATACCAAAGCTTATCGAATTCGTCTGTATCTTTTGTCACTAGCCCGCTCCGCAGCTGCGGTCCGCGTTGATATCCGGCAAGGGGCAAGCGGTGCGGTGCCGCCTTTCGTCCCGTCGGACTAGCCCCTGCCGAGTCGCTATTCTAGTTCAAGGCAACAGCCGCATCACGCGTCCCGATCGCGAACCGGGTTCGCACTTTTCGCTTTCTCCATCCAGCGATTGACTTGATCCAGATGGGCCGCAATGGCAGTCGCCATGTCCTCCGGCAGGCATGGCAGCAGATCGCGCAAGATGCCGGTCGTCGAGAGGTATTCCGGCGTGTCTGGATCCTCGAAACACTGATGGTCAAGTACGATGTGCAGCTTGGCGGCAATCGATGCCGGCGATGGCGATTTGTGTTCTAGGATCTCGCGCTCTGCCGCCATGAATGCATCCCAAAGCGCGGCCACTTCGCTTTCCATCTGCGGGATCCCGGCCGCTTCCTCGCGTCGCTTTACTTCCTCGTCTCTCAACACAAGCCGAGCGCAGAGGCTGTTGTATTCGGCGTAACCTCGGCTGGCACCGTTGACCAAATCGCGGGACTGCAGGCGGCGAACGTCGGAAAGGTCTCTGATCGGATGCCCATCGACTTCGATCTCCGACACCGCGTTCTTGAGTGCGATCGTGGTAAGGTCGAGCTGATGCTGCGGCTCCGACCAGGTTGCTGCTGCCGCCCGCCACTTGCGCCACAATCCCGGTCCTGGGTCGCTCGGGACCAATTGCTCGATGGTACCGAGCGCTATTGCCGTTGGGACCATGGCCACACTCAACGCCTGCCTTCTGGACATTTCGCAACTCCCTGTTTCTGAAAATGGGGCAGCCAAATCACTGCCCGCCGGCGCCACGACGGCGCCAGGTCGAGCTTCCGCCGACTCGGTCCGTGAGTCGACGTAGGGACGGATTGTGCTTTCCGAGAACCCATGCGGGGGGTTGCGGCCGGCGCCTGCCGAGCCGAGAGTCTTGTCAGCCATGCCCTTGCGCCTCCAATGCGCGAGGTTGTGGTCAGGGGCCTGTCGGCGCTGGAACGCTGGCAGGCCCCGCCTGGTGTCCCGGCTTTGCCCGGCCGGGTGACGGGAGGTCTAGGGTGCCTCTGCTACGCCATCTTCCTATGCATCGATACGACCTTGCCGGCCGCCGGCGGCGAGCCGACATAGCCCGACCAGGCTTCCATGAGCTTGCGTCGCTTCTCCATGAGGTCACCCCGGCGATACGCGGCCTCGACCTTGTCGCTCACGACATGGGCGAGCGCCATCTCTGCGACCTCGCGCGGGAAGTTCGTCTGTTCGGCGGCCCAATCGCGGAAGCTGGAACGGAAGCCATGCACGGTGATGTCGGTCCGCTTCATCCGCCTCAGCAAGGCCAGCATGGCGTTGTTGCTGATGTGCTTCTTTCCGTACGGAAAGATCAACCCCTGACGGGGTGCGGATCCCTGTAGGCTCTGGAGCAATGCGACGGCAGCAACCGACAGCGGTACACGATGCTCGCGGGCCGACTTGATGCGCTCCGGCGGGATGATCCAGAGCTTGGCATCAAGGTCGATCTCCTCCCAGCGCGCCCCGATCGCCTCACTCGTCCGAACCGCCGTCAGGATTACCAAGCGCAGGGCATCGGCAGCGCTGCCGCTTTGTTGCTTCAGGGCGGCCATGAAGCTGGGAACCTCGCCATAAGGCAGGGCCGCATGGTGCTGGACGGCCTGCACCTTGGTCTTGGGCGGCAAGAGACTCTGTAAGTGACCCCTCCAGCGCGCCGGGTTCTCGCCTCGCCGGTAACCGCTCACCGTTGCCCAATCGAGAATGCGCTCGATGCGGCCCCGCAGCCGGCTCGCCGTCTCGGTCTTTTGCTGCCAAATCGGATCCAGCACCTTCATGACAAGCGCCGTGTCGATCGCTGCAACCGACAACCCACCAATCAGGGGATAGGCGTAGCTCGCAAGGGTCGCCTCCCACTGGTCGCCGTGCTTTGCGTTTCGCCAGCCTGCGCGGTGTGACCGGATATAGGCCTGGGCTGCATCCTTGAAGCTCATCGCCGTCGCCGCCTCGGCGCGCCTGGCGGCGCGCTCCGCGTCCCTGGCGGCGATGGGATCGATACCCTCAGCCTTCTGTTTGCGCGCACCCTGTGCCCGCTCCCGGGCTTCAGCCAGGGTGATATCGTTCAACGAACCGAGCCCCATTTCGCGCGCCCGCCCGGCGAGGGTGTACCGAAAGATCCAGGAGCGCGTGACCTCCCCCGGTGTCTTTGTCTCGCTGACCTGGAGATAGAGGCCGCCGCCATCCGGATACATGCCCGGCGTCTTCGAGCGGGTGACCGCCAGAGCAGTTAGCCGGCTTACCTGTCGAACCATCCTCCGCACTCCTACCCACAGACCAACCCACATTGTTGGTTGCGATTCTGTGCGATCTTCTGAGAACGCGCAAGAGTCCTTGAGAGGGACGGAAAGACTTCAGAAGCCGCGCCAAATGCGGATAACCGTGGCGTAGTGATAGCCTCTGATAAGTAGTGAGTAGCTATGAAAGGTTGTCTCAACTCAGACCCTCCCTCCGCCACTTCAATTTCCCGGAATCAGCCTCGACGCTTGCCCGAACCGGTTCTGCTTGCGACCGGCGCCGAATCGCGAGCCGCCTTCCCGCGGCTCGCACAGCCGGGAAATCGTGACCTTTCGTGTCATCTTTCAACCTGCGGTAAGCGCGACGACGCTGCATGCTCGGCGGATTTTGCCTTTAGCGCAGCGCAGTGTGGGACTCCTGGCGCGATTTTGCCGATGAACTCACACGGTGATCTCGGATCGCGTAAAATTCTAGGTAAATACGTTAAAATCATCTGGCATCTACCTTGCAAATCTCAGATGGTTGAGCTTCCGCTTTGGCGGCAGGCGAGCTCGGGATCCCAACTGTTATTTGTAGTCGAAGTGTAAAATGAAGACGACAACTCCAGTCGGCGCGCCAGCGCCAGCTGAAGCTTCAGTTCCGCCGCTCGCACACGATATCGTCGGGGTGGATGCGGCCCTCGCAGCGGCGCCGGCCTTCTTCATTTCCGAATCCGATGATGCGGTCAGCCCGCCACGCCAGGCGGCATCCGGAAGCCTGCCCGCTGAAGGCGCGACGGCCGGGCAGCCGGTAGCGCCCACGGAACCTACGCAGCAGACCGGCCATAGTTTCGCCCCCCAGCCGCAGCCAATGTCCATGCCGGATACCGAGCGGCACGAACACCGTTCGGCCGCGAACATGGCGCCGGTCGAGGAGGACGATGACCTCCTGAGCTTCTCGTCCGGCGATCTCGACGCGCCGGCAGCGCGGCGCGCGCAAGCCTTCGGAACTTCGGCGGTATCAGATGGCGAAGAAATCGGCGCGAGCAAGCTGAGCGCGACGCTGGACCGAGCCGATGACCCGCAGCATGCGCTCTCCGATGCGATCGGCGGGCGTTACGCGATGCTCGATACCGGGCTGGCGGCGATCGCGGTCACCGGGGAAGCAAGGCCGTCCGGCGGCGCGGCGACGGCGGACGGCAAGTTCGTGGCGATCGATGCGGCGGCCAAGGACGGCGACGGCGCGGCGTTGCTGAAGCAGCTGGAGGCGCTCGGCATCCAGCAAGGCGCCAGCTTCGGCGCGATGGCCGGTGGGCTGATCCCGGTCGAACGGGTCGGCGAGCTCGCCGGCATCGCCGACCTCGCTTTCGCCAGCCAGGCGATCACCATGTCCCATGTCGGCAACGCCACCACGCAGGGCGACTTCGCCATGCTGGCCGACCTGGCGCGCACGACGAATTACGGCGACGGAAAATTCTATGACGGAACCGGAATCAAGGTCGGCGTCATCTCCGACAGCTTCAACTACAAGGGCGCGATGGCGAGCGATATCGCCTTTAAAGACCTGCCGGCCAGCACCACCGTCCTCAGCGACTACCTGCAGACGGGGGCCTCCGACGAGGGCCGCGCCATGGCGCAGCTGGTCCACGACGTGGCGCCGGGGGCATCGATCGCCTTTGCCACCGCCTATTCCTCGCAGGCGGCCTTCGCCAGCGCGATCGTCAATCTGGCGAATAACGGCGCGAAGGTCATCGTCGACGACGTGCTCTATTTCGCCGAGCCGGCCTACCAGGATGGCATCATCGCGCAGGCGGTGAACCAGGTGAAGGCGCAGGGCGTCGCCTATTTCTCCTCGGCCGCGAATGACGGCCATCTCGGCTTCGAATCCTCGTTCATCAACACCGGCATCACCCAGACGGTGGTCGGCCGGACCGAGACCTTCGCGCAGCTCTCGACCACCGCGGGGATGCAGCAGTTCCTGACCGTGACGATTCCCTCCGGCCGCGGCGCCTATTTCGTCCTCGACTGGGCGCAGCCCTCGAGCAGCGTCAGCCCCGGCAAGGGCGCCACCAGCGATCTCGATCTCTTCATCTACAATTCAGCGGGGACGGCGCTCTCCACCATCGACCTCGCCGGCGACGAGCCGCCTTACGCGATTGCCAACAACATCGGCGGCAATCCCAAGGAGGTGATGGTCTTCTACAACGACCAGTCGACGGCGCAGACGGTCAATCTCGCGGTCGGCCTGCACAGCGGCACGCCGCCGGCGGCCTTCAAGCTGGTGGTGCTGGACAACGGCGCCGGCCTCACCATGGGCAAGTCGACGGTCAACACCAACGACGGCACAGTCTATGGCCATGCCGCGGCCGAGGGTGCGATCGCGGTCGGCGCCGCCTATTGGGGCTCGACGCCCTATTACGGCGTGACGCCGCCGGTGATCGAGGGCTACTCGTCGGGCGGTCCGACCAAGGTCTATTACGACACCGCCGGCAACCTGCTCTCGACGCCGCAGGTGCGGCTGACGCCGTCGATCACCGCGCCGGACGGCGGCGCGACGACGGTCAGCGGATTCTCCAGCTTCTACGGGACCTCGGCGGCGGCGCCGCACGCGGCGGCGGTCGCCGCCTTGATGTTGCAGGCGAAGTCCGGCCTCACCGGCGAGGACATCCGCAACCTGCTGATGAATTCCGCCACCGACATGGACAATCCGGCGACCGCCGGATTCGACAAGGGCTACGATGCCGGAACCGGCGCCGGCCTGATCCAGGCCAATCTTGCGCTCGGCTATGCGGTCACCGGCATCATCACCGCCGACGCCGCCCACCCGGTGATGCGGGGCACCCATTTCGCCGATGTCATGCGGACCGGCGCCGCCACCGACACCTTGACCGGCGGCGACGGCGCGGACGCCTTCGAGTTCGCGGCCGGCACGCTCGGCAACAGCACCGGCACGCGCGACTTCATCACCGATTTCAAGACCGGGACCGACAAGCTCGACTTCTCGGAGATCGACGCCAACACGCTGGTCGCGGGCATGGATGCCGGATTCCGCTTCCTCGGCGAGGTCAGTTTCGACGGCAAGGCGGGCGTGCTGCACACGGTCTACGACGCGGGGCGCGATCGCACGATCGTCGAAGGCGATACCAACGGCGACAAGAATGCGGACTTCGGCGTGGAGCTCGCGGGGAAGCAGACGCTCGGCCTGAGCGATTTCAGTGGGGACAGTTTGGTGGCGTCAGTGATTCTGGACGGCGACGGCGGCGACAACACGCTGAACGGGGGCCTGGGCGACGATACTCTTTCCGGCCTGGGCGGCAACGACACACTGAACGGAGACAGCGGCGACGACATTCTCGACGGCGGCCTGGACGTCGACAAGATGACCGGCGGCAAGGGCAACGACACCTACAAGGTGGACAACGTCGGCGACCAGGTGATCGAGACTTCGACGCCGGCCTATACCCCGCCGGCGGGCTTCACGATCAAGGGCGTCGGCGACGTCGATGGCGACGGCCAATCGGACGTGCTGCTGGTGAACAGCACCACCAATGCAGCCCAGGTGCAGATCATCAAGGACGGGGTCGCGCAGGCGCCGATCGCGCTGCCGGTCTGGGGCGGCTGGACGGCGGCCGGCTTCGCCGACTTGAACGGCGACAGCAAGAAGGACGTGCTCTACACCGCGGGCACCACCCAATACGGCATCTATATCAACGGGACCTCGGTCACCTGGGCGCCGGTCTCCGGCAAGACCGTGGATCCGATCGGCACCTTGTCCGGCGGCAACGAGGGCACCGACACGGTCATCTCGACCATCAGCTACACGCTCGGCGCCGGGCTCGAGAACCTGACCTTGGACGGGGTTGACCCGATCAACGGCACCGGCAATGCGGTCGCCAACAAGATCATCGGCAACAGCGCCGCCAACGTGATCACCGGTGGCGCGGATGTCGACACCCTGACCGGGGGCCTCGGCGCGGATACCTTCGTGTTCGGTGTCGGCGACACCGGCGCCACGCAGGCGACCCGCGATATCATCACCGACTTCCAGGTCGGGACCGACAAGATCGACATCTCGGCCCTGGACCAGTTCCGCTTCCTCGGTAGCGCCGCCTTCGACGGCGACAAGGACGCGCTGCACACCGTCTCCTCGGGCGGCAACACCATCCTCGAGGGCGACATCAACGGCGACAAGGTGGCCGACTTCCAGATCGAGCTCACCGGCAGCAAGACCCTGACCACGGCGGACTTCACCAACACCAGCCTGTTGCTGCCGCTCAACCTGACCGGCAGCGGCACGCTGAACGGCGGGCGACTGGACGACGTGCTGACCGGTCTCGGCACCGACGACGTGCTGAACGGCAATGACGGCAACGACACGCTGGATGGTGGCGCCGGCGCCGACAAGATGTCGGGCGGCAAGGGCAACGACACCTACAAGGTGGACAACGCCGGCGACCAGGTGATCGAGGACTCGACCCCGGCCTATACGCCGCCGTCGGGCTTCACGATCAAGGGCGTCGGCGACGTCGATGGCGACGGGCAATCGGACGTGCTGCTCTATAACAGCACGACCGGGGCGGCCCAGGTGCAGATCATCAAGGACGGCGTGGCGCAGACGCCGAT
>NZ_JAYRKD010000052.1:0-16500 GCF_041905885.1 Dongia sp. | reverse complement strand
ATGCGCTACGATCTCGGCTTCATCGATCTGGAGCAAAAGACCCTGCAACCCACAGACAACCCGTTTGGCCCCGGGTTGTAACCCATGTCTCCAGTACGACCTGTTACCTATGTGTCCGGTCCGGACACGCAAGGCGTTGGCGTCCCCGAGAGGATTCGAACCTCCGACCTACGGTTTAGGAAACCGGCGCTCTATCCTGCTGAGCTACGGGGACGCGGCACGCTCTGGACGCGGTCTCTATAGCAGAAAGCCCGGTCCGGAAACACCGTTCTACCGGTGCCCGCCGCCGGACAGCGCCTCGTTGGTGAGCTGGGAGAGCCGGGTCCGGGGCTGGCCGTCTTCGGTGAAGTTGCCGGGGCGGAGCCAGACCTCGAAGGCCGATTTCAGGGTCGGCCATTCGCGGTCGATGATCGAATACCAAGCGGTGTCGCGGTTCCTGCCCTTGTACATCGTCGCCTGGCGGAAGATGCCCTCGTAGCGGAAGCCGAGCCGGAGCGCCGCGCGGCGCGACGGCGCGTTCAAGGCATCGCATTTCCACTCGTAGCGCCGATAGCCCAATTCGTCGAAGGCGCGCCGCATCAGCAGATACATGGCTTCGGTCGCCGCCGAGGTCTTCTGCAGGGCGGGCGAGTAGTGGATATGCCCGACCTCGATCACGCCGACCTGGGCGTCGATCCGCAGATAGCTCGCGATCCCGACCGCCTTGCCGCTGGTGAGATCGACGATCGCATGGAACAGCGGGTCGGAGGATTTCGCCGCGGCATCGGCCCAGGCGCGATAGTCGGCGTAGTTGGCGAAGGGGCCATAGCCGAGATAGGTCCAGGTCTTTCCTTCCCTGTCCTCGACATTGGCCTCGTAGATCTCCGCCGCATGGCGCTCGGGGTCGAGGATCTCGATCCGGCAGAAGCGGCCTTCCAGGGCGGTGCGCGGCGGCTGGGCCCGCGGGGTCCAGTTCGGCACCGGAAAGCCGATCGGCTGGCCGAGATCGTTATGCAGCAGGTCCATGACAGCCGATTTCCCCGAAATCTTCCCCTTCGTCCCGCTTCGACTCTCCTCGGGTAAGGCCCGGAAAAGCAAGCGAAATTGCGCCGCGGCCCAGCCCTTGCCGTCCGTCTCGTTAATAACTGACTAGTCAGTTATTTATTGACTCGGGCCCGGCTTAGGCGCTTATTCCCGCCGATCGAAGGAGAGAGCGTTGAGGAAGCCCGCCATCAAGAAGCCCACCGCCCAGAAAGGCGCCGGCAGGAAGCAACCCGCGCCGCCGCGCCCGCGCTGGCGCCGCCGCGCCGAGGCGCGGCCGGCGGAGATACTGGACGCGGCGCTGACCGTGTTCAGCGCTCGCGGCTTCGCCGCGGCGAAGCTCGACGACGTGGCGAAGCAGGCGGGCGTCTCCAAGGGCACGCTCTACCTCTACTTCAAGAGCAAGGAGGCGCTGTTCGAGGCGATGGCTCTCGAACTGATGCGCGTGCCCGTGCTGGCGCAGCTCGAGACCATCGCCAAGGCCGAGACCGCAAGCGATGCCCTGCGCCAGCTGATCCAGTTCATGACCCGGATGCTGGATGACCCGCGGCGTTCCGCGCTGCCGAAAATGATCATCGCCGAATCCGCCGGCTTCCCGGAGCTGGCGCAGATCTGGCTGAAGAGCGTCATCCAACCGGTCCGGCAACGCCTGGTCCAGCTGATCGAGGCCGGCATCGCCGGCGGCGAGTTCCGCAAGGTCGACCCCTGGGAAACCACCAAGCTGGTGATCGCACCCTTCCTGCTGACCGCACTCTGGCGCAACACCTTCGAGCATCTCGACAACCGCCGTTTCGATTTCGCCGCGCTGCTGCGGCAACACGGCGAATTCCTGCTGCGCGGCCTCGCCGCCGACAAAAGAGGGGAGTGAGACGAATGCCCCGCCTGATGGTTCTCCTTGCCGCGCTGTTGCTGCTCGCCGGCTGCGACCGGCCGTCGAGCAGCGGTCTGCTCGGCTATGTCGAGGCCGATTACATCTACGCCGCCCCGGTCTCCGGCGGCCGCATCACGGAAGTCGCGGTGCAGCGCGGCGACAGCGTCGCTGCCGGCGCCAGGCTGTTTGCCCTGGATGCCTCCGACGAAACCGCGAAGCGCGACCAGGCCAAAGCCGCGTTGGACCAGGCAAAATCCAATCTTGCCGACCTCATGACCGGCGAACGGACGGAAGAGCTGGCGATCATCCAGGCCCAGCTCGACGCGGCCAAGGCTTCGATGACCCTCTCGGTGCCGCGGGTCGAGCGCCGGCGCAAGATGGTGACCAGCAAGATCGTCGGCGAGGAGGAGGTGGACGAGGCGGAATCGGCGCTGCTCGCCGACCGCGGCCATATCGCGGAATACACCGCGCGCCTCGCCGCCGCGAAGCTGCCGGCCCGCGCCGACCAGATCGCCGCCGCCGCGCATGCCGTGACCGAAGCCGAAGCCGCGCTCGCCGCGGCGCAATGGTCGCTGGACCAGCGCACGGTCGTCGCCTCGGCCGACGGCCGGATCGAGGACGTCTTCTTCCGCGCCGGCGAGGAGGTGAGTGCGGGCGCCGCCGTGCTGCAGCTCCTGCCGCCGCCGAACCTGAAGCTGCGCCTCTATGTGCCGGAGCCGCAGCTCGGCGCCTACAAGATCGGCCAGAAGCTCGACATCGCCTGCGACGGCTGCGCGGCGGGCCAGACCGCCACGGTCAGTTTCATCGCCACCAGCGCGGAATTCACCCCGCCGGTGATCTACAGCCGCGAGAGCCGCGCCAAGCTGGTCTACCTGATCGAGGCGCGTCCGGACGACACAGCGCAGCCCTGGCATCCCGGCCAGCCGATTGAAGCGAGTCCCGCGCCGTGACCGAGGCGATCATCGACGTAAGGGGTCTGACCAAGAGCTTCGAGGGGCGCGAGGTCGTCTCCGACCTCGACCTCACGGTCAACCGCGGCCAGATCTACGGCTTCCTCGGCCCGAACGGCAGCGGCAAGACCACCACCATCCGCATGCTCTGCGGGCTGCTTACCCCCGACGGCGGCACCGGCACCTGCCTCGGCTATGACATCCGCACCCAGGCCGACCAGATCAAGCGCCAGGTCGGCTACATGACCCAGAAGTTCGGCCTCTACGAGGACCTCACCATCCGCGAGAACCTGGTCTTCGTGGCGCGGGTCTATAGTCTCGACCGCATCGGCACCCGCGTCGACCAGGCGCTGGAGCGGCTCGGCCTCGCCGAACGCGCGAACCAGCTGGCCGGCAAGCTCTCCGGCGGCTGGAAGCAGCGCCTGGCGCTGGCCGCCTGCATCCTGCACGAGCCGAAGCTGCTGCTGCTGGACGAGCCGACCGCCGGCGTCGACCCCAAGGCGCGGCGCGACTTCTGGGACCAGATCCACACGCTGGCGCATCAGGGCCTGACCGTGCTGGTCAGCACCCATTACATGGACGAGGCCGAGCGCTGCCACGAGATCCTGTACATCGCTTACGGCAAGCTGCTGGCGCGCGGTACGGTCCCGCAGGTGATCGCCGCCGCTCATCTCTCCGCCTGGTCGGTCGAGCCGCGGCAGGGTGACGGCGCGGAGATTGCGGCGCTTTCCGCGCAGTTGCAGCAGCGCCCGGGCGTCGACATGGTGGCGCCCTTCGGTGCGTTGCTTCACGTTTGCGGCCGCGACGAAGCCGCGCTCGATGCCGCGACGGAGCAGGAGCGCGCCGACCCGAAGTTCCACTGGCGGCGCGTGGCGCCCAGCCTCGAGGACGTGTTCATCGACCTGATGGGCCGGGCCCCCGATAATTTCAAATGAGCGACAACTACCGATGAAGCTCTTCTCCCTCAACCGCTTCATCGCGGTCTTCATGAAGGAATTCGTGCAGATGCGGCGCGACCGCATCACCTTCGGCATGATGATCGGCGTACCGATGATGCAGCTGGTGCTGTTCGGCTACGCGATCAACTCCGATCCGAAGGACCTGCCGGCCGCCCTGGTGATGGGGGAGAACTCGACCTTCACCCGCTCGATCGTCTCGGCGATCGAGAACACCGACTATTTCCGCTTCCGCGACGCGCCGGTCACCGAACGCGAAGCCGATTGGATGCTTCGGACCGGCGAGATCCAGTTCGCGATCACCATCCCGCCGCATTTCAGCGACGACCTCATCCGCGGCCGGCGCCCAGCGGTCGCGGTCGAAGCCGATGCCACCGATCCGGTGGCGACAGTGAACGCGGTTTCGGCGCTCACCAATCTCGACCGCAGCGCGCTCCAGCACGATCTCAAAGGCCCGCTGGCGGGTCTCGCGCCGAACCCGACGCCTTTCGAGCTCCGCATCCAGCGCCGCTACAACGAGGAAGGCATCAGCCAGTACAACGTGGTCCCGGGGCTGATCGGCGTCGTGCTGACGATGACCATGATCATGATGACCGGCCTCGCCATGACCCGCGAGCGCGAGCGCGGCACGATGGAGAACCTGCTGGCCATGCCGGTCAGGCCCATCGAGGTGATGCTGGGCAAGATCGTGCCCTTCATCTTCGTCGGCTATGTCCAGGTCGCGATCATCCTGCTGGCGGCGAAATTCCTGTTCCAGGTGCCGTTCGAAGGCTCGCTGACGATCCTGAGCATCGCCGCCATCGCCTTCATCGCCGCCAACCTTGCCGTCGGTTTTACCTTCTCGACCTTGGCGACCAACCAGCTGCAGGCGATGCAGCTCTCGGTCTTCTTCTTCCTGCCCTCGTTGCTGCTGTCGGGCTTCATGTTCCCGTTCCGCGGCATGCCGGTCTGGGCGCAGTGGATCGGCGAGACCTTGCCGCTCTCGCATTTCCTGCGGATCATCCGCGGGGTGCTGCTGAAGGGCAATGGCTGGGTGGAGATCTGGCCGGAACTCTGGCCGATCCTGGTCTTCATGCTGCTGGTATCGGCGCTGGCGCTGCTGCGCTACCGTCGCACGCTGGATTGACGAACGGGTAAGCCGTTACCCGTTCGTCACTTCACCACGGTGACCGGGCAGGGCGCATGCGAAACCACCGCGGTCGCGACCGAGCCCAGGAACACCCGGGCGAGCTCGTTGGTCGTGCCGGTGCCGACGATCACGTGATCGGCCTTCTGCTTCTGGGCATAGGCGACGATCGCATCGGCGACGTTGCTGCCGCTGGCGATGACGCAGTCATAGTTTCCGAACTTGGCGCCCTTCGCCACCTTGGCCGCGGCGGCCAGCTGGGCATGCGATTGGGCTTCGGCGGCGGCGAGCAGGGTTGCGTCCCAGAAATAGGTTTTGCGCGACCGGGTCGGCACCACGTTGATGTTGAGGAAACAGAGTTGCGCGCCGGCCGACTTCGCAAGATCGACCGCACAGGCGGCCGCCCGGTCGGCGACTTTCGAGCCATCCACGGCGCAGACGTAAAGCTTGCCCATGATTACACCCATTCCTCTCGCAGCTGCGCGGTCCAGCCGCGCCGGCCGGAGGATAACGGGAGAGATCCCGCGCCCGCGTTGATCGAAATCAACCGGTCGCCGGTCAGCGCGTCGCTTTCACCACCGCGTCGCTGGCGGCGCCGGCGGGCGCGCGGGTCAGCACCGGGTCGGGTGCGGCGGTCAGCAGCAGGTTGACCGTGCGGTCATAGGCGTCCGGATCGAGCTTGCCCATCGGCCCCTTCTCGAGATCCAGCAGGTCATCCACAGTGTCGATCGCCTGCCGGAGCAGGATGGGATCGACCGCGGCAAACTTGGGATCGGCGCGCAGCAGATCGAAGGCGGCCTTGGGCGAGATATGCGCCAGCTGCCAGCCGCGCCGCGCCGCTTCCAGGAAGCGCGCAAAGGCCGCGACCCGCTCCGGCTGCGCGAGATCCGCCTCGCGCGCATAGAGCCCGTCTTCCAGGGTCGCCTGTCCGATCTCCTGGTAGCCGTAGGTCTTCAAGCCATCGAAGGCGATCTTCGCCGCGGCGAAGTCCAGGGGTGCCGCGTAGTTGAAGGTGGTGATGCAATCCGACTGGAAGCGCTGGAAGGATTGCAGCCCGTAATTCTGCCGCAGCACCGTGACGCTGCCCGGCCCGCCGAACGGGTTGAGGGCGAGCCCGGCGATCCAGGCATAGAACGAGCTCTCCAACCCGCCGAACCAGACCCCCACCACATGATTCTTCAAGTCGGCCGGCTCGGCGATCGACGGCCGGCAGACGACTTCCATCCCGGCCTTGCGGAAGATCTGCGCGACGTGGACCAGCTTGTCGCCGGCCTCGCGCCGCTTCAAGGCGATCGGCATCAGCTCCACCGCGAGATCGGCCTTGGCCTGCGCCAGGGCGTCGATCGACCGGCGGTCCGCGCCGGGCGCGGTCAAGGTCACCGCGACGCCCGCCGCCACGAAATAACCCTTCTCCTGGGCGAGATAGAAACCGACGGTGCGCGGCGACAGGCCTTCCGGCAGGGCCACGGTCAACGCCACGCTCTGCTCCGGGTCAGCCAGCGCCTCTTGCGCCAGAATCAGGGGCGCCAGAACCAGGCTCGCCAGCCCGAACAGGAAAATCCGTCTCAACATGCCGCGCCCTTGCCTTTCGATCCGCGCGAGACTACAGCCGGACCCAGGCAAATCAAGCAGACGGTTATTGAGCATGCAGTTGAGCCCGGACGCGGCGACCCGGATCGAGACAGTGGAGATGCATACCGGCGGCGAGCCGGTCAGGATCGTGACCTCGGGCTACCCGGCGATCGCGGGCGCGACCCTGCTGGACAAGCGCCGCTTCGCCCGGGAAAACCTCGACCGCTTCCGCAGCCTCATCATGTTCGAGCCGCGCGGGCATTACGACATGTATGGCGTGTTGCCGGTCGAGCCCGATCATCCGGAAGCCGACATGGCGGTGCTTTTCATCCACAACGAAGGCTACAGCACGATGTGCGGCCACGCGACCATCGCGCTCGGCCGCTACGCCTTCGATCGCGGCCTGATCAAGGCCGAGGGTGAGATCGCGCGTCTCAACCTGCAATGCCCCTGCGGCCTGGTACGTGTAAAGGTGGCGCTCGAGGGCGGCGCTCCCGCCGGGGTGAGCTTCGTCAGCGTGCCGGCCTTCGCCTTCGCGCTCGATCGGGATGTCGAGGTGCCGGGCTTTGGCAAGGTGACGCTCGACATCGGCTATGGCGGCGCCTTCTACGCCTTCCTGCCGGCGGCGCGCTTCGGCCTCGACGTGCGCAAGTCGCCGACCCGCGACCTGGTCGATGCCGCCGACCGCGTGACCAAGGCGGTGCAGGCGCAGGTGCAGCTCGACCATCCGGACTCGCCCGATCTCGCCTTCCTCTACGGCACCATCCTGACCGATGGCCAAACCGGCGCCACGCAAGATGGAGCCAGCGCCAACATCTGCGTCTTCGCCGAGCGCGAGGTCGACCGCTCGCCCACCGGCAGCGGCGTCACCGCGCGCATCGCGCTCGCTGTGGCGCGCGACCCGGCGCTGGCGTCGGCGCACTTTATTTTCGAGAGCGTCACCGGCAGCCGCTTCACCGGCCGCGTCGCCGAACAAACCAGCGCCGGCCGCTTCGCCGCGATCCGCGCCGAGGTGGCGGGGCGCGCCTATTACACCGGCCGCTCGGCCTTCACCGTCGAGCCCGACGATCCGCTGGCCGGCGGGTTCCTGCTCAAATGACTATGCAGCGCATATCCGTGATCGGCGCCGGCGCCTGGGGCACCGCGCTCGGTGTTCTGGCGCAGCGCGCCGGCTGCGAGACTCTGCTCTGGGTTCGCCGCGCCGAACAGGCCGCCGAGCTCGCGCGCGACCGCGAGAACACGACCTATCTTCCGGGCATCGCGCTCGATCCCGCCATCCGCATCGAGACCGATCTCGGCTGCGCGCTCGACGCCGATGCCGTGCTCTATGCCCAGCCGGCGCAGCATTTCCGCGGCTTTTGCCACAAGGCTGCGCCGCTCTGGAAGGGCGCCGCCCTGGTGATCACCGCCAAGGGTATCGAATGCGAGACCGGGGCGCTCCTGAACGAGATCGCGGCGGAGGCGCTCGCCGCGGCGCCGACCATCATCCTCTCCGGCCCGAGCTTCGCCGCGGAAGCGGCGCGCGGCCTGCCGACCGCGGTGGCCCTGGCGGGAGACCGCCCCGACCTGGTCGAGGCGCTGATGAACGCCCTGGCCCACGGCGCGTTTCGTCCTTACGGCTCGGACGACCCGATCGGCGTCGAGGTCGCGGGTGCGATCAAGAACGTGCTGGCGATTGCTTGCGGCATCGTGGTCGGCCGGGGCCTGGGCGAGAATGCGCGCGCCGCGCTGATCACCCGGGGCACCGCGGAAGTGGCGCGGCTCGCACTTGCAAAAGGCGGACGTGCCGAGACCCTGATGGGTCTCGCCGGCATCGGCGATCTCATCCTGACCGCGACCAGCCTCAAATCGCGCAACACCTCATTGGGCTTTGATCTCGGGCAAGGCAAGCTGCTCGCCGACATTCTTGCATCGCGCCGCAGCATCGCCGAAGGCGTGACCACCGCGGCCGCGGTCTCGACGCTCGCGGCCCGCATCGGCGTCGACATGCCGATCAGCTTCGCGGTCAATCGAATCCTAAAGGACGCGTCCAGCATCGACGACGAGATCCGCGGCTTGCTGTCCCGGCCGCTCAAGCACGAGTCGTAACGGCCAAACGGCGAGTCGCGCGTGTTTCTTTCCAGGAAAATTGATTTCAGGCTAGTAAACTCCCTTTACCGGTGATAAAAGACTTTTCCCATGCCCAGTTCTGCGAATCGCGAACTGGGACGGGCAAGAAATCCGATCGACCGGAATACCGGCGAACGGCGCGCCAGCCAAAGCTGCGCGGGAGGAAAGAGGGGAGAGCAAGATGGCGAACGACCTCGAGTCGCGCATCGACGCGATGTATTCCAGAGACCGTATCTTTGCTTGGGGCTTCGTGATCGCTCTCTGGGCGACCGTGCTCTTCGTGCTGCTGGCGGTCCGGGCCAATATCCCGAACCCCGCGGTCGAGACCGTCTGCTGGATCGCGGCGGCGGTGCTGCTGCTGTTCAACACCGCCTCGATCGGCGCCATGGTGCGCCATTACGGCCACGACAAGACCCACATCTACGGCACCGACATCAAACATCTCGACGCCGGTCGCTAGAGCGCAGGAGAGAGATCATGGCGCAGCGCTACAACCCGCCTCAGCAGAGCCGCGGCGGGCAGATTTTTGACGTCGTCCTTCTATTGGTCCTGGTCTTCGCCGCCTTGTGGCTGCCGCTCTGGCTGCAGATCGCGGTGCCGTCGCGGGTCGTGAAGGCGCCGACCGACGGGATCACCGTCAACACCACGACCGATGCCGACGGCGTCGAGACGGTCACCTTCTCCGGCGTGACCTGGGAAACCCTCGGCCAGAATCCCACCATGGCCGCGCAATGGGAAAAGCTCGGGCATACGCCGGAAACCGCCGTCGAGATCATCGCCCGGCCGTTCGAATACACCATCGACGTGATGGGCCTGGTGCTGACGGCGATCGTGATCCTCGGCTACTACGTCTTCGTGCTCTGGGCCTCGAAGAAAGAATACCGCGAAGTCATTCGCGAAAAATTCGAATAGGGGGCGGAAGCCATGTGGCAGATCTTGGAATACATCGCCTGGGGCTTGTCGGCGATCATGCTGCTCTGGATGGTGGCCGACGCCTGGAAGGTCGGGACTCAATATTCCGAAGAGCAGTTGCTGAGTTCGAAGGAAGGCGTGGACGAGCTCTTCGCCGCCGAGCAGAAGCGGGGGCACTGACATGGCCGACATCGCATCCACACAGCCGAAGGGCGCCAGCCTCAACCTGCTGAAGGTGCTGGGCCCAGTCCATGTCTGGGCGCTCGGCGTCGGCATCGTGCTGGTCGGCGAGTTCATGGGCTGGAATTACGCGGTCGGCAAGGGTGGCGCCTTCGGCGCGCTGATCGCCGCCTGGGTGATCGGCCTGCTCTACACTTGCGTCGCCATGATCGATTCCGAGGTGACCTCGACGGTCGCTGCGGCCGGCGGCCAGTATGCCCAGGCCAAGCACACGATCGGGCCGTTGATGGCCTTCAACGTCGGCCTCTACCTGGTGCTGGCCTATACCATGCTGGAAGCCGCCGACGTCCAGGTCGCCGGCCTCCTGGTGCAGATCGGCGTCAACCGCCTCAACCCGGCGGAGCCGCTCGGGATATACGGGCCGGACACCGATCACTTCTGGTGGGCCTTCACCGTCTTCACCCTGGTCTCGCTCGCCTGGTTGAACTATCGCGGCGTGTTCATGACCCTGACGGTGAACTTCATCATCACCGCGGCCGCGTTTGCTTCGATCCTGATCCTGTTCTTCGGCACCCTGTTCTCGACTGCGCTCGGCCATGCCGACGCCGCGCTGCTGCACCACGACCTGCTGACTCCGCTGCCCTATGGCTGGATCGGCGTGATCGCGGCGCTGCATTTCGGCATCTGGTACTATCTCGGCATCGAGGGCACCTGCCAGGCCGCCGAAGAAGTCCGCTCGCCGGGCCGCGCCTTGCCGCTCGGCACCATGACCGGCATCATCACCCTGCTGATCGCCGCGGCACTCACCTGGTACATCGCCTGCGGGCTGCTGCCCTGGGAATATGTCGGCTGGGATCTTGAACTGGCGCCGCTCTACGACGCAGCGAAGATCATCAACTGGCCGACCATGGAGATCATCCTCTTCATCGGCACCCTGTTCTCGGCGATCGCCTCGGCCAATGGCTGCATCAACGACGCGGCGCGCGCCTGGTTCTCCATGGGCCGCGATCGCTATCTGCCGGCCTGGTTCGGCGCGGTGCACCCGCGGTACCGCACGCCGTTCCGGGCGATCATCTTCCTGATCCCGATCGCGGCGATCTTCGCGCTCAAGGTTCCGCTGGCCCAGATCATCACCTTCTCGATCTTGTCCGGCCTGCTGAACTACACCTTCATGCCGATCAACATCTGGCTGTTCCGCAAATACTGGCCGGTCGGCACGATCCGCCGCGGCTTCGAGCACCCGTTCCACCCGATCCCGGCGATCGTGCTGCTGGTGCTCTGCATCACCACCATGTTCGCGGTCTATCTCGGCTATGGCCGCCAGCTCCTGGCGATGATGGCCTTCTACTGGATCGTCTCGCTGTGGTTCCACCTGTTCCGCTACAAATACGTCCGGCGCGCCGATCAGTTCACCATGAACTGGCCGAAGCCCCAGGGCTATTGATCGCGGTCCTATGCGTAACGAAGGCCGGGCATTTGCCCGGCCTTTTGCTATGATGGCTCCATGCGCATCGACGTTCTCATAGCCTGTCTCGCGGCGCTCGCGGTCCTGGCCTGGATCTACCGCCGCGACAAGCGCCGCTTCGAGGGCGAGCGCGCTCAATTGTTTGAGGACGTGCGCGGCCTGCTCGGCGACGCCGAAATCAGCCGCGCCGCCAACGAGTATCCGAAGCTGCGCGGCCGCTACCGCGGCTATGAAGTGACGGTCGATGCCATCGTCGACCACATCGCCGTGCGCAAGCTGCCCTCGCTCTGGCTGCGCGTCACCCTGCTGGCCGACCTGCCGGTGCCCGGACCCTGCGATGTCATGGCCCGCGCCCACAACGTCGAATTCTTCTCGCCGCACGGCGATTTCAACCACGTTCTGAAGCTGCCCGCCGGCTGGCCCGATCACCTGACGGTGAAATGCGAGGATCCCGACGCGATGCCGCCCGAACACATCCTCACCCGGCATATCGGCGTGTTCGACGACCTGCGGATGAAGGAGCTGCTGGTGACCCCGCGCGGCGTGCGCCTGGTCCGCCAGGCGGCGCAGGGCTCCCGCGCCGAATACCTGGTGCTGCGCCAAGCGCTGTTCGGGCCGGTGCGCATTCCCCGCCAGCAGCTCGCCGCCATGCTCGACGCTGCGATCGCGCTGGCAGAGGACCTGAAGCAACCCGCCGCGCCGCACAGCAACGGAGCCGCCGCATGAGCGAATCCACGCCAGAGACCCGCGCGCCCATGCATCCCTATCTGGTCTTGCTGATCGCGGCCCTGGCGCCGGGCAGCGGGCACTGGGCGGTCGGCAACGTCCAGCGCGGCGTGATGTTCGCCTGGTTCATGTTCATCCTCGGCTGGATCACCTGGCGGATCACCGGACCGGAGGTGAGCCCGATCGGCAAGCTCTCCGGTGGCCTCATCATCTACGCGGTCTCGGTCCTGGATGCCTATCGCATCGCGCGCTTCCGCTGGACCCGCTTTCACGCCGGCCGCGGCACCGGCGCCTAGACTAGGCAGCCCGCAAGGTGAAGTGGAAGGCCGCGCCTTCCTGCCCGGCGTCCTTGCCGACCCAGAGCCTTCCGCCATGCGCCTCGATGATCGTGTGTGAAATCGCCAGGCCCATCCCCATGCCCTCGGGTTTGGTGGTGAACAGCGGATCGAAGATTCGGTGGACGATGGTGCCGGGCACGCCCGGGCCTGAATCCCGAACGCAGACTTCCACTTCGCCCTTGGCCAGGTCGGCGCGGGCTTCGATGACGATCTGCCGCGCATCGGCCGGGCGGGATTGAACCGCCTGTATGCCGTTCATCAGCAGGTTGAGCAGCACCTGCGAGAGATGGATTGAATCGCCCGAGACCAGCGGCAGCCCCGGCGGAATGCCCAACTGCAGCGCGACGCTCTTGGCCTTCGCCTCGGCTTCGGCGAGCGAGACCGCGTTCTTGACGGCGTCCTCGACCCGGATCGGGTTGAGCTCGATGGCGCGCTGTTTGAAGAGCTGCCGGATCCGCTTGATGATATCGATGGCGCGGTCGTTGTCGTTATCGACGTCGTTCAGGATCGCCGCGAGTTCGGCGGTATCGGGCGGCGCCTGCTTCAGCCGCTTCAGTGCTGCGCCCAGGTTCAGGGACATGGCACTCATCGGCTGCGAGAGCTCGTGGCTCAGCGCCGATGCCAGCCGCCCCAGCAGGTTGATCCGCTCGATCTGCGCCAGCTGGCTGCGCAGCTCAGCCGCCTCCAGCCGTGCCCGCCGGCTCAGCACGAAATCGTGCACCGAGACGTAGCCCATGATCAGCAGCGCGCCGAGGAACCAGGGGATGTTCGAGATCGGTCCTCCGAGCACGCCGAAAATGACCAGCTGGCCGTAGAGGATGGTGAGGAGCATCGGCAGCCCCTCGGCCAGCCCGACCGCGAGCGCCCTGCGCCGCTGCTCGGCGCCACCTTTGCGCCAGCAGCGGACTGCGGCGCTCATGACATAGAGGAACAGCAGCAACAGGCTCAGCACGGCGATCGACTGCAGGCCGCGGCGCGGCACCGCGTGCTCGATCGCGGACACCTGGGCGCCCAGCACCGACACGAAATGGACGCTCTCGATGCTCGAGAAGTGATAGTTCGGCTGCAGCAGGAAATTGGCGATGAAGATGAAACTGCGGGTCAGGACGACACCCCACATCAGCCACTTCGTGCTGCTTTCAAGATAGAAGTGGACGAAGAACACCTGCGCGACCAGAGCCGGAAACAGCGGCAGGTGGTACCAGCGGATCCAGGCGCCGAATTCCTCCGGCGTCCGGGCATGCATCAGGCCGAGCTCGACATAGGCCGCGGCGGCGGTGGAGATGCCGAGGATGCAGAGCATCAGGCTGGCGGTGTCGCGCCGGTCCATCAGCCACATCAGGCCGCACAATACCGCCAGCACCATGGCGGCGGCCGCGGCCGCGGACCAGAGGACGATGACGCTTTCCATCGACGATGCCTTGTCCCCGTCCGGCTCGCGCGCGGTCCGGCTAGCCGGTGATGCGCGGAATCCGGAATGACCGGATGGTGGGAAACAATCCCGCACCTGTCAATCCGCCCCGCGCCGGTTGCAAGCCCGAGGATGCGGCGCCGGGTCTGCACCCGCGCGGGGCCGCAGCAAATCTGCTAGACTCCGACCCGTCGACTCGCAATCGCAAGCCCGCATTGGCATGGCCGATCAGAAGATCCTCTGCGCAACCGACGGCTCGGCGCCTTCCGAGAAAGCCGTGATTCAAGCCATCCAATGGGCGGGACAACTCAATCAGCCCCTGGCTTTCATCACCGTCACCGACGGGCCGGACCTGAAATACATCAGCTGGGACGAGGCGAAGATCGCGGCCAAGGATCTGCCGGTCGATAAGCCGCTGCTGATGGCACTGGAACGCGCGCTGCGGGACGGTTTGAAACGCGTCACCTGCGTGCGCGCCATGAGTTCCGACATCGCGTCGGCGGTAGTGACCTATGCCGAGAAGAACGGCTACCACCACATCATCGCCGGCAGCGTGGGCCGCACCGGGATCAAACGCCATCTGGTCGGCTCGGTCGCCGAGGACATCGTCACCCGCGCCCATTGCCCGGTCACGATCGTCCGCTAGGTGGGCCAGTCAGCTTTCTGACCAAACGGATACCGTTCCTAGTTCAGTCGCAACCAATTCAATACCAAAATTGAATGATTGTGCTGGATTGGGCGGTCATTTTGTCGCATCATAGTCACACGTGCTTCGATGACTGGTCGGCGAGGGGGAAGGTCGCTTGGCTGAGTTACCATCGGTGCCTTGGACCGATTCAATCGGTTGCCGGCCGCATGACGGGCCGCGGCAGTCCTGGTGCTGCCTTCTCCATCTTTTGGACAAGACCGTGACGTGAGTTGCGACCCCGGAGGCGAGAGCCGTTCCGGGGTCTTTGCTTTTTGCAAAGATTCAGCCCCGCCGCGGCCGGTCACCGCCCCGGGGGCGAGACCCAAACGAAGACCATTTGAACGAGGGAGTGTTCGATGACGGCGATTACCGAAGGGTCAGGCGCCAACCTGCACCGCACGATTGATTGGAAGGGGGCATTCTGGGTTGCGAGCGGCGTCCCCGCGCTCGTCCTGTTCTCGATCGGCGGCATCGCCGGCACGGTCGGCATCCCCGCCTATGCGGTCTGGATCGTGTCGATGCTGATGGGTTTCATCCAATCCTTCACCTACGCCGAGATCGCCGGCCTATTCCCCAACAAGTCGGGCGGCGCCTCGGTCTATGGCGCCGCGGCCTGGCTGAAATACGGCAAGTTCATCGCGCCGCTCTCGGTCTGGTGCAACTGGTTCGCCTGGTCGCCGGTGCTCTCGCTCGGTTCGGCCATCGCCGCCGGTTACATCATGGATGCTTTCGAGCATGCGCCGGCTGCTGAAGCCATCGCTGCAAAGATCGCCGAAATGACGGCTGCCGGAACGCCGGTTGACGAAGCCGGAGCGACCGCCCTTCTGATGCCGCTGCACAACTGGTCGGCCCTCAGCTTCAGCATTCCGGGCCTGGTTGATATCTCGTTCGGTGCCACCTTCATTATCGGTGCCATCCTGATGCTGATCGCCTTCGCCATTCAGCACCGTGGCATTCTCGGCACTGCCAAGGTGCAGACCGTGGTCGGACTGGTGATCGTGATCACCTTGCTGATCGTCGGCTTGGTGCCGTTCTTTAACGGCAACTTCCATTCCGAGAACTTCTCGCCCTTCGTTCCGCTGGCGGCGGCTTATGCGCCGGAGCCCGGCGCCTGGAACATCACCGGCTGGACCTTGGTTCTGGGCGGCATGTTCATCGCCGCCTGGTCGACCTACGGTTTCGAGACCGCGGTTTGCTACACCAGCGAGTTCAAGAATCCGGAAACCGACACCTTCAAGGCGATCTTCTATTCCGGCCTGCTCGCCATGCTGCTCTTCATCCTGGTGCCGATCACCTTCCAGGGTTATCTGGGGCTGACCGGTATGCTGGATGGCGGCATCGTGGCCGGCACCGGCGTCGCCTCGGCGATGGCGGACATGGTCGGCGGCACCGGCGCTGGAATCCACTACCTGATGGTCGCGCTGATGATCGCCTCGCTGATCCTGATCATCATCACGGCGATGGCGGGTTCTTCCCGCACCCTCTACCAGGGTTCCGTGGATGGCTGGCTGCCGAAGTATCTTAGCCACGTCAACCACAACGGCGCGCCGACCGGAGCGATGTGGACGGATCTTGGTTTCAACCTGATCCTGCTCACGTTCGCCGCCTCGGACGCCACCGCCTATTACTTCATCCTGGCGGTTTCGAACTGCGGCTACATCATCTTCAACTTCCTGAACCTCAACGCCGGCTGGATCCATCGCATGGATGCAGGTCATGTGAAGCGCCCCTACAAGGCGCCGACCATCATCCTCGCCCTGGGCGCGATCTTCGCTTACGTGAACGCAATGTTCATGGGGGCGGGTGCCAAGGTCTGGAACCCGAACGCACTCTGGTGGGGCTTGGCCTTCGCGGCGCTGATCTTCCCGGTCTTTGCCTTCCGCCACTATGTCCAGGACGGCGGCAAGTTCCCGGCGCGGATGCTGGCGGATCTCGGCGTCAAGGATGAGCACGGACTCGGCGAGAAGCGCGCCGGCGTCCTGCCCTACGTGACCCTGGCCGGCGGCATCGCCGTCGTGCTGATCTCGAACTGGATCTTCACGCTCTAGCTGTCGTTGCTATAGAGGTTGTTCACCCGGGCCGACCGGAGGAAGCTGGTTGTTGCGAAGCAAACAGCGTCTTTCTGGGGGCCCGGATGAACGTGCATAAGAATGCGCGCACCACCCCGTTCAGTCGA
>NZ_JAYRKD010000020.1:67428-114406 GCF_041905885.1 Dongia sp. | reverse complement strand
GCGCAGCCTCTTCTTCAGCACCGCCTGCTCACCGGCGTTAACCCCATGCAACTGAAAAACACGCTTGGACGTATCCATGCCAACACGGATAAGCTTTTCCACGGACGGCTCCCTTGTTTGAGATCGCGCAACGACCTCATTCTGGCACATCGATGCCGTCGGGGGCCGTCCACCCCATCACGAGTTTCTTTGTATCAGGCAAACTCGTGGATGCCAGGCCTGAAGCCTGGCATGACGATCCAGTTTGTTTAGAAACGTAGGCGCGAAACCATGAAAGCCCTCGTCAAGACCGAAGCCGGACCCGGCCTGAAGCTCCAGGACGTGAAGGAGCCCGAGGTCGGCCATAACGACGTGCTGATCAAGATCAGCAAGACCGCGATCTGCGGCACCGACATCCATATCTGGAAATGGGACGAGTGGGCGGCGAAGACGATTCCGGTCGGCATGCATGTCGGCCATGAATATGTCGGCGAGATCGTCGCCATGGGCCAGGAAGTGCGCGGCTTTAATCTCGGCGACCGCGTCTCCGGCGAAGGCCACATCACCTGCGGCTATTGCCGCAACTGTAGAGCGGGCCGCCGGCATCTCTGCCGCAACACTTTCGGCGTGGGCGTGAACCGCCCCGGCGCCTTCGCGGAGCTCCTGAGCATCCCGGCCTTCAACGCCTTCAAGATCCCGGACAACATCAACTCCAACCTGGCCGCGATCTTCGATCCCTTCGGCAACGCGACCCATACCGCGCTCGCCTTCAACCTGGTGGGCGAGGACGTGCTGATCACCGGCGCCGGGCCGATCGGCATCATGGCGGCGGCCATCGCGCGCCATGTCGGCGCCCGCTTCGTGGTGGTGACCGACGTCAACGACTACCGCCTCGATCTCGCCAGGCAGATGGGCGCGCACCGCGCCGTCAACGTGACCCGCGAGAAGCTGAAGGACGTGATGACCGAATTGGGCATGGTCGAAGGCTTCGACGTCGGTCTGGAAATGTCCGGCGTGCCCTCGGCCTTCACGACCATGCTCGAGCATATGAACCACGGCGGCAAAGTGGCCCTGCTCGGCATCCCGCCCGCCAACACCGCGATCGACTGGAACCAGGTTATCTTCAAGGGCCTGGAGATCAAGGGCATCTACGGCCGCGAGATGTTCGAGACCTGGTACAAGATGGTGGCGATGTTGCAATCGGGCCTCAACCTCAACCCGATCCTGACCCACCATTTCCCGGTCCAGGACTATGTCGAAGGCTTCGAGACCATGCTCAGCGGCAAGTCGGGCAAGGTGATCCTAGATTGGTGAGCCCGGCGCTCTGATGGACTATTCCTGGACCTGCGCCTGTTGCGGCAAGCAGTACAACACGCTGCCGCTCGACTTCGCGATCAAGGCCCCGCACAACTGGTTTGGCATTCCGGACGAAGAAGCGGCGCGTCGGGTCAAGCTGACCCAGGACGTCTGCATCATTGATGGCGAAGAGCGTTACATCCGTGGCTGCCTGGAAATTCCGGTGACGGAGCTCAACGACAAGTTCATCTACGGCGTCTGGGCCTCGGTTTCTGAGCGGAGCTTCAATCGCATTCACGAGTTGTGGGATGCGGAGATCCGCGACGACGAGCCGCCCTTGTTCGGCTGGCTCTGCAGCAACCTCCCGCTCTACGGCGGGACGCTGCATCTGAAAACCAATTTGCACCTCCGCAACCGAGGCCAGCGCCCCTTCATCGAGCTCGAGCCGACCGATCACCCGCTCGCCGTCGAGCAGCGGAACGGGATCACGGTCGAGCGCGTGCAGGAAATCATCGCCGCGCTCAGCCATCGCCACTGAGATGACCGCGATCTACATCGATGCCGATGCCTGCCCGGTGCGGGACGAGGTCTATCGCGTGGCCGAGCGCGTCGGGCTCGAGGTCTTCGTCGTCTCCAACGGCTCGCGGCCGATCCGGCCCACCGGCAACCCGCGCATCCAGATGATCATCGTCGCGGAAGGCGCCGATGCCGCCGATGACTGGATCGCCGAGCGCATCACGCCGGCCGACATTTGCGTCACCAACGACATCCCGCTGGCCTCGCGCTGCCTGAAGAAACAGGCGCGGGCGCTCGCCGCCAACGGCAAGCTCTGGACCGAGAACAACATCGGCAATGCGCTGGCGGGGCGCGAGGTGGGCAAGTATCTGCGCGAGACCGGCGTCAACACCGGCGGGCCGCCGCCCTTCTCCAAGGCGGACCGCTCGCGATTCCTGAATGCGCTGGATGCCCTGGTGCAGGCGGCCTTGCGGGGAGCCAAGGCCTGAACGGATTCTCTCTCGCCGCTCCTGAGGTCGTCAAGACCGTACCCGTTTTGTTCGTCTATGTCAAGTACCAGGTAAAATATTGACAAGTCCGGATTTTATCGGAGTCTGAAGCGCAAGAATGTGGTGCGCCGGCGCCTGGGCCTAATTCATCCCGACCAGGCTCTTCATCTTGCTCATGAAGCCGCCGGCCTTGCGCTCGCCGCGCCCCGAGAGGTTGCTGCGCATGTTGCGCAGCAGATCGCGCATCGCCTCGGCGTCGGCATCCACCGGCATCGCCTCGGTCTTGTGCGAGAGGCCAAGCTTGTCGGCCGAAACGCCGACCTCGGCCGCGGTCTCGGTGATCTTGCCGGCGATATCCGCGGCGGCGACGTCCCGGTCGTGCATCAGCGTGTAATGGCCGGGTTCCGGGCGCGAGACCACGCCGCCCGCCGCATTGTCGATCAAGGTCTCGCCGATTTTCTGGTCCAGCTCGGCATGTTTGGCGGCCGAGAGGCCGGCGCCGGAAGGCGACACGGTCAGGACATGCGCACGGAACACCGAGAGGTCGAGCGCCCGCCCGGCGCTGGCCGCGGCGGCTGTGGCGACCGCGGAAAATTCATCCTCGCTCGCCAGCGCGTCGCCGTCGCTCACTTCGGCGATCGGCCGCGCGCTCTCGGCGCCGCTCTCGGACAGCATCAGCCACCAGGCCATCGGCCCGGAGCCGGGGCGTGCCTGGAGCGCCAGCTTGTTCTCGCCGCTCATCGGCGTGCGCAGGGTGACCTGGACCACCTCGGTCCAGTTGCGCTGCGAGAGCCGGCCCATCATCCGCATCACGTGCAGGCGGTCGTCGTCGCCGATGAAATTGACCAGGTGCTTGCCGATCAGGACCTGCTGCAGCATGCCGAAATGCCGGGAGAGATTGCCTCGCGCCTCCTGGATCTGGGTCGCCTGATCGACCAGGAAGGACATGTCCCAGGTATCGGCCATGGTGAAGTTCCGTCTGAAGATGCCGTGAAAAGCCGCCCGATTATCCCGGCGCAAGGTTAACCAGACGTCAATCCTAGCCGCGAAATTTGGGGATAACCGGCGGATTTCCGCCCTTTAACCGGTTGCCCGGAGCCACACCCGGAGCGGCCCGAGCTCTTGGAATCCCAGGCTTTTCATCAATGCCAGCGCCGGCTCCTGGTCATAGCCCGCCACCGGAAGGCCGGGCGCGAAATCCTGGACGGCGGCCAGACATCCCGCGGCCAGGTCGTCGGGCCCGAACAGGTTGGAGAGGCCGACCACCGCGGCCGACCGGCTGGCGACACAGCCGGCGACGATCCGACCTCCGACCTCGGCGGCGATGAAGGCGTGACCCGGTTCGTCGAGCAGCGAAGGCCGGAACAGATCGAGAGGAGGCTCATCGCCACGCCACGCCTCTTCCCAGCGCGCCAGCGATGCCGCATCCCGCAGCACCCGCCACCGCGCGCTGTCCGACTGCTGCACCGGTTGCGGATCGCGCCAGATCCAGGTCGCGTCGAACAGCGGTTCATAGCCGTGCGGTGAAAGATCGAGCGCGGCGAAACTGTCTTTGATCGCGAAATCTCCCCGTGCCGCCGCGATCGCCGGTGGCACCTGCTCGCCTGGTCCCAAGGTCACCGCGTTGGGATAGAAGGGCGGCGCTTCGCCCGGATTGATCCAGAGCTCCGCCTCGAAACGGCAAGGCTCGCCCCAGCTCCGCGTGACCGCATCGCACCATTCCGCATTGTTGCGCGCGGCGAGAGCGATGCGTTCATCCATTGCGCCAGAGATCCTCGATCGCCTCGGCTCGGTTGATGTTTCGCTCGCGCGCATCGACCATCGTGCTGAGGAAATAAAGCAGCTGCCGTCCGCGCTGCCGCGCGCCCGCCGTGCCGAGCAAGTGCATGGCGGACAGGAACAATGTAGCGCCGAGCGGGAAGACAGCGGCCACCACGTTCTGCACGATCGCTCCAGCGGAGATGATCCAGGCGACGAGGATGAGGCCGGCAACGGAAGGAGCGAGGAAGCGACTCACTCCGATGAAGCACTCGATGCGGGTTCCATCGCCATCCGGCACCAGCGTGCCGGAGAGCATCGGAAACCATGTGTTCTGCGCTTCGGGACTTCCGGTCCTGTATCGCAGCTTCACCCTCCTTGCGGTGATGTCGCCGATGATGTCTTCGGACCGCTCCCTATCCAATCGATTGCGCAGGCGCTCGGCGCATTCTTCGGGGCCATAGGGGGAATGCATCGTGGCTGTCTCAACCCCGGTCAACGGCGACCACCAGCGCCTAGGCAATCTTCACCAGCCGCGCCGCGTAGAATCCATCCATGCCGCCCTCGCTCGCGAGATGGCAGGGCAGGGTGCGCAGGTCGCCTTCCGGAGTCAGCAGTTCGCGCAAGCCGAAGACCTCGGCCGCGTTGAGCGGCGCGCGTTGGAGATTGCCGTGCCGCGCCAGTGCGGCTGCGATCCGTTCCGGGCCCTCTTCCGGCTGCAGCGAGCAGACGCAGTAGAGCAGCGTCCCGCCCGGCCGTGTCAGGCGCAGAGCGGCATCGATCAGCCGGTCCTGCGCCCCGGCGAGCTTCACGATGTCGCGTGGGTCCTTGAGCCAGGCGACGTCGGGATGCCGGCGGAGCGTGCCGGTCGAGGAGCAGGGCGCGTCCAGCAGCACCGCGTCGAAATCGCCGGCCGCATTCCAGATCGTCGCGTCCGCCGCCTCGCATTCGGTGATCAAGCCGAGGCGATCGAGATTCTGCTTCAGCCGTTGCAGCCGGTCCTGCGAGCGGTCGAGCGCCGTCACCTTGGCGCCGGCGGCGGCGAGCTGCGCGGTCTTGCCGCCCGGTGCGGCGCAGAGATCGAGCACGCGCTGGCCGAAGACGTTGCCGAGCAACTTCACCGGCAACGCCGCGGCGAAATCCTGCACCCACCAGGCGCCCGCGGCGAAGCCCGGCGCCTCGTCGAGGCGCTGCGGCCGTTCCGGATCATGCGGCGCACGCCGCAAGCTGCCCCCGGGCAGCACCCGCGCATGCAGGGCCTCGGCCCATTGCGCGCTCTCCGCCGGTCGCTTCACCGTGAAGTCGAGCGGCGGCTCGTCGAGCAATGCCGCGGCGATCGCCGCCGCCTGCTCGGCGCCATAGGCCTGCGACCAGGAGCGCCAGAGCCAGTCCGGCAGACTCGCTTCGCCCGGCGGCACCTGTGCGAGCAGCGCATCGCCTTCACTGGCGATCCTGCGCAAGACCGCGTTCACCAGGCCCTTGTAGCCGGCGGCGCCGCCCAGGCCCGCGGTCAGCGCCACCGCGCTGTCGACCGCGGCATGGGCCGGCGTCTTCAGCACCAGCAGCTGTGCCGCGCCCAGCCGCAGCACATCGATGACGTTGCGCGACCGCGCCGGCAGCGGCCGCTCCAGGCACAGCGCGATGATGCGATCGATCCGCGCCAGGTGCCGCAAGGTCGCCGTGGTCAGCGCGCGGACGAATTGCCGGTCGCGATTCTCGAGCTGGCCGAGATCCGGATGCCGCTCGAACGCCTCTTCCAGCGGCCGCTTCTGCTCCAGCACGCGCGCCATCAGGTCGAGCGCCACGCCGCGCGCGGACACTTCCGGTGGTTTCGGGGAGGTCTTCTTGTTCGCTGCCATGGCCCGTCTTCTAGCCTTGAACGGCGTCGCGGTCGCGCAGGAAATCCTGCGGCGCCCGGCCGAGGGCGCGGCGCACGGCGCCGGTGGGCCCCGCCGGCTCTCGACCAGAGCCCGGTCAAAGGGCATTCTCCAACCCATGACCGCGACCACGCTCGATCTCCCGACCGGCCAGTCCAACCGCCGGACCCAGCTGCGCTGGCTCGGCGGCGGGCATTTCATCGCGCATTTCTCGATGCTGATCTTCGCCACCGCGGCGCTGGAGATGGGACCGGAATACGGCGCCACCTACGGCGCGCGGCTGGCGCTGGCGACCGGCGGCTTCATCGCCTTCGGCGCGCTCGCCGTGGCCTGGGGCTGGCTGGCCGACCGGCGCGGCGCCGAGGGCCTGCTGAAGCTGTTTGCCTGGGGCGTCGCCGCGACCCTGGCGCTGGCCGCCTTCGCGCCGGCGACGCCGGGCCTCGGCGCGGTCTGGCTGGCGGTCGCCTTGACCGGCATCGGCATCGCCGGCGCCATCTATCACCCGGTCGCCAACAGCGTGATCGCCGGCTGGGGCCAGGCTTCCGGCAGCGCCTTCGCCTTGAACGGCGTCTTCGGCAATGTCGGCATCGCCATGGCGCCGCTGGCGGCCGCGGGGCTGATCGCGCTGCTCGGCTGGCGCGCGGCCTTCTTCATTCCCGCGATCGCCGCCGTGATCCTGGCGCTCAGCCAGCCGCGCGGCTTGGGCTTCGGCGTCCATGCCGCAGCGGAAGCGGGATCCACCGCAGCGGTGCCGGGTGCGATCCGCATCGCGTTGATCGTCCTGTCGATCCTCGCCGCGGTCGATGGCGTGATCTTCAACCTCGCCACCATCGCTTTGCCGAAGCTCTTGAGCGAACGCGGCGCGATGTTCGGCGCCGACCCGCAGGCGACCGCCGCCAGCCTCGGCACCATCGGCCTGATCGGCTCCATCGTCACCCTGTTCGGCGCCGGGGCGCAGATCCTGGTCGGCCGCTTGCTGGCCCGTTGGTCGGCGCTCGCGCTGCTGGCACCTGCCGCCGCAATGCAAGTGCTGGGCGGGCTGCTGATGGCTACCGACAGTCTCTATGGCTTCGGCGCCGGCCTGCTGCTGCTGTTCATGGCGATCTTTGCGCTGGCGACCCTGGGCGACGCCGCGGCGGCCCTGGTCCTGCCCCCGGCCTTCCGCGGCCGGGGCTATGCCTGGCTCTACCTCCTGAGCTTCCTCAGCGGCGCCGTGGCGGCCCCGCTCGCCGCCTATCTCGCCGACCATGGGGGGATGGTGGGCGCGGCCGGATTCATCTTCGGCTTCGGCCTCATCTCCCTGGTTGGCGCAGTTTTCCTGGCCTGGCGCCGGCGCTTGACCTCATTGGCGTGACCCCGATCACAGCCAGACTGCATTCCTGACCGCCATCGGAAACCTGACAGCCCGGCCCCGCGACGGGTCTGGGGACAGGCTTTCGCACCCACCCTTTGGACAAACAGGAGTGTGTCATGGCTTTGAGCGGCAACAATCCCGGCACCACCCAGCCCGGCACCGTCCCTCCCTCCCAGTTCCCGGTCTACTGGTTCATCAACGGCGACGAGCTCGCCAACACCATCAATGGCACGTCCAAGAACGAGATCATCAACGGCCTCGGCGGCGACGACACGATCAGCGCCGGCGCGGGCGCCGACAAGGTCTATGGCGGTGCCGGCAAGGACTCGATCGACGGCGGCGACCACAATGACCTGATCGTCGGCGGCGACGGCAACGACAATCTCTATGGCGGCAGCGGCGACGACACGATCTACGGCGACACCGACCAGACCATCGTCAACGCCGCGGTGGCCGAGCCGACCGGCGACGATTACGTGCGCGGCGGCATCGGCAACGACACCGTCTACGGCAACAAGGGCAACGACGACCTCTACGGCGACAGCGGCGACGACGCACTCTGGGGCGGCGCCGGCTATGACGACCTCTACGGCGGCCTCGGCAATGACGTGCTGCACGGCGAGGGCGAGAACGACTTTCTCTACGGCGAGGAAGGCGACGACGTCCTCTATGGCGAGGCCGGCCAGGACCGCATCTATGGCGGCGACGGCAAGGACGCGATCAGCGGCGGCGACGGCAACGACCGGCTCTACGGCGAAGGCGGTGCCGACGTCATCATCGGCGGCGCCGGCAACGACGATCTCTACGGCGACGGCAGCTACAACACCGAAGGCGTCGATGGCGACGACCTGCTCTCCGGCGGCGCCGGCAACGACCGGCTGTTCGGCAATGACGGCAGCGACACGATGTGGGGCGGCGCCGACAACGACCGCTTCTATATCGACGCGACCCTGAGCGGCAACGACGTGATCATGGACTTCAACGCCGCCGAGGACACCTTGGTCCTGGAGCATGTGCTCGACGCCAACGATCCCAACGTCTCGCTCGGCGCCTCGGCCGACGGCGACGTGCTGCTGCAATTCGCCGGCAGCGGCGCCACGCTCGAGCTCAACAGCTTCCAGGCGGCGAACTACGCCAACGTCGCCCAGCTCGACGCCGCCATCAACATCACCTACCAGCCGTAACGCGGCTTAACCCGGGCCACCCCCGCCCTGACCGGCGGGGGTGGCTTTGTTTTTGCCCGGCGTATCCCCTGTCCGGCCCAGGGTGGCCGTAAATGATGCGGTTGCAGCGCAAAACACCGAAGAAAAGGCGGCCAATTCCCGGATTTGCCGCTGAATCGGCGTGATGCCGCTCACAGCCAGGCCGCTTCACGGTCCTCCCCTGCAAACCCGGTGGCCCGAGCCTGCGACAGGTCTGGGGACTGGTACGCAGCGCCCCACAGGGGACAAGAGGAGGAACGCGTCATGGCTTTGAACAACAACAATCCCGGACCCACCCCCGGCAACTTCCCGGCGCCGCAGCCCAACATCCTGTGGCCCATCTACGGCGACGAGTTGAACAACCCGCTGAACGGATCGTCGAAGAACGAGGCGATCTACGGCTACGGCGGCGACGACACGATCAATGCCGGCGCCGGCAATGACCAGGTCTACGGCGGTTCCGGCATCGACACGATCGACGGTGACGAGGGCAATGACCTGATCGTCGGTGGCTCGGGCAACGACATCATCCAGGGCGGCTGGGGCGAGGACGTCATTTATGGCGACACCAACCAGGCGCCCACGCCCCTGGCGGGCACGCCGACCGGCGATGACGAGATTCATGGCGGCGGCAACAACGACACGATCTACGGCAATGCCGGCGACGACGATCTCTACGGCGACGCCGGCGTCGACACCCTCTGGGGCGGCACCGGACAAGACCATCTCTATGGCGGCACCAGCAATGACGTCCTGCACGGCGAGAACGGCAACGATCGCCTGTATGGTGACCAGGGCGACGACATCCTCTATGGCGAGGCCGATGGCGATCGCCTCTATGGCGATGTCGGCAAGGACACGCTCTACGGCGGCACCGGCGAGGATCGGCTCTACGGCGAAGGCGGCGACGACGTGATCTATGGCGGCGCCGAGCACGACGACCTGTTCGGTGACGAGAGCTTCAACGATGCCGGCGCTCCCGGCAACGACAAGCTTGACGGCGGCGACGGCAACGACCGGCTGTGGGGCGATGCCGGCGACGATCAGCTGACCGGCGGCGCGGGCAACGACGAGTTCCACTTCGACTCGGCGCTCACCGGCCATGACGTGATCACGGACTTCAACCCGGCCGAGGATCTGCTGGTCCTGGACGGCGTGGTCGACCTCCTGGATCCCAACGTCAAGATCGGGACTTCGGACGACGGCGACGTGATGATCAAGTTCGCCGGCACCGGGGCCACGATCGAGATCGACGGCATCCAGAACCAGAACTACGGCAACCTGGAGCAGCTCAGCGCCGCGATCGACATCTCCACCTGGCCGTAACGCCCGAGCGATTTCGCATCGCCGCCTCAGGCGGCGGTGCGGGCGCCGCAGGGCGCGGAGCGCAGCTGCCGTTTCGTCGAGGCCGGGTCCTTCAGCAGCTTGTTCTCCGGACGGATCGGCCGCGGCACGAAGTTGCCGCCGCAGTTCGGGCAGACCCCGGCGAACACCGTCTCGGCGCAGGAAGCGCAGAAGGTGCATTCATAGGTGCAGATTCGCGCCTCGGCGCTTTGCGGCGGCAGGTCGCGGTCGCAGCATTCGCAATTCGGTCTGAGTTCCAGCATCGCTCAATCCTCTCGTCGGTGGAGCGATTCCGGTTTACCGCCGGGGCGTCTTGGCATAAATGACGTTATGCCCTCGTTTCCTGCCAAACCCGGTTCCGCTCCACCCCGCCGCATCGTCTTCGTGGTGTTCGAAGGCGCGCTGGCGACCGACATCGCCGGTCCCTCCGACGCCTTCGGCATCGCCAACCGTCACGACCCGGCGCGCAACCCGCTCTACGATCTGCGCTATGTCTCGCTGGCGGGCGGGCCGGTCAGCACCTCGTCCGGGCTGGTGGTGGAGACCACGCGGGCGCGGGCGGGATCGCTGGAGGACATCGACACCCTCATCGTCTCCGGCGGCTCCTTCATCCAGGAGACGATCCTCGACCGGCCGCTGCTGCGCTGGATCGCCAAGGCGGGTGCGCAGGCACGGCGCACCTGCTCGGTCTGCTCGGGCGCCTTCCTGCTGGCCGAAGCGGGATTGCTGGAAGGCCGCCGCGCGGTCACCCATTGGTCGATGACCGACATCTTTCGCGCCCGTTATCCCAACGTGCAGCTGGAGCTCGATCCGATCTTCGTCGAGGACGGCCCGGTCTGGAGCTCGGCCGGGGTGACGGCGGGGATCGATCTCGCCGTGGCGCTGATCGGGCGCGATCATGGCGCCGCCTTGTCCATGGACGTCGCCAAGCAGATGGTGATGTTCCTGCAGCGCCCGGGCGGCCAGGCGCAGTTCAGCGCCGCGCTCCTGGCCCAGGCCGGCGCTGGCGGGCGCGACGACGCGCTGAACGCAATCACCAGCCATGTCGCGGAGAATCTCGCCGCCGATCTCTCGGTCGAAGCCCTGGCGGAGAAAGCCGGCATGGCGCCGCGGAGCTTCGCGCGCCTGTTCGCCGACCGCGCCGACGGCTTGACGCCGGCCAAGCTGGTCGAAGCCCTGCGGGTCGAGGCCGCCACGCGGGCCCTGGTCGGGTCGATCCTTCCGGTGAAGCGGATCGCCGCCGACTGCGGTTTCGGCGACGAGGAGCGGATGCGCCGCGCCTTCCTGCGCCGGCTCGGCGTCGCGCCCAACGACTATCGGGCGCGATTCACCGTCAGCCCCAACCTCAACCCCAAGGCCCGCGCGAGCGCTGCGAAGGCTCGGTCTGCGGGATGAAGCTCCGCCCCGGCCGCGCCGCTTGCGGCACCGGCGCGGCAACGCCGCCCTCCATTTCCAGCAGCCGCGCGATTCGGTTCTCGGTCGACGGGTGAGTCGAGAACAGGTTGTCGGCGCCGCTGCCGTGCAGCGGGTTGATGATGAAGAGATGCGCGCTGGCCGGATTCTGCTCGGCGCGCGGGTTGGGGATCGCGGCGGCGGCATTCGAGATCTTGTGCAAGGCCGACGCGAGCGCCCGCGGCTGGCCGGAAAGCTCGGCACCGGCGCGGTCGGCCTCGTATTCCCGGCTGCGCGAGATCGCCATCTGCACCAGCATCGCTGCGATCGGCGCCAGGATCATCACCAGCAGCGCGCCGATGCCGCCCAGCGGCGATTCCCGATCGCGCCCGCCGAGACCGCCGAAGAACAAAAGCGACTGCGCCAGCATGCCGATGGCGCCCGCCAGGACCGCGGTGATGGTCATGGTAAGGCTGTCGCGGTTCCGGACATGGCCGAGCTCATGCGCCAGCACCGCGCGCACCTCGTCGCGATTCAAGCGCCGCATCAAGCCGCTGGTCGCGGCGACCGCGGCATTTTCCGGGTTGCGCCCGGTGGCGAAGGCATTCGGCTGGTCGCTGTCGATCAGATAGACCTTCGGCACCGGCATGCCGCCGCGCGCCGCCAGCTCCTCGACGATCGCATTGAGGTCTGTGTTATCGACAGGCTGTGCGCCATACATGCGCAGCACCAGCTTGTCGGAGAACCAGTAGCTGCCGACATTCATCACAAGCGCCAGGCCGAAGGCGAACAGCATCCCGGTCTGGCCGCCGATCAGCCAGCCGCAGGCCAGGAACAGCCCAGTCAAGGCGGCGAGCAGTAAGGCGGTGCGTGCGTAACCCATGGTTGGTGCGATCTCCTTTCCGTAGAAAATCGTGGTGCCGCCCGGGTTTTTCAAGCTAGCGTCGCTGCATGACCGAAGCGCCGAAGCGACCCGAGACCAAGCCCGAAACCCCGCCGGAAACGCCACCGGCCAAGCCCGTTCTGCCGAAAGAGATCGGCGGCCCCAAGGGTCTGGAGCCCACCCGATACGGGGACTGGGAGCGCAACGGACGGGTTTCCGATTTTTAGCTTTTCTTCACCCGGCCTGGTTAGACTGAAGGCATGGAATTCCAGTGGCTTAGGCCGTCACCCGAACGTGATTGGCCGCTGCTTCCTTCGCGGACTTAGGTTCAGGCGAAATGCGCTTCGGTAGGTATCCATACGGCCCCCTCCTGAGACAATGGCGGAGTGCGGGCCTTGCCGCGTTGCTCGCGGGTGGCTTGGCCGCCTTCGCGACGCCTGCCTTCGCGCAGGAAGCACCGGCCGTGCCGCTGCCGACCCCGCTCACCACGCCGAAGCCGCCCAATGTGCCGGTGATCGGGACCCAGCCTTCGCCGCCTGAAGGCTACGAGGCGGTGTCGCCCGGCACGATTCCTTCCGCCAATATGCCGGCCGCCGGGATCGGCGTCGCCGCACCCGCGCCGCAACGCCAACTGATCCGCCCGGAAACCGAATCGCGGCCGATCGTGATCGAGCTCTTCACCGCGCAGGGCTGCAGCAACTGCCCCGCGGCCGACGCCTATCTCGGCACGCTCGCGCGCCGCAAGGACGTGCTGCCGCTCTCCTTCCATGTCGACTACTGGGATTATATCGGCTGGAAGGACCAGTTCGCCGACCCGGTCTATGTCGGCCGCCAGCGCGCCTATGCGATGACCCTGGGCCAGCACATGGTCTACACGCCGCAGGTCGTGGTCGCCGGCGCCAGCGATGCCCAGGGCGCCAACCGCGCCATCATCGAGCAGCGCATCCGCGAGGCCAAGGCCCGCCAGCGGATGTATCCGATCGAGGTGGTGCGCGATCCGCAGACCGGCCAGGTCCTGCTGGAACTGCCCGAGGCGAAACTGCCGGTGCCGGCCACGATCTGGCTGGTCACCTATCAGTACAAGGACGAGTCCGCGATCAACAGCGGCGAGAACAACGGCCGCAAGTCGGAGTCTTTCAACACCGTGCGCTCGCTGCAGAAGGTCGCGGTCTGGAACGGCGGCCGCAGCACCTTGCCGCTGAAGCTCGACGCCAAGGCCAAGGCCGCCAATCCCAACGGCTGCGCCATCATTGCCAACCTCGCCGATTATGGCCCGATCGTCGCTGCCGTCGCCTTCGACTTCGGCGAGGCCTGGTAGCCGCGGCGCCGGAACCCCACTAGAGTGCCCCGCGCAACACCAGGGGCATCCATGACCACCAACATTCCCTTCGTTTCATCGGCGACGCTCAACGCCAAGCTCGACTACCCGTCGCTGATCGCGGCGCTGAAGGCCGCCTTCGCCGCCGACTGGACCGTGCCGGTCCGGCATCATCATCCGATCGCAATCCCGGGCGAGCCGGAGCAGACCCTGCTGCTGATGCCGGCCTGGGAAGGCGGCAAGTCGGTCGGCGTCAAGCTGGTCACCATCACGCCCGGCAACGGCGCCCGCCATCTCCCCGCGGTGCAGGGCATCTACCTGCTGCTCGACGGCGCCACCGGCATTCCCAAGGTGCTGATGGAAGGCACCACCTTGACCGTGCGGCGCACCGCGGCGGCTTCCGCGCTGGCGGCGAGTTTCTGCGCCCGCCAGGATGCGGCGACGCATCTCATGGTCGGCGCCGGCGCGCTGTCCCGCCCGCTGATCGAGGCGCACCGCGCCGCGCGTCCGATCAGGAAGACCTTGCTCTGGGCCCGCAAGTCGGAACAGGCGGAGGCGAAGGCCGCGGAGCTCGCCAGGGCCGGTATCGCCGTCGAGGTCGCGCGCGATCTCGAAGCGGCGGCGCGGACCGCCGACATCATCTCCAGCGCGACGCTTTCGTCCGAGCCGTTGATCCGGGGCGCCTGGCTGAAGCCCGGCGCGCATCTCGACCTGGTCGGCGCCTACACGCCCGAGCTCCGCGAATCCGACGATGAAGCGGTCAAGCGCGCGACCTTGTTCTGCGACACCCGCGGTGGTGCGCTGAAGGAAGGCGGCGACCTGGTGCAGCCGCTGAAAGCCGGGGTGATCAAGGAAAGCAGCGTCGTCGCGGACCTGATCGAGCTGTGCAAAGGCAAGCATGCCGGCCGCAAGCGCGACGACGAGATCACGCTGTTCAAATCCGTCGGCACGGCGATCGAGGACCTCGCCGCGGCCAAGCTGATGCTGGAGCGGATGTAAGGCCGCCGGCGCGCTAGTCCGCGCTGAGGCAGGACTCCGCCGTGGCCGCCGGGTCGGCCCGCAGGCAGGCGAGCGACTTGTCGACGCGGTGCGTCGTGAAGGACTTGCCGAGGTCGATGATATCCGCCGCGGCTGGCTTCCAACGACAGCCATCACGGAGCTCCAACAGGAAGCGCCCCTGCTTATGCTCGCTGTCTGTCGTGTTGGCCTTGTTGACGGGGCGACCGGACATCGCCGAAACCACCGCCATCTGGCCGCGAACGTAGGCCTCCAGGTTCGGCGGGCGGTCGACCAGGTCGAAATTTGCCTGCACCACGCGCAGCTTGTGCGCGCCGATTTCCACCGGATCGTTGCCGAGGATATTGAAATGATCGGCGTGACCGAGCTTCGGATAGAGCGACTGGTTGTCCGCCGGCGCCCCCGCCTTGCGTGCGATCTCACGACCGACATCGGTGATCGCAAAATCGAAACTGTGCTGCTCTCCGTCCGTGATCGCGTGCGCGAAGACATCTCCGGCGCCGGTCGGCGCGATGACCACACCGTCGATGCTCGCCGAAGCCCAGCCGGCCTCGACGGCGCCCCCGATGATGACCATGGTCCAGGGGTTCATCTTCCTGGGTGTCGGCGACACCGCCGCAAGCAGGTTGCCCGGGCCCAGGGCGTATTGGCCGCTGGGGACGATGCGGCGGTCGATGCGCCAGTAGTCAGTCATGACGGCAGCGAAGGTCTCGTCGGAGAGATCCGACGCGCAGCTATCCGCCAGCGCCGCCGCCGACCACCCGAGAACCAGCGCCGCCGCAAGCGCAGCGCCGATTCCGATTCGGGATGGAAGAATCGATGGTGGCATGACGGCCCAAGGATATCACTCCTCCGCCGGCGCTTCGATGTTCCGCTCTCTTAACCCTAAGCCCCGTTGCCAAGCCGCGTCCGAGGGGTATTCTTTCCTTTAGGGGCGGTGTCAGGCGGTATGCCTGCACAAGGCGGGGGAACAGATGACGCGGGTCTTGGCGCTGCTTTGCGTGTGGACGGTGCTGGCCGTCCTTTCCGGTTCAGCCTGGGCGCAGGACGCCGCGGTCAAGGCGACGCTCGACGACCTCGCCCGATTGGAGCCGCAGATCTCGGCGCTGACACCCGGACAGGGCGCCGGAATCAAGCGGGTGCAGAACCTGCTGAAGGTCACCCAGCAGCGCTTTGCCGGTGCCAACCAGGGCGATCCCGATTATCCCGCGGCGGCCGACCGGCTCGCCAAGGCCGAGGCGGCGCTGGCCGATCTCGCCGCCGGCAAGACGCCGGAGCCTGCGCCGGCAGCGCCCGCCGCGACCAGCGCCGAGCCGCCCGCGGCCGCCCCGGCAACCGCGCCTTCCGCCGATCCCAAGGTCGCCGCCGCGCAGGCGCATCTCGATGCCCTCAACGCCGCGGTCGCCGCAACTCAGCCCAACGAGATCGACAAGATCCAGCAGCAGCGCAGCGAGCTCGACCAGCTGGCGCGGGAAATCACCGCGGCGCAGAACCCGGGCGATCCCGCCTGGGTTGCCGCGGCCAACGGCTATAACGATCTCGTGGCGCAGATGAACGCGCTGATCGCCGCGGCGAACAGCGGCGGCGGCGCGGCGGCGCCCAGCGGTGGCGGTGGCGACGCCAATGTCGCCCGCGCCGAGCATGAGCTCGGCCTGATCGAGCGCCAGGTGGAGCCGATGCAGCCGGGCGATGCGCGCCTCGCCGAGCGCTTCCTCGCCGACCTCGACCGCATCGGCCAGACCCTCGACGCCCTGCCCGACAAGACCACGGCGGAGTGGCAGGCGGCCGACGCGCACCGTGCGAAGCTGAAGGGCACCATCGTCGAGAAACGCGTCGCGGCGCTCAAGCAGACGCTGCAGCAGCAGATCGACCGGGTGAACACCCTCGACGCCACCGACTTCGCGGTGGCCGAGACCGTCGATGGCCTGCAACGCGATCTCGATGGCATTCGTGCGGGCCTCGACGCCCTCTCTGCGCCGCAGGATCCCGGCGTCGTCGCGCTCGGCCAGGACATCGCCCAGGTCGCCGGCGCCATCGACCAGCGCGCGCAATCGGCCGGCGCGGCTGTGGCGCAATATGGCGACGTGAATGCGCGGCTTGCCGAGATCGATGGGCATGCGCGCGGCTTCAAGGTGCCGCCGCCGCTCACCGGCAGCGCGACCAAGGACGAGGCCGCGGCTTACGGTGTGGCGATCGCCGGGATTCGCCGGCAGAGCGCGGAGGATCTCGCCTGGCTGGACAGCATCAACGGCAAGGTTCCGCTGACCGCAGATCAGGTCGAGAGCTTCAACCGGTCGCAATCCGCGCTCGCCGTGGTGACGCCGCAGGAGGTGAACCAGTCGCTGCTGAATTCCCAGGCGGCGCTCGACGCCGCGGTCCAGCAGGGCCTCACCTATGCCGACCTGCTGAACAATGCCGACACCGGCAATGCCGACGACCAGGCCAATCTCATCACCGGCGCCGGCAAGTTCGAGGAATACCAGAAGAACCTGGAGACCGGCCTGGTCGCGGTCGATGCCGCCGCGGCGTTGGATGGCGCCGTGGCGCGGACCGACGCACCCGACCGCGCCGCCCAGCGCGCGAAGATCGCCGGCGCCCTGGAGAAATACCAGGGCAGCCACAGCGAGGCGCTGGCCTCGGTGCGCATGCCCGAGGCGCGCTCGTCGGATGCCGAGCTGGTCGCGATCGCCGAGGAGGTGCTGCGGCGGCCGGAATACGGCTACCAGTGGAAGCGGCTGGTGGTGAATGCCGACCTGCAGCATTTCGACAAGATGACCGGCAGCATCGACGAGAACACCAGCAGCGACCTCGTGGTCAGCGTCTACCACTGGGTCTGGGACGAGTTCCAGGTGACGACCGCCGAGCAGCGCGACGGCAGATGGTATCTCTACGCCAACAAGCTGCGCCACTTCACCTCGGGCGGGCCGACCACGCCGACCGGCCGCTGGATCCTCGCCGACCGCTTCGAAGGCAGCGAGATCCTGGAAGCGAACATCGCGGAATAGGCGGTCCTACAGGCCCCTCTGCAGGAAAGCATTCATCCGCCGCGCAAAGGCGGCGGGGTCGGGAAGGGTCTCGCCGTCCTGGATCCGGGCCTGGTCCAGGAGCAGCCAGCAGGCATCGTCGAGCGCGCTGTTCTGGCCGCCTTTGGAGACCGCTTTCGCGAGGCTCGCGATCATCGGATGGGTGCCGTTGATCTCCAGCACCCGTTGGAGCGAAGCCTCGAGCTTCTTATGCTGGCGCAGCAGCTTTTCCAGATGCATGTCGAGATCGCCTTCGGCCGCGACCAGGCAGCAGGCGCTGTCGGTCAGGCGATCGGAAACCCGCACGTCCTTTACCGCGTCCTTCAAGGTCAGACGCATCAGGGCGATCAGGTTGTCGATGCCTTCGGCCTTCGGCTCCGGCTTCTCCTCCGGGGCGCCGTCGGCTTTCTTCACGGTGTCGAGCTCGGCGGCGCCGCGGGTCGCCGACTTGAACGGCTTGCCTTCAAATTCGGCGACCGCCTGCATCCAGAACTCATCGACCGCATCGGTCAGCAGCAGCACCTCGACGCCCTTTTTCCGGAAGCCTTCGAGATGCGGCGAGCGTTGCAGCGCCTCGACCTCGTCGCCACTGATCGTGTAGATGCCGGTCTGGCCTTCCTTCATGCGGCCGACATAGTCGGCGAGGCTGATCGGCGCGTCTCCGGCTGTGGTGCGGAAGCGCGCCAGCTTCAACAGCGCGGCGCGGTTGGATTCGTCCTCGTAGATGCCTTCCTTCAGCACCGCGCCGAAATTCTCCCAGAACTGCAGATACCGTTCGGGCTCGTTCTCGGCGATCTTGGCGAGCTCGCCCAGCACCTTCTTGATGAGACCGGCGCGGATCTTGGCGATCAGCGGGTTGGCCTGCAGGGTCTCGCGGCTGATGTTGAGCGGCAGGTCCTCGGAATCGACCACCCCCTTCAGGAACCGCAGCCAGCTCGGCAGCAGGTCTTCGCAATGGTCGGTGATGAAGACCCGCTTCACATAGAGCTTCAGCGACTGCTTGCGGTCGGGGTGGAAGAGATCGAAGGGCTTGGCACTGGGCACGAAGATCAGCCCGGTATAGTCGATCTTGCCCTCCGCCCGGAAATGCAAGGTCGCCCAGGGCGCGTCGAAGGCATGCGCGACGTGGTGATAGAACTCGGTATATTGCTCCGGCGTGATCTCGGACTTCGACCGGGTCCAGAGCGCCGCCGCCTGGTTGACGTGCTTTTCGCCCGTGCCGTCGTTCAACCGCACCGGCAAGGCGATGTGGTCTGAATACTTGGCGACCACCTTCGAGACATTGCCGGCGTCCAGCCACTGGTCCTCGCCGGCCTTGATGTGAAGGACGATCTCGGTGCCGCGGCCCGGCTTCTCGGCCGGCGTCACGGTGAACTCGCCGCGGCCCTCGGATTCCCAGGTCCAGGACTTCTCTTCTCCGGCGCGCTTCGAGGTGACCGCGACCCGGTCGGCGACCATGAAGGCTGAATAGAAGCCGACGCCGAACTGGCCGATCAGCGAGACCTTCTTGTCGCCGCTGGTTTCGGCTTCGAGCTCGTTCATGAACTGGGCCGAGCCCGACCGGGCGATGGTGCCGAGATTGGCGATCAGCTCGTCATGGCTCATGCCGATGCCGTTGTCGGCAATGGTAAGAAGGCGGTTGGGCTTGTCGATGGCGATGGTGACGGCGAGGTCCGGGTCGTCGCCCAGGAGGCCGGCCTGGGTCAGGCTCAGATAGCGCAGCCGGTCGCAGGCATCGGAGGCGTTGGAAATGAGCTCCCGCAGGAACACCGATTTGTCGCTGTAGAGCGAATGCGCCACGATGTCGAGCAGGCGGCTGACCTCCGCCTGGAACCCGTGCTTTTCAGCGCTCCGCTCCGCCACCATGATCCGATGCTCCTCCAGAAATGCCGGTTTTCGGCCGCTCATATGCTGAAAATACCGCCGAGTTTCAAGGCCCCTCCCGGCCCTTCATAAATGCCCCGACTTCCGTCAGAATGAACGGCATGAACCGCGTTACGAGGATGGATCGATGACCGCCGCGTTGAAAGCCGTGCCGGGAAACCCGGCGCCCCAGCGTTCTGACGAGGAATGGCGCCTCCGGCGCGAACTCGCCGCCTGCTACCGGCTGATCGCCCATTTCAAGATGACCGACCTCATCTTCACCCATATCTCGCTGCGGATTCCGGGGCCGGAACATCATTTCCTGATCAATCCCTACGGCCTATTCTTCGACGAGATCACCGCCTCGAACCTGGTGAAGATCGGCCTCGACGGCCGCGCGGTGGAGCCGACGCCCTATCCGGTCAACCCGGCCGGTTTCGTTATCCACAGCGCGATCCATGGCGCGCGCGAGGATGCCCATTGCGTGCTCCACACCCACACCAAGGCGGGCTGCGCCATCGCCGCGCAGAAGGACGGGCTGCTGCCGGTCAACCAGATCAATCTCGAATTCTACAACAACGTCGCCTATCACGATTATGAAGGCATCGCCCTCGACCTCGACGAGCAGAAGCGGCTGGTGGCGGACCTCGGGTCGAAGTCGGTGATGATCCTGCGCAACCACGGCCTCCTGACCGTCGGCAAGGACGCGCAGCAGGCGTTCTTGCGCATGTACTACCTGGAGAAGGCCTGCGAGATCCAATTGACGGCGCAGGCCGGCGGCCAGGCGCTGGTGATTCCGCCCAAGGATGTCTGCGAGCATGCCGAGCGCCAGTTCAACGCGCCGCCAGTGCCGTCCAGCGACGGTCGCACCTTGAGCGATCCCGACGGCTATGATCTCGCCTGGAGCGCGCTGTTGCGCCTCTTGGACCGGATCGACCCGGGCTACAAGAACTGATGCGCCGGCTCTGCCTCGCGCTGTTCTTCCTCGTCGCTGCGCTCGGCACGGCGGCGGCGGACGACCTGGTCGGGAAATACGCGGCCGCCGGCGTCGATCCGCAGAACCGCAACTACAAAGCCGCCGTCCAGATCGAGCAGCTCGGCAAGGTCCACATCGTCTTGTGGAAGCTCGCCGAAGGCGCCGCCTATAAGGGCATCGGCATCCGCCAGGGCGACAAGATCGGCGTCGGCTATGGCGGCCCCGACACGAAGTTCGGCATCGCCGTCTACAAGGTCAAGGGTGGCGTGCTCGAGGGCCTCTGGGCCGACAGCGGCGATCTCAAGTCGGAGCTGGGCAAGGAGACGCTCGAAGGCTCGCCCGATCTCAACGGCACCTACAAGGTGACGCTCGGGCAGAACCGCGACGGTCTCACCAACTACACCGGCACGATCGAGATCAAGCGCACCGGGAACACCTTCGTGTTCTACTGGCCGATCGCCAAGCCGCCGAGCATCGGCGTCGGCGTGCTGCTCGACGATATGCTGGTCGTGGCCTACAGCAGCAACCCGGAGAAGCTGCCCGGCGTCGTGGCCTATAAGGCGACCAGCGCGGATACCCTGGAGGGAATCTGGGCCGGTCTCGGCGTCAAGAAGACCGGCGACGGCAGCTACAACATCGTCGCGCCGAAGAAGGCCGGCACCGAGATTCTAGTTCGCCACCCCTGATCAGGCGATCAAGCTAGACGATCAAATTCTGCGGCTTGCCGGCGAAGAAATTGAGGATGTTGTCGAGCCCGCCGCGCACCAGCCGCTCGAGCGCCGCGGTGCTGTTGAAGCCGATATGCGGCGTCAGCACCACGTTCGGCAGGTGCATCAGCGGCCGGTCCGGGATCGGCTCGGTCGGGAAGACATCGAGCCCGGCGCCATAGATCTTGTTCTCGGCCAGCAGCTTCTCCAGGCAATCGTAATCCATCAGCCCGCCGCGCGCGGTGTTGATGACGATGGCGCTGGGCTTCAGCGAGTTGAGCAGCACCGCATCGATCAGCCCGCGGGTGGCGTCGTTCAGCGAAAGATGCAGCGATACCACGTCCGAGGTGGCGAACAGCTCGGCCAGGTCGATGAACTTCACGGTCGAGAAGTTGCGGCGATAGCGGCCGGCGCTGCGGGTCCAGGCCACCACCTCCATGCCCAGGCCCAGCGCCATCCGCGCGGTCTCCCGGGCAATGGGTCCGAAGCCCACCAGGCCGATGCGCCGGCCCTTGAGCTCCAGGCCCGAGGGGTGCTCGGCCCAGCCGCCGCCGCGCACCACCCCGTCGAACTGCACCACCCTTCTGGCGACACCGAACATCAGCGCGATGGCGTGCTCGGCCACCGTGCGATCGCCATAGCCGGGAACATTGGCGACGCGGATGCCGCGTTCCTGGGCGGCGGCGAAATCGACGAAGCCGTCCACGCCGATGCCGAGGAAGGAGATGATCTTCAGGTTGGGGCAGGCCGCGATCGCCGCGCCCGAGACCTTGGCCCAGTTCAGCAGGATCGCATCGGCTTTGCCGCAGCGCTCGATCAGCAGGGCATCGTTGTCGACCGGGCCGGTCTCGACCGCGAGCGTCATGCCGGCCGGCAGTTTCCAGCTTTGCAGCAGGCCGACCGTTTCCGGCGAGGCGTCGGGCGAAGCGATGAGCGGCAATGCGGGATCCCCGGGGTGAGCTTCGCCATCTTCGCCGATCTTTCTCAGGCGATCCAGCATCTCGACGCGCGCCGATCCAGCACCTAAACTCGCGCCGATTTCCAAACATTCATCAGGGGAGCGCATCCATGAAACCGGTGGTCTGGGGTGTCGTCAGCACGGCGTTGATCGGCATGGAAAAGGTCAATCCGGCCATGCTCAAGGCCAAGGGGGTCGAGTTTCGCGGCATCGCTTCGCGCGACTTGAAGAAGGCCCAGGAAGCGGCGAAGAAGCTCGGCATCCCCAAGGCCTATGGCTCCTATGAGGAGCTGTTCGCCGATCCGGAGATCGAGGCGGTCTATAACCCGCTGCCCAACCACCTCCATGTGCCGGTAACGATCCAGGCGCTCAAAGCCGGCAAGCACGTACTCTGCGAGAAGCCGATTGCGCTCACCGCCGCCGAGGCCGAGCAGCTGGTCGAGGCCGAGCGCGCCTCCGGCAAGCTGGTGGCCGAAGCCTTCATGGTGCGCTGGCATCCGCAGTGGCTGACGGCGCGCAAGCTGGTGGCCGAGGGTGCCATCGGCGAGGTGCGCGCGGTCCAGGTCAGCTTCAGCTATTTCAACGACGACCCGATGAACGTCCGTAACATGAACGACATCGGCGGCGGCGGCATCTACGACATCGGCTGCTACTGCATCATTTCCGGCCGCTGGTTCTTCGGCACCGAGCCGGAGCGCGTGGTCTCGATCATCGACCGCGACCCGAAGTTCGGCACCGATCGCCTCGCCAGCGCGCTGGTGAAGTTCCCCGGCAACCGGCAGCTCTCCTTCATGGTCTCGACCCAGCTGGTGCCCTACCAGCGGGTCCAGGTCTTCGGCACCAAGGGCCGGATCGAAATCGAGATCCCGTTCAACGCGCCCCCGGGCTATCCCTGCCGGATCTTCAAGGACACCGGCCAGGACCTGAAGGGCAGCAGCATCGAGACCATCGCGGTCGAGCCCTGCGACCAGTACACGCTCCAGGCCGAAGCCTTCTCCAAGGCGGTCCGGAAGGAGATGGCTTGGCCATTTCCGATCACCGACGCGGTCCAGCAGATGCGCATCATCGACGCGCTCTACAAGAGCGGCGACAGCGGCAAATGGGAGGCGGTCTAGCTGCGCATCGGCCGGCCGAGGGCCAGCCAGACCGGATAGATCGCGTAGTTGAGCGCCAGCAGCAGGGTGAGAGGAACCGCGAGCCCGGCGAAGCTCGCGCGCCAGGCCAGGTGCCAGGCGCTGGTTTCAAGGCAATGGGGTGTGGCGCTCCGCCCGCTGCTTTCGGGCTCCAGTACAGCTGGATTGACTGCGCATTCCACCCGAACATCGGCGAAGAACCTGCCCTCCTGCATCGGCCGCAGGAATAAGAAGTGCAGGCCACCGAGGATCAGCACGAGCATGAACAGTGCGCTTACGACGCCGCCCGCTGCGCCGCCGACGCGCAGCGAGCGGCGTGTTTTGCCGAGGCGGAAGCCCTTGGTGAGGTCGTTCAGGAAGCTGATCTGGATGCCGTCCGGCTTCGGGCGCAGGCGCGGTCGCGGCAGCAGGCTGAAGGCGCAGAGGCAGGCGCAGACGATGGAAAGAAGATCGATGCCGGCGATGCTCATGAATTTCGACGCGCTGCCCTGATCGTTCCCGAAGACCTCCCGCGCGACGAAGCGCAAGGGCAGGGGAACGGCGAAAGCCTCGCCCAGCCGCTCCGTTGCGCGCATCCAGCCCGGCGCGGCTCCGGTCGAGAGCCATGGCGTTACCGCGGCACAAAGGATCGGCAGCGCCACCGCGCCAAGCCATCCGATACTCGCGAGCTTTCGCGGTCCGTACCCGCGGCGAGCCCGCGCTTCGGTATAGGCCTTGGCGAATGCATATTCGCGCTGCCCGGGCGTCGCGTCGTCCTGGATGTCCGGTTGCATGATCGCAATGAGAAGCCGCTTCGACCCGCCATCATAGCGGATTTGCCGGCGCGCCACCAAATCCGATGCCTGATGCCGGCGCTCTAGCCGAACACCGAGCGCAGCTTGTCGGAGGCGGACTGGGCGACATGATGCGCGGCCTCCGCGGCGCGATCGGCCTGGCCCTGCGCCTCGGCGGCGACGGCATCGCGCACCCGCTCGAAATTCTCCTCGGTCTGCTGCAGCAAGCGCGTGAGCTCGCCGCCGTATTGCTGCAGCTGATCGCGCAAGGCTGCGGGATCGGCGGCGCCGAACATCCGGCCGAGCACGGCACGGATCGCCGCCGCCGGCTGGTCCCAAAAGATGCGCTCGAACAGGCCGAACAGGTCGGGCGGGTCATTGTCGAGCAGGAACTGCGGCAATGGGATCAGTGGCCCGGGCGGCGGCAGCGCTGCGTTCAGCACCGCTTCCGCATCGACGATGCCCGGGCCCCAGCCATGGTCCGGCCAATAGGGCGTCATCCGCGCCGAAGCCGCGAGCACTTGCCGGAAGACGCGGTTGAGCGCGGTTCGCCGGCGGTAGCGGTTCTTCAGCTCCTTGTCGTCGTGGAAGCGCAGCCACAGCGCGCCGATCGCCGCCACCGCGGGCGCCGCAAACGAGGTCCCTTCCGATTGCTTGGTGCCGGTCGAAGGCAACAGCCGGCTGGCCGTGGCATTCCAGACATTCTCGGCGGAAGCCGCGATGTCCAGGCGTCCCGAGGCGCTGCGGGTCCAGGGGCCCTCCATGATGCCGCCACCGGCGTCGGTCCGGCGCCGTGCGCCGCCGACGGCGATCGATTGCGGATAGAGCGCCGGGCAGACCACGACCGGCACGCATTGTCCCGCGGCGCAGCAGATCAGCATGTCCCGGGCATAGGCATTGCGGATCGCCGCCCAGACGCCGGTTCCGGTGACTCCGCCCAGGCTGATCGAGAGGATGTCGCAGTTCTGCCGCACCGCGCGGTCGATGCCTTGGGCGGCGATGCTGGGCGGGACCAGGACGACGGACCGCGTCACCCGCATCGGCTCCAGCTTCGCATCGGGCGCGATGCCGCTCAGCTCTGCATCGACGTTGCCGGGATCGGCGGCGATGATGCTGGCCGTCTGTGTGCCATGGCCGAAGAACTCCGCGAGCGCCAGGCTCTGGTCGCTCGGCAGCGGATCCTCGCCCCTCGGGCTGCCGCGGATCTCGTCGAAACCGCCGATCGGATTGGTCTGGCGGGACAGCAGGTCGTGGTTGGTGATCCCGGTGTCGATATGCCCGATGGTGATCCCGCCGCCGCGGTCCTTCCCGGCATCGGCCAGCTTGTCCCAGGCCCGCGGCACGCGCATCTGGGTCAGCGACCAGCGCTTGTCCGCGTGGGATTCCGCGCGCGGGTCCTTGCAGATGACGCTGAGGGGCGAGACCGGCAGGTCCGGCTCGGCGCCGGCGACCACGCCCTTCTCGACCGCCGCATAGGCGATATCATGCGGGTTGGCGATCAGGTTGTTGAGGCTGACCGCGGGTAAGGTCGCCACGTAATAGTTCTGGAGCGACGGAATATCCGTGCCTTCGCGGTAATCGGGAAACAGGCGCGTGACGATGACGTCGCCGTAGACCCGCTCAAGATGCCGGCGCAGCGCTGTGGCGCTGGCCGAAGGCGCCGCCTCGATCACCAGCGAGAGCAGGCTGAGGTCACGCTCGACCGGCTCGAACACCCGATTGGGATCGCGCACGCCGATGTTGCGCGCGATCAGCCGCCGGGCGGCGCGCATTGTCGTCGTGGTCGTTCGGGCTTTTGCTTTACCCTTCGCCTTGGCGCGCGGCCTGGTCTTCGCGCGCGGCCCGGCCGGCTTCGGCTTGCTGCGGTGACGCCGCTTGGCGGCTGCTGTTCGAACGCCCCTCGCCATGCCGGTCCCCCAGTGAAAGGGTCCGCCCCACGCGGGTCATTCTACGCTCCAGCCGCCGCCGGTCCAGATCCCGATGCGCTTGACCTAGCCGCGCGCGTTGCGGGCGAAGGTCATCGAGATTTCGCTGCGGGTCTTCGAGACGTTGGACAGGGTCTCGCAGGCGGTGCCGCCGTTGACGCGATCCAGCGTCTCGTCGGCAAGAACGCCGTCCGTCGCCGGTTTTGTGTTGGGCTGGGCCGGATGAGGCTTCTGGTCGTGCTTCGTCATGGATCCGCTCCTGATTGGCCGAAACGATGTCGAGCCCGGACAGCCTGCAGGAGAATCGCAGCGAAGTATATGATAAGTATCACATTTTCTGTTGGGCTGTTAACGTATTTACGTGGTGACTCACACAAAGCGCTCTGTCACGAGAACCGCGAGCGCCGACCCTTCCAGGTGGCGATCCAGTACGCATAGCGAAGGGATCCGGGAATCGCCCAAAAGATGAGGCCCGCGAAAGCAGCGATGCCGCTGATGACCCAGCCCAGCTTGCGGACAGTCCCGGCGAAGTCATGGTCGGCATGGGCGAGGCAGCGGGAATGCTTCCCCCAGCCATCCGAGACCGAACAATAGCGATGCGCATCCGTAACCACGTCGCCATGGAAAATCTCGATCACGCCGGCGAACGCAACGATGAGCGCCAGCAGGCACATGGAAATGCTGCCGAGGAAGAGGAGGACCCGTCTCCCGGTCTTGATGCGCTGCTTGAAATGCGGGAAAAGCGCGTTGAACGGCGCGGGCGCAAGCATCCCCGGCGCCAGCAGCAGGATGGTCGTGAGTGCAAAGACCGCAGCCCAGGCAAGGTCGACGGCTGCATAGTGCAGCAGCGCCGCCTGTTCCGGCGCGGGCGCGGGGTAGATCTTGGCGGCAGCCGCGCCGATGGCCGGAACGAGCGCAATCACGCTTTCCGTCACCCAGGAAGATGCCGATGGCAGGACAGCAGCGCCGCCGGGAGGGCCGGAGATCGCCAAGCCGATTTCGTTGTAGAGACGCGGCGCCAGCGCGCCGATCAGCCAAGCCGGGAGGATCAAGTGTCGCGGCGACATGCCGAAGCTCGTTAACCTATTGCCACGTCACAACAAATCCGGGGAGCGCAACAATATGGGGTTTTCCCGGGCCGTTTCCAGGGACTTCGCCATATTGCCGTCGCGGAACCCCTTGCCAGCCTGCCGGAAAAGCCTATATTCCCGGCAAATCCCAGGGTCGTTATGAGATCCAGATAAGGGTGGGCCAACGGCCCGCCTTTTTTATTGCCCGAGTCTCATTCGGCGCCTGGGGATAGCGACACGGACTGAAGAGCAGAATGGCGCTGAGCCAGACGATTGAACGCATCATCACGCCGACGGTGGAAGGCATGGGCTATGAGCTCGTGCGCCTCACCGTGTCCGGCGGCCACCGCAAGACTCTCCAGGTCATGGCGGAGCGCAAGGACGGGCTCAACATGTCGCTCGACGACTGCACGCATCTGTCGCGTGCGATCTCCGCGGTGATGGATGTCGAGGACCCGATCGAGGGTGCCTATTCGCTCGAGGTCTCCTCGCCCGGCATCGACCGGCCGCTGACCCGGCCCAAGGATTACGAGCGTTTCGCCGGCTTCGAGGCGAAGCTCGAGACCCGGGCGCCCATCGACGGCCGCAAGCGCTTCAAGGGCAAGCTGCTCGGCCTGGACGCGCAGAACGTGAAGATCGAAGTGGAAGGCGCGGCGCTCGCGCTGCCGCTGGAAGAAATCGAGAAAGCCAAGCTGGTGCTGACCGACGATCTCATCGCCGCGCATGAGGCGAATGACGGTGGCGCCAACGAAGAACCAGAAACGCTGAATTGAGAGACCGAGGTTAGAGAGAAGAAGCCATGGCCATGGACACCACGATCGCCATCCCCCGGATGGAGCTGCTGCAGGTCGCCGACGCGGTCGCCCGCGAGAAGAGCATCGACCGCGACGAAGTGCTGATCGCGATGGAGCAGGCGATCCAGAAAGCGGGCCGCTCGAAGTATGGCCATGAGCACGACATCCGCGCCGCGATCGACCGCAAGACCGGCGAGATCAAGCTGACCCGCGTGCAGGAAGTGGTCGATACGGTCGTCGAGAACGAAGCGACCCAGATTCCGCTCAAGGCCGCGCATCGCCGCGACGCCAATTTGAAGGTCGGCGACTTCATCATCGACGAGCTGCCGCCGATCGATTTCGGCCGCATCGCCGCCCAGACCGCCAAGCAGGTGATCGTCCAGAAGGTCCGTGAGTCCGAGCGCAAGCGCCAGTTCGAGGAGTTCAAGGACCGCAAGGGCGAGATCATCAACGGCCTGGTGAAGCGCGTCGAGTTCGGCAACGTGACCGTGGATCTCGGCCGCGGCGAAGCCATGCTGCGCCGGGACGAGCTGCTGCCGCGCGAGACCTTCCGCAACGGCGACCGCGTCCGGGCGCTGATCCTCGACGTGCGCGAAGAGCCGCGCGGGCCGCAGATTTTCCTCTCCCGCACCCATCCCGATTTCATGGCGAAGCTGTTCGCCCAGGAAGTGCCGGAGATCTATGACGGCATCATCGAGATCAAGGCCGTGGCCCGCGATCCCGGAAGCCGCGCCAAGATCGCCGTCATCTCCCATGACAGCGGCATCGACCCGGTGGGTGCCTGCGTCGGTATGCGCGGCAGCCGCGTCCAGGCGGTCGTCCAGGAGCTCCAGGGCGAGAAGATCGACATCATTCCCTGGTCGCCGGATCCGGCCACGTTTGTCGTGAACGCCCTCGCGCCTGCAGAGGTCGCCAAGGTCGTGCTCGACGAGGATTCCGGCCGTATCGAGGTCGTGGTTCCCGACGAGCAGCTTTCGCTGGCGATCGGCCGCCGCGGCCAGAACGTGCGTTTGGCCTCGCAGCTGACCGGCTTCGACATCGACATCCTGACCGAAGAGCAGGAGAGCAAGCGGCGCCAGGAAGAGTTCAAGACCCGCTCGCAGATGTTCATGGACGCCCTTGATGTCGATGACGTCATTGCCCAATTGCTGGTGACCGAAGGGTTCACCTCCATTGAAGAAGTGGCCTATGTGCCGACCGAGGACCTGGCCGGCATCGAAGGCTTCGACGAAGACGTCGCCACCGAGCTGAAGACCCGGGCCCTGGCCTGGATCGAAGCCGAGGCCGAGCGCATGAACGCGCGCCGCCGCGAGCTGGGCGTCGCCGACGATGTCGCCGCCATCGAGGGCCTGACCCCGGCCATGCTGGTGGCGTTGGGCGAGAAGGGCGTGAAGTCGCTGGACGACCTCGCCGACCTCGCCGCCGACGAGCTCAATGACCCGAAGGACGGAATCCTCAAGGATTTCGAGGTTTCGACCGAGGATGCCAACGCCATCATCATGGCGGCCCGCGCCCATTGGTTTGCGGATGAGAAGTAAGGCTTGAAGGCATGGTAGCAGCGACGATGACGGTCAAGGACGGAGGGGAGGCGATGCCGGTTTCGGGCAGCGCGGCCGATTCCACCTTGCCCGAGCGGAGCTGCATCGTGACCCGGCAGGCCCTGGAGAAGGACCAGCTGATCCGCTTCGTGCTCGGGCCCGACAACGCGATCGTGCCGGACCTGTCGGAAAATCTTCCCGGCCGGGGCTATTGGGTCACCGCCAGCCGCAAGGTCCTGGCCGAGGCGGTCAAGAAGAACGCCTTCGCCAAGGCGATGCGGGCGCCGGTCAGGCCGGATCCCGATCTGGTGGACCGGGTGGCGGGTCTGATTGACCGGCAGGTCGTCGATCTGCTGGGCCTGGCCCGGCGAAGTGGCAGTTTGGTGACCGGTTTCGAAAAGGTCGATGTCGCTTTGCGCACCGGCAAGGCGGTTTTGCTGATCGAGGCCAAGGATGCCGGGGCGGATGGGCGCGCAAAGCTGGCGCGACGCACCCTTCCTGAGGTAGAGATATGGGCGCCGCTGACGGCCGAGCAGCTTGGCCGGGCCATCGGGCGGGACCATGCCGTGCATGTCGCGGTGGCCCCGGGCGGGCTGGCCAACCGCCTCAAGACGGTGCTGCGGCGCCAACAAGGACTCTCTGACGACGGGGTTGCCGGTGCGGGCCACGCATCGGCTCAGCCTCGAACCGAATGAACCAAGCGACCAAAGCGGAACTGGAACTGAAGCAACGATGAGCAACGAAACCGAAGCCCCGACCCGGAAACCGCTCAAGCTGTCCTCGCCGGGCAAGCTGGAGCTGAAGAAGACGGTCGATGGCGGCCAGGTTCGCCAGAGCTTCCCGCATGGCCGCACCAAGACGGTCACGGTCGAGCTGAAGAAGAAGCGCACCTACACCCAGGGCGCCGGCGGCAAGATGACCGAGGTCCCGCACGAGGCCGAGGCGAAGCTTGGCCTGACCACGCCGGCGCCGGCCGCGGTGGAGGTTGACGACCGTCCGCACCACACCCTGACCGAGCATGAGCGGGTCGCCCGCACCAAGGCGCTCGAGCAGGCCAAGCGCGACGAGGACGTCCGCAAGCAGTTCGAGGAGGAAGAGGCCAAGCGCGCCGCCGAACGGACCGAGCGCGAGAAGGCCGAGGTCGACAAGCGCCGCCGCGAAGAGGAAGAACGCAAGGCCGCCGAGGAAGCCACCAAGGTCGCGCGCGAGACCCAGGCGCAGGCCGCCGCGGTGACCGCCGCACGCGCCGAGAAGACCGCCGAAGCGGGCGCGCATGCCCATGTCGGCAAGATGCATCTCAACAAGGCGATGGCCAAGCAGGCGACCGAGGAAGCGGACGACGCGCCGCGTCGTCGCGTCGGTATCCCCGGCCGTCCGGCGGTCGCGCCGAAGCCGGCGCCGACCCGCACCCGTGGCGACGAACGCCGTCGCGGTGCCAAGCTGACCGTGGTCCAGGCCCTCGACACCGAGGGCAGCGAGCGCACCCGTTCGGTCGCGGCCTTCCGTCGCCGCACCGAGAAGGAGAAGCGCGCGCTGATGATGGATCAGGGCGCGGCCTTGAAGGTCGTGCGCGACGTCATCGTGCCGGAAGCGATCACCGTCCAGGAGCTGGCGAACCGCATGGCGGAACGCGGCGGCGACGTGATCAAGGCGCTGATGAAGATGGGCGTGATGGCGACCATCAACCAGACCATCGACGCCGATACCGCGGAGCTCGTGATCTCCGAGTTCGGCCATCGCATGCGCCGCGTCTCGGCGTCGGACGTCGAAGTCGGCGTCGAGGGCGAGGAAGATTCAGCCGAGCATCTGCTGCCGCGGCCGCCGGTCGTCACCATCATGGGCCATGTCGATCACGGCAAGACGTCGCTGCTGGATGCGATCCGCCAGGCCGATGTCGCGGCCCATGAAGCGGGCGGCATCACCCAGCATATCGGCGCCTATCAAGTGACCACGCCTGCCGGAAAGAAGATCACCTTCATCGACACGCCGGGCCACGCGGCCTTCACCGAGATGCGCGCGCGCGGCGCGAACGTGACCGACATCGTCGTGCTGGTGGTCGCCGGCGATGACGGCATCATGCCGCAGACCGTCGAGGCGATCCGCCACGCGAAGGCCGCGGAAGTGCCGATCCTGGTCGCCATCAACAAGATGGATAAGCCGGATGCGAACGCGCAGAAGGTCCGCCAGGAGCTCTTGAACCACGAGCTGGTGACCGAAGACCTGGGCGGCGACATCCTGACCGTCGAAGTCTCGGCCAAGACCAAGATGAACCTCGACAAGCTCGAGGAGACGTTGTTGCTGCAGGCGGAAATCCTCGACCTGAAGGCCAACCCGAACCGCATGGCCCAGGGCGCCGTCATCGAGGCCAAGCTGGAGCGCGGCCGCGGCGCGGTGGCGACCCTCCTCGTGCAAAAGGGCACGCTCCATGTCGGCGATATCTTCGTCGCCGGCACCGAATGGGGCCGCGTCCGCGCGATGCTCGACGAGCGCGGCGCCAATGTCGACAATGCCGGCCCCGCGACCCCGGTCGAGGTACTCGGCCTCCAGGGCACGCCGCAGGCCGGCGATGTCTTCTCGGTGGTCGAATCCGAGGCCCGCGCCCGCGAGATCACCGAGTTCCGCCAGCATCAGCTCCGCCAGAAGCAGGCGGCGGCGGGTGCGCGCGGCACGCTCGAGGAGATGTTCTCCAAGATCGCGACCGGCGAGGCCAAGGAGCTGCCGGTGGTGATCAAGGCCGACGTCCAAGGCTCGGTCGAGGCGATCGTCAACAGCTTGAACAACCTCTCGACCGATGAAGTCGCGGTGCGGATCCTGCATTCCGGCGTCGGCGGCATCAACGAATCCGACGTGACGCTGGCCCGTGCTTCGGCCGGCCTGATCATCGGCTTCAACGTCCGCGCGAATCCTCAAGCGCGCGAATTGGCCAAGCGCGACCATGTCGATATCCGCTACTACTCGATCATCTACAATGTGGTGGATGACGCGAAGGCGGCCCTCTCGGGCATGCTGGCGCCGACCCTGCGCGAGCAGTTCCTCGGCAACGCGGAGATCCGCGAGATCTTCAACATCACCAAGGTCGGCAAGGTTGCCGGCTGCATGGTGACCGAAGGCCAGGTCAAGCGCGGCGCCAAGGTGCGCCTGCTGCGCGACAACGTGGTGATCCACGAGGGCACGCTCAAAACCCTCCGCCGCTTCAAGGACGAGGTCCGCGAGGTGAAGGAAGGCTTCGAATGCGGCATGGCCTTCGAGAACTACGACAACATCCAGAAGGGCGACGTCATCGAGTGCTTCGAAATGGAAGAAGTCGCGAGAGCCTTGGCGTAACGCCAGGAGCCTCGATCCAGAACGAGAAGGCCGGATGGTGACATCCGGCCTTTTGTTTCTCTACAACCGGCCGAGCTCTGCCTTGGCTATCCGAGATACGGTGTAGCTCTTGGGGCAGATGTCGATGACATGCTGGAATCCAGGCTTGGCCGACTCGATCTGCCCGGAGATGAGATCCAGCTCGGCGATGTAGAACGCGGCGTCGCAAGAGCGAAGCCGCGCGGTTGCTTCATCCGGATCATGGGTGGCTGCCTGCACTGCGTCCCGCGAGATCTGGCCAAGGTAGAGGCGAACCACGGCCCCGGGCCACTCCCCCAGATCGAGCGCTTCTTCATGGGCCTTCAGTGCGTCATCGGCGCCGTCCCCTGCGCGCCGCTGCGCCAGAGAGAGCCAGAGTGCGCCTTCGGCAAGTTCGGGATGGGCGTCGACCAATTCCTCGAGCGCGTCGACGGCGTCGCTGAAACGGGCGAGTTCGAACAGCAGCTTGGCTCTCGATAGGGAAACGTACGTCGAGTTCGGGCTCAGCCGAATCGCCTGGTCATATCCCTGGATCGCCAAGTCATACTTGCCCTTGTTGGCGTAAGTGCTGGCGCGACCTGTATAGGCCGCTCCATCGTCCGGCTTCAGCAGGATCGCCTGGTCGAAGTCCTGGATTGCCCGGTCGTATTCGCCTTTGCCGGCATAGGCAATGCCTCGGTTGTTGTAGGCGCTGGCTTCGCCCGGCTTCAGGCGGATCGCCTCATCTAAGTCTTGGATGGCCTTGTCGTAGTCGCCTTTGCTTACATAGAGAGCGCCTCGAGTGGTCAGCGCGTTGACGGTCTGCTGATGGGAAAGATCGCCCGACTTCAGGGCCAGGGTACAGAGCGCCAGCGCCTTGTCGTCGTCTTCCTGGAGGAACGCTGCAACGCATTCGACGAAGTCACCGTTTCCGTCGGCCATAGCCAGGCCGGAATGCCCGATGACCATGGCTGCGAGGGCGGCTCGGAACCAGAAACGCATGCGCAGATCACTCCTCGGCTTCGGCGGCGGCTCGAACTCTAAGTCGCGGCGCGAGATGCGGTCAACTTGGGGTGCTGGCACGTGGCGACGAGAGCGGAAGTGGAACTGTGTTACGATCGACGTATGCCCGATCCTTTCCCCGTCCACTTCACCGACTACGATCCCGACTGGCCGCGGCAGGCGCAGGAGCGGATTGCGCGGCTGCGGGTGTTGGAGCCCACGCTGGTCGCCGCGCACCACATCGGCTCGACTTCGGTGCCGGGGCTGATCGCCAAGCCGATCATCGACCTCATGCTCCTGGTGACCGATCTGGAGGCGCTGGATCGGGAGCGCGCCGCGGTCGAGGCGCTGGGCTATCGCTGGCATGGCGAGTACGGCACTCCCGGGCGGCGCTATTGCACCCGGGATGTCGGCACGCGGCGGATGGCGCAGCTCCACTTCTTTGTCATGGGATCGCCCGATGCCCATCGCCATCTCGCCTTTCGGGATTATCTCCGCACCCACCCCGGCGCCGCTTCCGCCTATGCCGCGGTGAAGCGCCGCGCGCGGGACCAGCATCCCGGCGATTCCCATGCCTATGGCGCGGCAAAACGGCCCTGGATCGACCAGACCGAAGCCCTGGCGCTGGCCTGGTATTCCGCGCGCAACGCTTGACCTCCGGCGCGGCTACTCCTCGATGTGCACGGCGATCTTGCCGGCGCGCACCGCGGCTTTGAGAGCCGCGTGGTCGCGCTCGGCCTGGTCGGCATAGGCGATGGCGAACTTTCCCATCGCCTCGTCAAAATTGTCCTGGCTGCCGAGATAGCCGGCGATCTCCAGCTCACGGGCGCCGGCCTTGGTATGGGCCCGCGCCAGCACCCAGCCGCACATCTTCGCATAGAAGGTCAGTGCCGCCGCGTCCATGGTCTCGACCAGCGGCTTGATCTTCACATCGCGCAGCTGGCGCATGTAGCCGCGCTTGCCGCCGCGGCCGGTGGCCCAGCCCATGAAGACGTCGGTCGCCGGCTGCATCAGCCGCTGCCCCATCACCACGCGCTGGCCGGGATGGGTGTAGACGCTCTCGCCGGCATAGGGCTCGAGCACCGACTGCCGCGCTTCCTTCCATTGCAGGAACAGGGGATCGTTGTTGGCCGACATCATCAGGATGACCAGGCAACTGGTGCCGACGCTGCCGATCCCCACCACCTTGATCGCGCCATCCACCAGCCGGTACTGGTCGATCAGCGCGCGCCGGTCGTCGGCCAGGGTCTTGGCGTAGTCGTGCAAACCCGCCTGCAGCAGGTCGTGCCATTCGTCGGCACTGACGTCGTCGGGATGGTAGATCAGGGGCGGCGCGTCATGGATGCGGACCTGGCCGCCGACCAGGCCGGCGAGTTCGGGATAGATCAGCTCCGAGGAAAGATCGGCGGTCGCCTTCTTGACCCGAGCCAGGAGCCCGGGGCCATAATTCTTGCGCAGCGCCGCGGGCGCTTCGGCCAGCAGGTCGTCTAGCGTGATCCGGGCGTACCAGACCTCGAGCGGGCTCATCTCGGAATAGGCTTGGAGTTGCTTGCGATAGCCACGCGCGCAGGTAACGGCGATGTCGCGCGCTTTGCTGTCGGAAAGCCCGACGCTTCGGGCCGCCAGCACGAAGGACGCCACCAGGCGCTTCAGGTCCCATTCCCAGGGCGCCGGCGCGGTCTCGTCGAAATCGTTGATGTCGAAGAGGATGTTGCGCTCCGGCGTGGCGAAGCCGCCGAAGTTCATCAGATGACAGTCGCCGCAGGCCTGCACCTGGATGCCGGTTGCCGGTGACTTGGCGAGGTCGGCCGCCATCACGCCTGCCGAGCCGCGAAAGAAGGCGAAGGGCGATTGCAGCATCCGCCCGTAGCGGATCGGGAGCAGCTGCTCGATTCGCCCGCGATCCGAAGCCTTCAGCAGCGCCAGCACGTCGAGCTTCTTGTCGCGCTTGAAGATCGCGTGATCCTGGCGCGGGAGCTTGTCGCGCAGTGCCTTGCCGGCCGCCAGCAGCGCCGCCGCGGGACGGTCGGCGCCGGGAGCGCCGGGTTGCGCGGACTGCCTCGACCCGGCGATCTTTGTCTTGCTGATCTTCAAGTCGTGGCGGGCGGCACGCGGCATCGACGGCTCCTCAGCGAAATGACTTCTGGGAAGATGGGCCGGTCGGCAGGGTCGCACCTTGACTCCCGTCAACGTCCGGGACTCCCGGGCCTTCCGGCCAGGTCCCGGGGCCGGCGTGCCGGAAAGCTTGACTCTCGCGCCAATCCGCGCAATTGCAGCGCGGAAATGCCCAGGAAGAAGAAATCATCCACCCCCACCGGTCAGCGCCCCTTGCGGGTCGGCGAAGAGATTCGCCATGCGCTGTCGCACATCCTGACTTTCGAGGCCGACCGGCTGGATGATCCCGACCTCTACGGCAAGCAGGTCACGGTCACCGAGGTCAGGATCAGCCCGGACCTCCGGAACGCCACCGCCTTCGTCGTGCCGCTGGGCGCCACGGTGAGCGGCGAGGATTCCGCGCCACTGATCAAGGCGCTGAACCGTGCCGCCGGCTATTTTCGCGGCATGCTGGCGCGTGAAGTGCGGATGCAGTTCTCGCCGACCATCCGCTTCAAGCTCGACGAAAGCTTCGACGAGGCGAGCCGGATCGAAGCCGCCTTGCACGATCCCGCCGTCGCCCGCGACCTCGCGCGCGACGACGACGAGTTTGATGATGCGGACGTACCCCCACCCCGGCCCGCCCCCGAATCGGGGGCGGGAGAAGAATCCCCCTCCCCCGATTCGGGGGAGGGTAGGGGTGGGGGTACGAAACACCCGCGCCGCGACGAAGACGAAAACTGATGGCTCGGCGCAAGAAGGGCCAGAAGGTCGATGGCTGGGTGATCCTGGACAAGCCGGTCGGCATCACCTCGACCGCGGCGGTGGGCGCGGTGAAGCGGCTGTTCGACGCCCAGAAGGCCGGCCATGGCGGGACCCTCGACCCGTTGGCGAGCGGCGTGCTGCCGATTGCGCTCGGCGAAGCGACCAAGACCATGTCCTTGGTCATGGACGGCGAGAAGGCCTACCGCTTCACCCTGAAATTCGGCGAGGCCCGGACCACCGATGACGGCGAGGGCGAGGTGACCGCCCGCTCCGATGTCCGGCCCTCGGATGCCGAGATCGTCGCGGTCCTGCCCCGCTTCACCGGGTCGGTGACCCAGACCCCGCCGGCCTTCTCGGCCATCAAGGTCCAGGGCGAGCGGGCCTATGACCTGGCCCGGGACGGGGAGGTGGTTGAGCTCGCGCCCCGGACCGTGGAAATCCACGATCTGCAGCTCACCGAACGGCCCGATCCGGACCACGCGACCTTCGCGGTAAAGTGCGGAAAAGGCACTTATATGAGGGCCTTAGCCCGGGATATCGCGCTGGCGCTGGGGTCGGTCGGGCATGTCTCAGCCCTGCGCCGGACGGGGGTGGGTCCCTTCACCGAGGCGGGGGCGATTTCGCTGGACCCCCTGAAGGCTTTGGGACATAGTCCCGCCGCTTTTAAGCACGTTTTGCCGATCGAGACCGCGCTGGACGACATCCCGGCACTGGCCTTGACGGCCACCGAGGCGATACGCCTTCGGTCCGGACAACCGGTTGGGCTTCTCCACCGTCTAGACCGCGACCGCATCCGGGGATTTGCCCCGGGCGACATGGTTTGCGCCATGTCGGAAGGCAGGCTGGTTGCTTTGACCCGTTTCGAAGCAGGCGAGCTCGTTCCGGTGCGCGTGATGAACCTTTAGATTTCTCGAAAGGAGAAACCCGATGTCGATTACCGCAGAGCGGAAATCGGAAGTCATCAAGGAATACGCCAAGGGCACCAACGACACCGGCAGCCCCGAAGTTCAGATCGCAATCCTCTCCGAGCGGATCAAGAATCTGACGGAACACCTGCAGGGCCACGAGAAGGATTTCCATTCCCGTCGCGGCCTGCTGGTCATGGTCGGCCAGCGCCGTCGCCTGCTCGACTATCTCAAGAAGAAGAACAACGCGCGCTACACCGAGATCATCAGCCGTCTCGGCCTGCGCCGCTAACGACGAAACGATCCCGTCCCTGCAAAGGGGCGGGATTGTCACATTCAGGATCCCGCCCAATTACCGCGACCGGCAAGCGGGATCTTTCGGGGCCGGGCCGACGCAAGCAACGCACCACAAAACTTGAGCAGCGTTGCTTCCGCGGGTCCGGCGTCGCATCGGTCGCAACGCTGTATGAGACTCCCGATCTGCGGGAGTCTGAAAGGACTCGAATCCAATGTTCAAGATTTTCCGGAAAGAACTCAACTGGGGTGGCCGCAAGCTCGTTCTCGAGACCGGCCGCATTGCCCGCCAGGCCGATGGCGCCGTGCTCGCGAGCTACGGCGACACGGTGGTGCTCTGCACCGCGGTCGGCGCCAAGGCGCCGAAGCCGGGCGTCGATTTCTTCCCGCTGACCGTCAACTACCAGGAGAAGACCTTCGCCGCGGGCAAGATCCCCGGCGGCTTCTTCAAGCGCGAAGGCCGTCCGAGCGAGAAGGAAATTCTCACCTCGCGCCTGATCGACCGGCCGATCCGCCCGCTGTTCCACGCCGCCTATCGTCATGAGACCCAGGTGGTCTGCACCACTCTCTCCCATGACATGGAGAACGATCCGGACATCGTCGCCATGGTCGGCGCTTCCGCGGCGCTGACGCTCTCCGGCATTCCCTTCATGGGCCCGATCGGCGCCGCGCGCGTCGGCTACATCGAAGGCCAGTATGTGCTGAACCCGAAGCTCAGCGACCTGCCGAACTCCAAGCTCGACCTCGTGGTCGCCGGCACCGCCGAAGGCGTGCTGATGGTGGAGTCGGAAGCGCAGGAGCTCTCGGAAGAGGTCATGCTGGGCGCGGTCAACTTCGGTCATCAGCAGTTCCAGCCGGTGATCAACGCGATCATCGAGCTCGCCGAGCAGGCGGCGAAGGAGCCCTGGGCCCTGGCGGAAGCCAACCCGGAAGTGGACGCCGTCTACGGCGCGCTGAAGAGCCAGTTCTCGACCTCGCTCGCCGATGCCTACAAGGTCACCGCCAAGCAGGAGCGCACCAACAAGGTCGCCGAGGTGAAGGCCAAGGCGAAGGAGACCATCGGCACCGACGAGAAGAAGGCCGAGCTGGTCGGCAAGCTCTTCAAGGAGCTGGAGAAGGACATCGTCCGCGGCAACATCCTCGCGACCTCCAGCCGCATCGACGGCCGCGACCTGAAGACCGTGCGCCCGATCGTCTCGGAAGTCGGCGTGCTGCCGCGCGCCCATGGCTCGGCGCTGTTCACCCGCGGTGAGACCCAGGCCCTCGTCGTTGCCACCCTCGGCACCGGCCAGGACGAGCAGATCATCGACGCGCTCGCCGGCGAATACCGCGAGAAGTTCATGCTGCACTACAACTTCCCGCCCTATTCCACGGGCGAGGCGGGTCGCATGGGTTCGCCGGGCCGCCGCGAAATCGGCCATGGCAAGCTGGCCTGGCGCGCGGTGCGTCCGATGCTCCCGGTCGGCGACGACTTCCCCTACACCGTCCGCATCGTCTCGGAGATCACCGAGTCCAACGGCTCCTCGTCAATGGCGACCGTCTGCGGCACCTCGCTCTCGCTGATGGATGCCGGCGTTCCGCTGAAGCGTCCGGTGGCGGGCATCGCCATGGGCCTGATCAAGGAAGGCGACAAGTTCGCCGTCCTTTCCGACATCCTCGGCGACGAGGATCACCTCGGCGACATGGACTTCAAGGTGGCCGGCACCGACCAGGGCATCACCGCCCTGCAGATGGACATCAAGATCACGTCCATCACCGCGCAGATCATGCAGATCGCACTGGAGCAGGCCAAGGGCGGCCGTCTCCACATCCTGGGCGAAATGGCCAAGGCTCTCACCGGCGCCCGCGACAGCGTGAACCAGAACGCGCCGCGCATCACCGTGATCAACATCCCGAAGGACAAGATCCGCGAAGTGATCGGCACCGGCGGCAAGGTGATCCGCGAGATCACCGAGATGACCGGCGCCAAGATCGACATCGAGGACGATGGCACGATCAAGGTGGCGGCGGTCGATGCCGCCGCCGCCGAGAAGGCGATCAACTGGATCAAGGGGATCGTGGCCGAGCCGGAGCAGGGCGTGATCTACGAAGGCAAGGTCGTGAAGATCATGGACTTCGGCGCCTTCGTGAACTTCCTGGGGAGCCGCGACGGCCTGGTGCATATCAGCGAGCTCGCCCCGCAGCGGGTGAAGCAGGTTGGCGACGTCGTCGCCGTCGGCCAGACGGTGAAGGTCAAGGTCATCGGCATGGATGACCGCGGCAAGGTGAAGCTTTCGATGAAGGTGGTCGATCAGGCGACCGGCGCCGACATCAGCGACCAGATCGCCAAGGAAGACGCCGAGCGTCGCGCCCAGCGGAACGCGGATCGCCAGGCTGAGTAAGGAGCCGCCCGCGTGGCGCTCCAACTTCCGCAGGTGATCGGGCATCGGGGCGCGGCCTTGGCCGCCCCCGAGAACACCCTGGAGGGCTTCCGCGAGGCGGCCAGGCAGGGTGCGAAGTGGGTCGAGTTCGACGTCGGCCTCTCGGCCGACGGACAGTGTTTCGTGCTGCACGACGACACGCTCGACCGCACCACCAGCGGCAAGGGCCCGGCGCATCTCAAGTCCATCGCCGAGCTCAAGTCCCTCGACGCCGGCTTCTGGTTCGGGAAGTCGTTCGAGGGCGCCAGGCTTCCGACCCTGGCCGAGACCATCGCCTGTCTCACCGAGCTTGACCTCATGGCCAATGTCGAGATCAAGGCGGCGCCCGAGAAGCGCCATGCCGAGCTGGCCAAAGCGGTGATGACGGAGCTCCGCAAGCTCTGGCCCGCAGCCAAGCCGAAGCCGCTGATCTCGAGCTTCGAGCTGGAATGCCTGCGCACGGCGCATGCCGAGGCGCCGGAGTTTCCCCGCGGCTATCTGATCTGGGGCCGCGAAGTCGATTGGCTGGCCAAGGCGCGGAGCGTCGCGGCCGCCACCATGAACATCGACACCGACCACGCCACCCAGGGCTGGATGACCGAGCTGAAACAGGCCGGCTATGGCGTGCTGGTCTGGACGGTCAACGCACCGGAACGCGCCGCGCGGCTCATCGAATGGGGCGCCGACGGCGTCTTCACCGATGCGCCCGGCGCCGTCTTGGCCCGCTTGGCCAAAGGCGTATAATCCAAAAAGAAACCGTCATGCCCGGACTTGATCCGGGCATCTGGTGCCTGCCCTGAAAGATCGCCGGGTCAAGCCCGGCGATGACGTGGAAAGAAGGCCTGGGAGTTTTGATTTGAAGCCGCTGAACACGCTGAAGATATCGGGGATCGAGGCTCTGCCGCTGGTGGAAGGCGGCAAGGGCATCTCGGTCTCTAATGGCGAGTCGTCGGGCGCCTGGGCGGCGGCCGGCGGCATCGGCACCTTCTCCGGCGTCAACGCGGATTCGTATGACGCCGACGGCAACCCGATCCCGCAGATCTATCACGGCAAGACCCGGCGCGAGCGCCATGAGGAGCTGCTTGCCTATGCGATCAAGGGCGGCATCACCCAGGCGAAAATCGCCTACGAAGCCTCCAACGGCCATGGCCGCATCCACATGAACGTGCTCTGGGAGATGGCGGGCGCGGAGCGCGTGCTGCACGGCGTGCTGGAAGGCGCCAAGGGCATGATCCACGGCGTCACCTGCGGCGCCGGCATGCCCTACAAGATCGCCGAGATCTGCGCGCATTACGGCCTGCACTACTACCCGATCGTCTCGTCGGCCCGCGCGTTCCGCGCACTGTGGAAACGCGCCTATCACAAGTTTCATGATCTGCTCGGCGGCGTGGTCTACGAGGATCCGTGGCTGGCCGGCGGTCATAACGGCCTCTCCAATGTCGAGGATCCGAAGCAGCCGCAAGACCCCTATCCGCGCGTGCTCGAGCTCAGGAAGCTGATGCGCGACGAATGCGGCTTGGCCGAGACACCGATCATCATGGCCGGCGGCGTCTGGTACTTGCGCGAATGGGATCACTGGATCGGCAACCCGGAGATGGGACCGGTCGCCTTCCAGTTCGGCACCCGGCCGCTCTTGACCCAGGAAAGCCCGATCTCCGACGCCTGGAAGCAGCGCCTGCTGCACCTGAACGAAGGCGACGTCTACCTGAACCGCTTCAGCCCGACCGGCTTCTACTCCTCGGCGGTCAGCAACCCGTTCCTCGACGAGCTGAAAGCGCGGGCCGAGCACCAGGTCGCCTACAGCCAGAGCAAGGTCGGCGAGCATGAATGGCCGTTCCCGGTCGGCGCCCGCGGCCGCTTGGTCTATCTCACCGCCGCCGACAAGCTCCGGGCCCAGAGCTGGGTCGACCAGGGCCTGACCGAGGCGTTGCGCACGCCGGATTCGACCTTGATCTTCGTCCGGCCGGAGAAGGCCAACGAGATCCTGACCGACCAGATCAACTGCATGGGCTGCCTCTCGCAGTGCCAGTTCTCCAACTGGTCGCAGAACGAGCAGGGCACCACCGGGCGCAAGGCCGACCCGCGCAGCTTCTGCATCCAGAAGACGCTCCAGGAGATCAGCCATTCGGACAAGATCGACGACCAGCTGATGTTCGCCGGCCACAACGCCTACCGCTTCCGCGACGATCCCTTCTACTCGAACGGCTTCATCCCCACCGTCAAGCAGCTGGTCGAGCGCCTCGTTACCGGCGACTGACCGGGCTCGGCGCCGCTTGAACTCGAAAAGTCTCACTCTAAACTCGTCATGGTCCGCGAAGGCGGACCATCCACGACTTTGTCGGAGCAGTTCTGGAACGTAGACGCGATCACTGAGCGATGGCGGCAAACTCGTGGATCCTCCGCCTTCGCGGAGGATGACGAGCGAGTTGGGTCTGCCATTCGAACCTACCCGACGCATCCCTCTTTCGCTTCCAGCAAAGGAATTACTCACTTTGTCCCGATCGCACGCCGGATCGCTCCTGCTGCTGCTCGGCCTTGCCGTCTGCTGGGGCTATAACTGGGTGGTGATGAAGATCGGGCTGCACGATGCCGGCCCGGTCGCCTTCGCGGCGATCCGCTGCCTCGGCGGCGGCATCATTCTGGCCCTTGTGCTGCTGCTGTTGCGGCGCAGCTTCCGCGTTCCCGAACCCTGGACCGTCGCCGCGATCGGCCTGCTGCAAACCGCGCTGGCGCAGGGCCTGATCGCGGCTGCCTTGAGCGGCGGCGAAGCGGGCAAGAGTGCCGTGCTCAACTACACGCTCCCGGTCTGGGTGATGATCCTCGGTTTCCTGTTCCTGAAGGAACGGCCGCGCCTCATGCAATGGCTGGCGACCGCGGTCGCCTTCGCCGGCGTCATGGTGATGACCTTCCTCAACGGCAAGGCCGTCTCATGGGAGCCGATCGTCTTCGCGCTCTCGGCCAGCATCTGCTGGGGCGCCGGGACGGTGGTGACGCAAGCGCTGATGCGCCGGCATGGCGGAAAGATCGATACCTTGGCCCTGACCGCCTGGCAGCTCTGCATCGGCGGCGTGATCCTGACGCTGCTCGCCTTCCTGGTGCCGGAAGCGCCGTTGCATTGGACCACCAGCCTGGTCCTGGCGCTGATCTACAACGTCGGGCCGGCCAGTGCCGTCGCCTTCCTGCTCTGGTTCATGCTGCAGCAGCGGATCGAGGCCAACCTGCTCTCGCTGATCGTGCTGATCGTGCCGTTGGTGGGCATCGCCGCCGGCTGGCTGCAACTGGGCGAGCGGCCGAGCGGACCCGACGCCATCGGCATGGCGCTGATCCTGACCGGCATCGCCGTCATGGTGGTGAGCCAGCGCAGGAAGTTGCCGGTCACCGCCCAGGCCGAGGGCTGAGCGATGGCGGTCGTCTCCGACGTCCGCAGCCGCACGCTCTCGCCGAGCATGTCGCTGATCATCATCGTCGGCCTTTCGATCATCTGGGGCTATCACTGGGCGGTGATGAAGATCGGCCTCACCTACTGCGGCGGCCTGACCTACACCGCGATCCGCTGCATCATCGCCGCGCCCCTGATGCTGGCGATCGTGAAGCTCCGCGGCGGCAGCATCCGCCTGAAATCACCGAAAGCCGCGATCATCGTCGGCATCGTCCAGACCGCCGGCAATTTCGGTCTCGGCGCCATCGCGGTGAAGTTCGGCGAGGCGGGCAAGAGCGCCGTCCTCACCTACACCATGCCCTTCTGGGTGCTGCTCTTGGGCTTCCTCTTCCTCGGCGAACGCGCCGGTCCGCGGCGCTGGATCGCCGCCTCGCTCGCGGGTGTCGGCACCTTGCTGGTGGCGCTGGCCGGTGGTGTGGAGCAGTTCATGCCGGTGGCGCTGGCGGTCATCGCCGGCATCTGCTGGGCGAGCGGCGTGCTGCTCTACCAGCATTTCCACAAGAGGCACGGCGACGAGCCGACGGTCTTCGCCGCCTGGCAGCTCCTGGTCGGCGGCCTCTCGATGGGCCTCTTCATCCCCTTCGTGCCCGGCGAGCACGCGATCGAATGGACCCCGGCCTTCATCGGCGCGCTCACCTACACGACGGTGTTGGCAACCGTGGTGGCCGTCTATCTCTGGTTCCTGCTGATCTCGCGCCTCGAAGCCGGCATGGTTGCGCTCGGCGTGCTGCTGGCACCGGCGATTGGATTGGCATCGAGCTGGATCCAACTCGCCGAACGTCCCGCGCCCCTGGAAGCGCTGGGCCTGGGCATCATCCTCTTCGCCATCGCCTTCTTCGCCTGGGCGCAATGGCGCAGAGCAAAGGCAGTCAAAGCCGCCCCTGGCTGAAACCTGCGCCATCGCCGGTTGCATGCGCCTGTGCTATGGTTCAGGCGTGGTGTTGGCGAGGGATCGATGGCGAAGCAGGAGCGTATCTTTGCTGCGGTGCTGCTGGCTTTTTTCGGCCTGCTGGGCAGCGATGCGGCCTTGGCCTGCACCTGCAGCACGAGCGATCTAACCGAAACGGATGCCGAGCGGTACTTCCGTTACACCGATCTTGCCGTCGACGCGAAAGTTGTCGGGCTTCGGACCGATGTGGTCTGCGCGCCGAATGACAACGACATCCTTCCCTGCGTCAATCTCGACGCGGTCGTGCTCTCGGTCACGAACATCTATAAGGGCAGCAGCGAAGAATCGGTCGAAGTCGCCTACGACGATGACTGCGAACCTAAGTTCGTGGTTGGATCGACGCGGCAGATCGTGGCGCAGTGGATGATACCGACCGACGGCAGTCGGCCGTACTATCGAACCAACAGCTGCCTTCTCGATCTGACAGAAGATGCTCGATATCGGGACCATCTCGACAGCTACGGAAATGATTGGCGGCGATTGATCGCGCGCACCGCGCAAGCGCCGCAGGACATCGGTGCTTGGCAGGACCTCGCGGCGTTCCTGGAGAGATGGGAGGACTATCCGAGCGCCCTGGAGGCCTATCGCCGCGTGGCCGCGCTTCAGCCCGCCGCTGGGGCAACCGCGGTCGGCCGGATGCTGTTCTACCAGCGGGATGCGCGGGCGAAGGCGTCGCTCGAGCAGGCCGTAGCGCTGCGGCCGGAAGATGCACAGGCCCGCGGGCTTCTGGCGTTGCTCTATGCCCGTGACGCAGTGCCGCCGACCGAGCGCTTCCCGACGCCGGGTCCCTTCGACTTCCGCAGTGTCAATCTGCGCGGCTTCCAGTTCACTGAGCTTGACCTGCGCGGCGCCGATTTTCGCGGCACGGAGCTTCACCTGGCCAAGTTCGAGTCGACAGACCTCTCGGAAGCGAATTTCCGAGGGGCAGATCTTGAGTGGGTTTCATGGAGGAAAGTCAGCCTCGCCGGCGCCGATCTCCGTGATACGAGATTGTATGCACTGGAGTACGTAAGAAACGCCAAACTGGCGGGTGCCCGGATCGGGATCGGCTCACTGAGCTCGCCCGAGGCGCCACCGATCTCTGATCTGGACCTGACGGGCGTGCATATTCGTTGCGGAAGCGCGCCCAATCCGCGTGGACGCGACTGGTTTGACGGCGACTGGGCCGGCTACATGGAGAGCATTCTCCTCGCGCAACAGATTCGGAAGACCCAGCCGAGTGCCGACCTAGGTCCAGCCTGTAGAAAGGCAATTGCTAATTATCTCGAACCCACGCCCGAGACCGCGACGTGCACTCCCTGGATTGATGAAGAGAACCGTCCGCCGGAATGCGAAATCGCGTGGGACGAGTAGCGACTCCAGCCCGGCTCCCCCTTACTCAGCCAGCGCGAACGGGTTGAACTTGGTGTCCCGGTCGTAGACATCGACGCCCTCGTGGCGCTTCAAGTAACTCACCACGAGATAGGTCACCGGCGTCGCCGCGGTCTCGTAGGCGACCTTGAACAGCCACTGGAACAGGATGAGGCTCAACAGCGCCTCGTTCGACATCCAGGGCTCGCCGTAAAAGGCGAGAGTGCAGAAGATGGCGCTGTCGCAGCCCTGGCCGACGATGGTCGAGCCGATGGTGCGGCTCCAGAGATAGCGGCCCTGGGTCCAGACCTTCATCTTGGCGAGGATGGTGGAGTTCACGAACTCGCCCACCAGGTAGGCGGCGAAGGAGGCGCCGAGGATGCGGAACTGGGTGCCGAGGATGGCGTCGTAGGACGCCTGGTCCTGCCAGTCCGGATTGGCCGGGAGCTGCCCGCCCAGCCAGATCGCCGCCGCGGCGAAGAGATTGCAGCCGAAGCCGATCCAGATCGCCTTGCGCGCCCGCTTGAAGCCGTAGACCTCGGTCAAGACGTCGCCGAGAATATAGGTGACCGGGAAGATGAGGTCCGCCGCCTGCAGGGTCACCGGATAGCCGAACACCGTGAAGGGCGAGATCATCTTCACCGCGATCACGTTGGAGATCAGCAGGTCGGCCACGAAGAACGCCACCACCGCGACGTAAAGCGTGGAATGTTCGGCCTTCGGGAGTTTGGTCTGCATCGGGTCTCGGCGGTCCTGGAGCAGCGGGTCTGGGTTGAGCTTCCCCGTTGGATTCTCGGGGGGTGGCTTTCCGGATCGGCCGCTGTTATAGCCGCGCCCAATGGGCCTGAAAACCGCCGATTTCGACTTCCCCCTGCCCCCGGACCGCATCGCCCGGCACCCGGCAAAACCGCGGGATTCCGCGCGTTTGCTGGTGGTCGGGAGCGGTCTTGAGGACCGGCTGGTGCGCGACCTGCCCGAGCTGCTCCAGCCCGGCGACCTGCTGATCGCCAATGACACCAAGGTCATCCCGGCCCAGCTCGAGGGCCGGAAGGGTGAGGCCCGGATCGAGGTCACCCTGATCCGCCGCTCGCCCGAGGATGCCCGGGCCTGGGACGCCTTCGCCAAGCCGGGCAAGAAGCTGAAGATCGGGGACGTCGTGGTGTTCGGTGAGAGTCATCAGTCGCACCCCCACCCTAACCCTCCCCCGAAATCGGGGGAGGGGACTGGAGGCGCCGAGCTCGCTGATCTTCTCCCTCCCCCATCTTTGGGGGAGGGT
>NZ_JAYRKD010000020.1:0-67418 GCF_041905885.1 Dongia sp. | reverse complement strand
CCCCCCCCCCCCCCCCCCCCCCCCGCCGCACTGACGGCAACCATCCTCGAAAAGAAAGACTCCGGCGAGATCGGACTGCGCTTCGACTGCCCGGAAACGGAGGTCATGGCGGCTTTGCACCGCATCGGCTCGATGCCGCTGCCGCCCTATATCCGCAAGCTGCGTACCGTCTCGGCCGAGGACGATGCCGATTACCAGACCATCTTCGCATCGCGCGAGGGTGCGGTCGCGGCGCCGACCGCCGGCCTGCACTTCACGCCCGAACTCCTCGACGCACTGGAGCAGCGCGGCGTGAAGCAGGCGCGGGTGACATTGCATGTCGGCGCCGGCACCTTCCTGCCGGTGAAGGTCGAGGACATCGCCGAGCACAAGATGCACGCCGAATGGGGCGAAGTTTCCGCCGCGACCGCCGACGCCTATAACCGCGCCCGCGCCGAAGGCCGGCGCATCGTCGCCGTCGGCACCACCTCGCTGCGCCTGTTGGAATCGGCACTTGACGCCGAGAGCAAGCTGCAGCCCTTCGCGCGCGAGACCGATATCTTCATCCACCCGGGGAAGAAGGTGCGCGCCGCCGACCTGTTGCTCACCAATTTCCATCTGCCGAAATCGACCTTGTTCATGCTGGTCTGCGCCTTCGCCGGCACCGAGAAGATGCGCGCGGCCTACCAGCACGCGATCGACAGCGGCTATCGCTTCTTCTCCTACGGCGATGCCTGCCTCTTGGAGAACGCCGCGTGAGCCACTTCGACATTCTCGCCACCGACGGCAAGGCGCGGCGCGCCCAGCTCAAGACCGCGCATGGCATCGTGAACACGCCGGCCTTCATGCCGGTCGGCACCGCGGGCACCGTCAAGGCGATGCATCCGGAATCGGTGAAGGCGACCGGCGCCGAGATCATCCTCGGCAACACCTATCATCTCATGCTGCGCCCGGGCGCCGAGCGGGTCGCGCATTTCGGCGGCTTGCACAAGTTTGCCAACTGGCCGGGGCCGATCCTGACCGATTCCGGCGGCTTCCAGGTGATGAGCCTGGCGCAGCTCCGCAAGATCAGCGAGGAGGGCGTCGCCTTCCGCTCGCATATCGACGGCGCGAAGATCATGCTGACACCGGAGCGGAGCATCGAGATCCAGCACCTGCTCGATGCAGACATCACCATGTGCTTCGACGAATGCACGCCCTTCCCGGCGACCGAGCAACAGGCGGCGGATTCCATGCGGCTCTCGATGCGCTGGGCGGCGCGGAGCCGCAAGGCGTTCCAGCAACGCGCGGGTTATCACCAGTTCGGCATCGTGCAGGGCGGCATCTACCGCGACCTCCGCGAGGAATCCGCGAAGACGCTGGGCGAGATCGGCTTCGAAGGCTATGCGATCGGCGGCCTTGCCATCGGCGAAGGCCAGCAGGAGATGTTCCGCGTGCTCGACTTCACCCCGGATTTCCTGCCCCAGGATCGCCCGCGCTACCTGATGGGGGTGGGGCGGCCGGAGGACATCGTCGGCGCGGTCCAGCGCGGCATCGACATGTTCGACTGCGTGATGCCGACGCGCTCGGGCCGCACCGGCCTCGCCTTCACCCGGCGCGGCGAGCTCAACATGCGCAACGCGCGCCATGCCGACGACACCGGGCCGATCGATCCGGATTGTTCATGCCCGGCCTGCCGCCACTATTCGCGCGGCTATTTCCACCACCTGATCAAGGCCAAGGAGATGCTGGGGCCGATGCTGCTCACCTGGCACAATCTGCATTACTATCAGGAGGTGATGCAGGGCCTGCGCGGCGCAATCGAGGCCGGGAGTCTCGAGAAGTTCGTCGCCGACTTCCACGCCCAACGAGCGGAAAGCGAGAAAGAGTGACCGACATCCAGTTGATCGCCAGCGACCTCGACGGAACCCTGCTGCGCCATGACGGCAGCCTCTCGCCGCGCACCGTCGCCGCGGTCAAGGCCGCCGTCAAAGCCGGCTTCCAGATGGTGCTGGCCAGCGGCCGGCCGCCGCGCACCATGCAGCCGATCGCCGACCAGCTCGGGCTCAGGAATATCGGGGTCTGCTCCAACGGCGCCATTCTCTACGATTTCGATAAGCAGGCCGTGATCGAGAACCGGCATGTGCCGCGCGATGTCCTGAAAAACATCATCCTGCGCCTCAAGGAGCGCGAGCCGAGCGTCTGCTTCGCCACCGAGCACGGCCATCATGTCGGCACCGAGCCGCATTTCCCGCGGCCCGATACCTGGGTCAGCGGCGTCGCACCGAAGATCGGCGACATCGACACGCTCTGCGCCGAGGACGTGATCAAGCTCGCGGTCCATCACCCGGACCACGCGGTGGAGACCTTGGCCGAGCTGGTCCGCGCCGTCACCGGCAACGAGCTCTCGGTAACCTTCTCCGGCATGCATTTCGTCGAAGTCGCTGCCGCCGGCGTCTCCAAGGCGCTGGGCCTGGCCGATGTCTGCAAGCGGCTCGGCGTCGATCCTAAGAACGTGGTGGCCTTCGGCGACATGCCGAACGATCTCGCGATGCTCTCCTTTGTCGGCCGCGGCGTCGCCGTCGGCAACGCCCATCCCGACGTGATGGCGGAAGGCTATGAGACCACCGGCACGAATGACCAGGACGGGGTCGCGCAGGTGATCGAGGCGCTGGTTGCGGCCCGCTCGAAGGCCGCGGAGTAGGAGACGCGCAATGGCCAAGCCGAAATACACCACCCTCACCCAGCTCGGCGCAAAGAGCGATCTGCCGTCCGAGCCCAGCGTCAAGACCCTGGAGCGCGTGCCCAACCCGCATCCCTCTGAGAACTACACCGTGCGATTCACCGCGCCGGAATTCACCTGCCTCTGTCCCGTCACCGGGCAGCCGGATTTCGCGCATTTCGTCATCGACTATCTGCCGGCGAAATGGCTGGTGGAATCGAAGTCGCTGAAACTCTATCTGCATTCCTACCGCAACCATGGCGGTTTCCACGAAGGCACCACCCTCGACATCGCCAAGGACCTGATCGCCGCGATCGCGCCCCAATGGATCCGCATCGGCGGCTACTGGTATCCGCGCGGCGGCATGCCGATCGACGTCTTCTTCGAGAAGGGCAAGAAACCCGCCGACCTCTGGGTGCCGGAGCAGGGCGTCGAGCCCTATCGCGGACGCGGATGAGCATCCAGGACGCCATCCGCAACAAAGCCCTTGAGCTCGGCTTCGATGCCGTCGGCTTCGCCAAGGCCGCGCTCGCACCGGAAGCGCAGGAGCACCTGAAAGCCTTCATCGCCCAGGGCCTGCATGGCGAGATGGACTGGATGCCGGCAAAAGCCGACCGCCGCGGTGATCCGAAAGTCCTCTGGCCCGAGGCGAAAAGCGTCGTCGTCCTCGGCCTCAACTACGGCCCCGATGAAGCGCCCACCGATCTGCCGCCCGATCGCGCCAACATCTCGGTCTATGCGCGGCATCGCGACTATCATGATGTGCTGAAGAAGAAGCTGAAAGCCCTCGGCCGCTGGATTGCCGACACCCACAAGACCGAAGTGAAGGTCTTCGTCGATACCGCGCCGGTGATGGAGAAGCCGCTGGCCCAGGCCGGCGGCATCGGCTGGCAGGGCAAGCACACCAATCTCGTCTCCCGCGAACTCGGCTCCTGGCTGTTCCTGGGCGAGGTCTTCCTGGCCCTCGACCTCGAGGCCGATCAAGCGGAGAGCGATCGTTGCGGCGAATGCCGGCGCTGCCTCGATGCCTGCCCGACCCAGGCCTTCCCGGTGCCTTATCAGATCGATGCGCGGCGCTGCATCTCCTATCTCACCATCGAGCATAAGGGATCGATCCCGCGCGGGCTCCGGCCGCTGATCGGCAACCGGATCTACGGCTGCGACGTCTGCCTCGCCGTCTGCCCCTGGAACAAGTTCGCCCAGGCGGCGGCGCAGCCGGAACTGAAAGCCCGCGCCGACCTGACCGCGCCGGAACTGGCCGCGCTCGCCACCCTCGACGATGCCGCCTTCCGCCAGCGTTTCGCCGGGTCACCGGTGAAGCGGATCGGCCGCGACCGTTTCCTGCGCAACGTGCTGATCGCCATCGGTAACAGCGGGATCGCAGACCTCAAGGCCGCCGCCCGGCCGCATCTCGCCGACCCTTCGCCCCTGGTCCGCGAGGCCGCGGTCTGGGCCCTGGGACGGCTTTGTTCGCCGGCCGAAATGCGGGCATTCAGGCCGGTAACCGAGGACCCCCATTTGGGGGTGGCCGAGGAATGGCGCATCGGCATGGATGAAGCGTCGCCTTCGCGCTGAGACCGAAGGTCGGTGCCGTTGTCAATTTAAGGTTAGCTTTCTTGCACTTAGGTGTGGGGCCGCAGGCCCGGCTCGGCTTTGAGACGATGCCGAATAGGCCTATAATCTCGGCCATTCCTCTGGACTATTTTCGCGGCTCGGTCGTTGCGGCGCCCCTGCCGCTCGGGACCTGACAGTCATGAAGCTTTCCATCTGTCGGCGTGGCGTGAAAGCCTTGGGCGCTCTCGGCGCCGGCTGCGCGTTGGCGCTCGGTTTGGTCCTCGCGAACCCGGCGCTGGCGGAGCCGCGCGTCGCGCTGGTGATCGGCAACTCGGCCTATCAGGGCGGACTGCCGGCGCTGCCCAATCCGGCCAACGATGCCAAGCTGATGGCCAAGACGCTGAAGAGCGTCGGCTTCGACGTGGTCGAGGCGGAGGATGCCGGCGCGGATCAGATCAAGCAGGCGATCGCCGCCTTCAGCAAGAAGCTGGCGGCGGCGGGCGCCGAAGGCACCGGTCTTTTCTTCTACGCCGGTCACGGCGTGCAGGTTGCCGGCGAGAATTACCTGATCCCGATCGACGCCAAGCTCGAACGCGAAGCCGATGTGGCGCTGCAGGCGGTCGCGGCCTCGACGGTGCTGCAGCAGATGGATTTCGCCGGCAGCGCGGTGAACATCATCATCCTCGATGCCTGCCGTAACAATCCGCTGCCGAGCTCGGCGCGCAGCGCCAGCCGCGGGCTGGCCGAGATCAAGGCGACGCCGCGCGGCAGCTTCATCGCCTATTCGACCGCACCCGGCTCGACCGCGGCGGACGGCGACGGCGTCAATAGCCCCTATACGACGGCCTTGGCCGAGGTCATCACCCAGCCCGGCCTCTCCATCGCCGACGTGTTCCAGGAAGTGCGCACCAAGGTGCTGGCTTCGACCGGCAACACGCAGACGCCCTGGGATTCCTCGTCGCTGACCGGCCGCTTCTATTTCAAGCCACCGGAAGCGGGGCAGGTGGCCGCGCTCACGCCGCCGCCGGCAACGCCGGCCGCGCCCGCCGCGGATGATCCCCTGGCGCTGGAGAAGGCCTATTGGGAAAGCGTCGCCGACGGCAACGACTCCGACGCCATCGAGCTCTATCTGCTGAAATACCCGAACGGCCTCTATGTCGAGCGCGCGAAGGCCAAGCTTGCGGAGCTCAACGGTGGCAGCACCCAGGTGGCGAGCGCCGACGCGGCCCAGACCGTCCAGCCGCCGAAGCAGCCCGATGCCGCCGCGCAAACCGTCGCCAAGCCGGCGGCGGGAACTTCCTTCATCCTGCAGAGCCAGACCGTCTATGCCAAGGACGGCGGCCAGGTGCGCGCCGAGCCGAGCTCCAAGGCGCGGATGCTCTCCAAGCTGCCGACCAATGCCGAAGTGACGGCGTCCGGCATCTCGACCGATGGCAAGTGGTGGCGGGTGCAGCTCGCCGACGGCCAGACCGGCTATATGCACAACAGCGTGGTCTCCGAGCAGCCGGTGCAGATGGCTTCCGCCGAACCGGCCCAGCCGGCCGCCACCCGGACCCTCAGCGCCGAGGCCTTCGTGCCGGTCGCCACGGCGGAGCCGCAACCGCCCATGCCCCAGGGCAACGACGTGGCCCAGCAACTGCTGTCACAAGCCGCCAGCCAGTTCGGGATCAGCATCCCGCAGACACAGTCCGCCCCGCAGCCCCAGCCGCAGCAGATGGCCTCCTCGCTGTCCTTCGACCCGATCGCCGAGACGATCAAGGTCCGGCAGGGGACGCAGATCTACAATGCCGTGGGCGGTCAGCCGATCTTCCAGCTCAGCCAGGGTGGTCCATTGCTGGCCACCGCGCGCAGCAGCGACGGGCGCTGGTTCGCGGTGTCCCTCCCGAACGGCGGGACGGGTTATGTCGGACGGCAATACCTAGTAAAGTAAGCCCGCTCGCCGCGATGGTCGCGGCGGGTCCGGGGGAGGAGCGGGCGATGCGTGCCTTGGCCGGCCGCGCCCTGTTGAGCATCCTGTTATGCGCTTGGCTCTGCGTCGTCGGCGGACCGTTCGCGGCGGCCGAGCCGCGCGTCGCCTCCGAAACCAAGGTGCCGGATCTCCCAGCCTGTGCCGCCGCCCGCGCGCTTCTGGTAAAGATGCAGCAGGAGTGAGCCAGGACGGGTCTTCAGATCAACAGGGAGCGACGATCCGAGCATGAATCCGAAGGGCATGATTAAGAAGCTTGCATGGTCCGCCGCGCTGCTTCTGGCGGCGTCGTTTTCGAGCCTGCCGGCGATCGCCGACTCATCCGGAACGGTCCTCGTTCAGACCGCTCAGGCCCAGAGCGAACTCGATTACTGGAATGCGATCAAGGACAGCAAGAAGGCCGAGGACTACCAGGGCTATCTCGACAAGTATCCCAACGGCAACTTCGCCGACCTCGCCAAGCTGCGGGTGAAGAAATACACCGTGGCGGCGCCCGCACCCGAACCGGCGCCGGCCGCGCCCGCGCCGGATCCACAGCAGCAGGACATCGCCTACTGGAACTCGATCAAGTCCAGCAAGAACGCAGACGACTACAAGGCCTACCTCGAGAAATACCCGAACGGCGAGTTCGTCGATCTCGCCAAGCTCCGGGTCGAGCAATACGCCAAACCCATAGGGGATCCGGTGTCGACGCCGACGGTCGAGCCGCTGCCGTCGTCCGAGCAGCCGGCGGCTGTCGCCCCGACCCCGAGCCCGGCGCCCACGCTCACCTTCGTCGCGCAGAGCGCCACGCTCTATGCGACCAACGGCGGCCAGGTGCGGGCCGAGCCGGATCCCAAGGCGGCGCTGGTCACCAAGCTGAAGACCAACACCGAGGTGAAAGCGACCGGCCTCTCCACCGACGGCAAATGGTGGCGGGTCGAGGTTGGCGGGCAGAGCGGCTACATGCACCGCTCGGTGCTGAGCGAGCAGCCGGTCGCGGTCACGCAGAAGAAGAAATCCGAGCCGGCTGCTGCCCCGGAGCCGACCGGCCCCGACGAGGAGATCTGCAAGCCGACCTCTTCGGCATCGGGCAATGGCCGGGTCGCCGCCTGCGAGCGTCTGGTGGCGAAAGCGGCGGACGACAAGGCGAAGATCGCGGCTTTGGGCGATCTCGCCGCGGCGCTCAACCAGGCCAAGCGCCGCGACGAGGCGATCCGCAAATACGAGCAGGCGGCCGTATTGGCGCCGCGTGATCCGTCGATCTACACCCGGATCGGCCTGGTGCGGCTCGACCAGCGCCGCTTCCCGGAAGCGCGCGCAGCCTTCGAGAAGGCCGCGCAGCTCGACAACCAGGATCCCGACATCGTGTACTACCGCAGCCTCTCCTATATCGGCGTCGGCGATTTCGAGAAGGCGAAGCTCGAGGTCGAGCGCGCCTTGCTCGTGCCCAACGATCCCGCGCTCTATTACGAGAAGCTCGGCGAGATCAACATCGCGCGCGGCGATCTCGCCGCGGCCAAGGTCGCGCTGGAGCGCGGCAACGCCGCCGATTCCAACCGGCGCTCGCTGACCCTGGCGGCGGTCAACTACTTCACCGGCAACCACGACGCGGCCGCCAGCCAGGCCTCGGCCTCCAGCGCGCCGACCGCGCCGCTCTGGTCGGCGCTCGCGAAGAAGGCGAAGGGCGATGCCGGCGGCGCCACCGCGGCATTGGAAAGCGGCAAGGGTGCTGCGGGCGATGCCTGGCCGGGCCCGGTCTATGACACGCTCTCCGGCGCCACCACGCTCGCCAAGGCCAAGCCCGCGGCCAAGGACCGCGACGCCAACACCGGCTTCGAGCAGCTCTGCGCCTTGAACTTCTTCGCCGGCGAATGGGCCTACCTCAACGGCGACAAGGAGGCGGCGCGCAGCGCGCTCCAGGCCGCCCTGGCGACCCGCGCCTACTGGACGCTGGAATTCGCAGCGGCCAAGGCCCGGCTCGCCAATATGTGAGGCAAGGGCGGGTCGCACCGATGCGGCTGTTGCGGTTCATCGCGCTCGTTTTCGCAAGCCTGTTTCTGCTTTCGGGCATGGCGCAGGCCGAGCCGCGTGTCGCTCTGGTGATCGGCAATTCAAGCTATGGCGGCGATCTCGGGCAGCTGCCCAATCCCGCCAACGACGCCCGGCTGATGGCGAAGACCCTGAAGAGCATCGGCTTCGAGGTGATCGAGGCCGAGGATGCCGATCTCGCGGCGATGAAACGCAAGGTGCAGGATTTCGGCGAGCGCCTCGCCACGGCGGGCACGGGCGCCACCGGGCTCTTCTTCTACGCCGGACACGGCCTGCAGGTCGGCGGCACCAACTATCTCATCCCGATCCACGCCAAGATCGCGCGCGAGCCCGATGTCGAGTTCGAGGCGGTGCCGGTCGATCTGGTGATGAAGCAGATGGCCTTCGCCGAATCCGCGGTCAACATCGTCATCCTCGATGCCTGCCGCAACAACCCGCTCTCACGCGGCTTTCGTGCGGTGACCCGCGGGCTGGCCGATCCCAGCATCCGGCCGATGGGCAGCTTCATCGCCTATTCGACCGCGCCGGGCGACGTCGCCGAGGACGGGAAGGGCGGCAACAGCCCCTATACCACCGCGCTGGCGGCGGCAATCACCAAGCCCGGCGCCAGCATCAACGACGTCTTCCAGGAGGTGCGCGGCCAGGTGCTCGAGGCGACCGACAAGAAGCAGGTGCCTTGGGATGCCTCCTCGCTGACCGCGCCCTTCTACTTCGTGCCTGCGGCCGCGGCATCCGCGCCGGCCGCCACAAATGCGGTCGATCCCAAGGCGATCGAGCTCGCCTTCTGGGATGCGATCAAGGACAGCAAGAGCGCCGAAGACTATCAGGCCTATCTCGACAAATATCCTGACGGCGATTTCGCCCCGCTGGCGCGCCTGCGCGCGCAACCGGATGGCCAAAGCGCCGACCGCGTGCTGCACCCGGCGCCGGACCTCTCGGCCGCGACCGGAACGCCCGGTGTCACGGCCGTCGAATCTGCTTTCTGGGATGCGGTCGAGGCCGACGCATCGGCCGAGAGTTATCAGGCCTATCTCAACAAATATCCCAAGGGCGTGTTTGCGAGCCGGGCCGAGCAGCGCCTCGCGGCGCTCCAGGCGCCGGCGCCCGCCGCCGCGCCGCCGCTTCCCGACATCGTCGCGGTCAGCGCGAAGCTCTTCGCCAGGGACCAGGCGCGGCTGCGCGAGGCGCCGTCGGGCGAGGCGAAGATCGTGACCCACCTTGCCGCGAACACGGAGCTCGAGGCCACCGGCCGCACCACCGACGAGGCCTGGTGGCGGGTGAAGCTTGCCTCCGGGCAGGTCGGCTTCGTCGCGGCGAGCGCGGTCACCGACCAGCCGCCGCCCCCGGCGATCACGCCGCCACCCGTGGCGGCGCCGGAAGCGCCGCAGGAGTCGGAAGGGATGACGGTCACCCTCGGCAAGCCGCCTGGGGACGACAAAGAGGTCTGCGGCTCCGTGGAGGGTCTCCTGGCGACGGATCGCGAGGCGGCCTGCCGGCGCTTGCTGGAAGCCGGCATCGCCGACGACACCCCGCACTACAATGTGCTGATGGATCTCGGCCGCGCCCTTTACGATCAGGAGCGCTATGAAGACGCGCTGCAGAGCTACCGGGCCGCAGTCGATATCGACCCCGAGTATTTCGGCGCCTTCTACATGATCGGCCGCGTCAATCTCGACCGCGGCGCGACCGCCGAAGCCCGGGTCGCTCTGGAACGGGCGGTGGCATTGGACCCGAAGCAGGCGGATTCGCTCTTCTACCTGGGTGCTGCGCAGCGGCGGCTCGGCGACTTCGATGCGGCGCTCGCCAATATCGAGCGCGCCGTGAAGATGAAACCGGAGGAACCGGATTATGCCGAAGAGGTCGGGCTGCTCCTCCTGTCCAAAGGCAAGATCGCGGACGCAGTCGTCGAGGCCGACCGTGCCGCGGTGTTCGAGCCGGACGGCTTCATGATCGCCAGCATGTTCGCCTACCATCTCGGCGGCCGTGACGACGACGCGCTCGCCATGGCCGACCGCGGCGTCGCGGCGGAGGGCAACTGGGCTTATTGGTGGATCTGGGAGGCGATGATCCAGCGCGCCAAGGGCGATGCGGCAGGGGCGCAGCAGACCCTCGGCGAAGCGCAGCGGCAGTTCACCGACTGGCCGCGACCGGTCATCGATTTCATGGCCGGCGAGCTCGACGGCGAGGGCTTGCGGCGCGCCGGACGGAGCGGCGACGCGCGGGAGCAGAAGCAGCGCCGCTGCGAGCTCGAGTTCTATATCGGGGTCCAGGCGGCGCTCGCCGGTGACAAGCCGACGGCCCGGGCCGCCTTCCGGCGGGTGCAGGGCACGCGGGTCTATGAATACATCGAATACATGGTCGCGCCGGCCTTCCTGGCCGCACTGGAGCCCGGATAAGCCCTGACCCGGCACGGGTTCTTTAACGATTATAAAATCGGGTTCCAAGCCTTCGGCGGATATGGCAATATTCCGGTCATGGAAGCGCGCCCCTTCACCCCTATGGTCCAGAAGCTGCGGTCCGCCGGTCTCCGCCCGACCCGCCAGCGCATGTCCCTGGCCAAGCTGCTGTTCGATGCCGGCGACCGCCATGTGACCGCCGAGCAGCTGCATCAGGAGGCCACTTCAGCGCGGGTCCGGGTGTCGCTCGCGACCGTCTACAACACGCTCCACCAGTTCACCACTGCGGGTCTCCTGCGCGAGGTGGTGGTGCAGCCGGGCCGCTCCTACTTCGACACCAACACCTCCGACCACCACCACTTCTTCATCGAGGCGAACGGTCACCTCGAGGACATTCCCGGGGATTCGGTCGCGCTCGCGCGCCTGCCGGAGCCGCCCATGGGCACCCGCATCGAGCGCGTCGAAGTCATCGTCCGCGTCACCCGCGACTGATCCTTTCGCCTTTAATTTCAGCCGCGCGGCGCTCTGTTTAGAGTAGTTCTAATCCGTTGACAGGGGCCGTTTCGGCTGCCTATGATTCGTCCGGGGATCGGTCCCGTCCTGCGTCGGACCGGCCTTGAGACCGTTTCGACAAGAACACTGCCGAGAAACGACTCCGCCACTGCAAAAGGGAGCAAGCAAATGGCAAACCTCAAGAACTCCAAGACCGAAGGCAACCTGAAGGCCGCGTTCGCCGGCGAGAGCCAGGCCAACCGTCGCTATCTCTATTTCGCACAAAAGGCCGATGTCGAAGGCTACAACGACGTCGCCGCCGTGTTCCGCTCGACCGCCGAGGGTGAGACCGGCCATGCCCACGGCCATCTCGAGTTCCTCGAGGCGACCGGAGATCCCGCGACGGGTCTCCCGATCGGCGGCACCGCGCCGAACCTCAAGGCGGCGATCGCCGGCGAGACCCATGAGTACACCGATATGTACCCGGGGATGGCCCGCACCGCCCGCGAAGAGGGCTTCGACGAGATCGCCGACTGGTTCGAGACCCTGGCCAAGGCCGAGAAGTCCCATGCCGGCCGCTTCCAGAAGGCGCTCGACACCCTCGGCTGATCTTATCCAGCCGATGACATCCGCCGGAACCGCGCCGATGAGAAGCTCGGCGCGGTCCGGCCGATGCTTACGTTCCCGTCGACACTCTCTCGGATAGGGCGATGCGCGAAGGCAGCCTAGAGCCACCGGTCCGCCACCCGATCGCGTGGCAGGATCCCGATTTCTACGACATGGCGAAGATCGAAGCGGAGATGCACCGCGTCTTCGACATCTGCCATGGCTGTCGCCGCTGCTTCAATCTCTGCGATTCCTTCCCGCGCCTGTTCGACCTGGTCGATGCCTCGCCCGACGAAATGGCCGGCGTCGATCCGAAGGACTACAAGCAGGTGGTCGATGCCTGCACGCTCTGCGATCTCTGCTTCATGACCAAGTGTCCCTACGTGCCGCCGCATGAATGGGCGCTCGACTTTCCGCATCTGATGCTGCGCTACCGCGCCGCCGAATTGAAGGCCGGCAAGGAAGACAAGATCGGCGCGCAATTCACCGAGACCGACCGCAACGGCAAGGCCGCGTCGCTGGCAGCACCGATCGCCAATGCCGCCGCGCAGAACGGCCTCGCCCGCGCCGTGCTGGAGAAGGTGGCCAACGTCGACCGCGAGGCCTATCTGCCGAAATTCCATGGCCGCACCCTGGTGCTGCGCGCGGCGGAGGAGAAGCCCGAGGTCAACACCGGCGCACCCGCCTTCGGCCGCAAGGCGGTGCTCTATGCGACCTGCTTCGCCAACTACAATAATCCCGAGATCGGCACCGCGGCGCGCGCGGTGCTGGCGCGGAACGGCGTCGCCACCGAGGTGGTCTACCCGCGCTGCTGCGGCATGCCGCATCTGGAGCGCGGCGACGTCGCCCGCGTAGCCGAGCATGCTTCGACCGTCGCCGATGCGCTGCTCCCCTATGTCGCCGACGGCTATGACGTGATCGCGCTGGTTCCGTCCTGCGCGCTGATGCTGAAATTCGAATGGCCGTTGATCCTGCCCAACGACGCGCGGATCAAGACCCTCTCCGACGCGACCTACGACGTCAGCGAATACGTGGTCGACATCGCCCGCCGCGAAGGCCTGGCGCCGGGCCTGGGCGCCCTGCCGGGTGGCATGGCGGTGCATATCGCCTGCCATTCCCGCGCCCAGAACATGGGCCAGAAGGCGGCGGAGATGCTGAAGCTCATTCCCGAGGCCGACCTCGCGGTGATCGAGCGCTGCTCGGGCCATGGCGGCTCCTGGGGCATCTTCAAGGGCAACTTCCAGACCGCGCTGAAGGTGGGCCGCCCGGTGGCGCGCCAGGCGATTACGGCGGGCAAGGCCTTTGTCGCCTCGGAATGCCCGCTGGCCGGCGAGCATATCGTCCAGGGCATGGAGCGGCTCGATGCCGACAAGGCGCCGGAACACGCCTGGCATCCGATCCAGCTCTTCGCCCGCGCCTACGGGCTGAACTAGAGTCTCACGGAGTTCTTCGATGACTGCTGCCAAGAAGACGGCGATCAGCCGTGCCGACATCCTGCCGCCCACCGAATATGCGGCGAAGCGCGCGGAGCTGCGCAAGGCGGTGGTCGCGCGCAAGCGCAAGCGGCGCATGGAAGTCGGCCCGGTCGCGACCTTCTATTTCGAATGCTTCGAGACCATGCTGCAGCAGGTCCAGGAGATGCTGCATATCGAGAAGGGCGGCGAGGCGCAGATCGAGGACGAGCTCCGCGCCTACAACCCGCTCATCCCCCAGGGCAGCGAATTGACCGCGACGGTCATGTTCGAGATCGACGACCCGGTGCGCCGCGCGCGATTCCTGGCGCGATTGGGCGGGGTCGAGAACACCGCCTTCATCAAGCTCGACGGCGAAGTGGTGAAGGGCCTCCCCGAAGCCGACCAGGACCGCACCAACGCCGAGGGCAAGGCCTCCTCGGTGCAGTTCATCCACTTCCCCTTCACGCCCCAGCAGGTCGCCCTGTTCCGCGAGCAGGACCGCCAGGTGATCCTCGGCTTCAGCCATCCCGAATACAGCCACATGGCCGTGCTCCCGGAAGAGATCCGCGCCGAGCTCGCCGGGGATTTCGCGTAAGGCAAAACCGAGTCTGCGGCACCCCCCCAAGCTTCCCCCGAAGTCGGGGGAGGGGCGCAATGAGTCGCCTTCTTCCTCCCCCGTCTTCGGGGGAGGTGAGGTGGGCGTGCCACACAATGACTCTATCCGCCGGAATCTCTCCAAACTAACCTGACCCCCAGCGCCGAATCGGGGGAACGGGTGGAGCATCGGGCACAGACCTCGCGCAGCACCTGGCTGTTCGCCGGAACCATGCTGCTCAGCGCCTGGCTGGTGTTCCTGATCCAGCCGATGCTGGGGCGGATGATCCTGCCCAAGCTCGGCGGCGCCGCGTCGGTCTGGATCACGGTCTCGCTGTTCTTCCAGATCGCGCTGCTCGCCGGCTATTTCTACGCCCATGTCATCTCCGCGCGGTTGCAGCCGCGCCTGCAGATGGCGGTGCACGCGCTGCTCGCCCTGGCCGCGATCTTCCTCATGCCCATCGTCGTGCCGGAATCCTGGGTCCCGCCCGCCGATCGGCCGCCGCAAGGCGATCTCATCGGGATGATGGCGATGACGGTCGGCCTGCCTTTCGTGGTGGTCTCGGCGACGGCACCCTTGCTGCAGCGCTGGTATTCGCTGACCGGCGCCAAGGATGCCGGCGATCCTTATTTCCTCTACGCCGCCAGCAATCTCGGCAGCCTCGCCGCGCTGATTCTCTATCCGCTGCTGGTCGAGCCCGAGCTCGGCCTCAAGGGCCAGAGCGGATTCTGGGCGGCGACCTACCTGGTCCTGCTGGCGGGCTTGATCGCCTGCGGCTGGGCCACCTTGCGCCACTATGTTCCGCCAGTCGTGCTCTGCATGCCGGCACCCGATGCCGGGCGCGACCTGACGTGGAAGCGCCGCCTGCATTGGCTGGCCCTCGCGGCCGCACCCTCCAGCCTGTTTCTCGGCGTGACCTTGCAGATCTCCACCGACATCGCCTCGGTGCCGCTGCTCTGGATCCTGCCATTGATGGTCTATCTGCTGACCTTCGTCATTGCCTTCGCGCGGCGGCCGCTGCTGACACGCGAAGGCGTGGCGCGCAGCATTCCCTATGTCGCGACCATCGCGGTCCTGGTGTCGGGCTTCGAGACCAGCATCGGCCCGCCGCAGATCGCAATCGGCATCGCGCTGTTGTTCTTCCTGGCGCTGAGCTGCCATTCGGAGCTGGTGGCGCTGCGGCCGGCACCCCGGCATCTCACCGAGTTCTTCCTGCTGATGTCGCTCGGCGGCGCGCTCGGCGGGCTGTTCAATGCCGTGCTGGCACCGCTCCTCTTCTCAGGCGTCTATGAATATCCGATTGCTGTCTTCGCCGCGATCGCGCTCTGGGCGATCGGGCGCGGCGCCGCGCCGAAGGCCTGGCTGAATTGGAGATGGCTGGCCGCGGCGGTCGTGCTCTTTCTCGCGCTGCGCGGCGCACTGACTTTCGCCTCGGGGCATGGCGCGCTGCAAGGGCTGGTGGAGGCGAAAGCGGTCGCGGCGGTGCTCTGCTTCGCCGCGCGCCGGAAACCCGTCGCCATGACCTTGCTCGCAGCCGCCGTCCTCGCCGCCGGCTCGGACATCTCGCTCAGGCCGGAGCTGGCGCGCTATCGCAGTTTCTTCGGCGTGCACCGGATCGAGATCGGCTGGTCGGATTCCGTGCCGGTGCATTTCCTGATGCATGGCAACACCACCCATGGCGCGCAGTTCACCGATCCGGCGCGGCAACGCGAGCCGCTGCTCTACTACGCCAAGGCGGGGCCGGCCGGTCAGGTGATCGCGGCGATGCGCGAAGCAAGCCCGGTTTCGCCGGTCGGCGTGATCGGCCTCGGCGCCGGCGCCATGGCCTGCTTGAGCCAACCCGGCGAGGCCTGGACCTATTTCGAGATCGATCCCGCGATCCTCGCCACCGCGCACAACCCCGAATACTTCTCCTATCTCGCGGACTGCACGCCGGACGCAAGGGTCGTGCTCGGCGACGGCCGCTTGAAGCTGGCGCTCGAACCCGATGCTTCCTATCGCCTGCTGGTGCTCGACGCCTTCGGCTCGGATTCGATCCCGGTGCATCTCTTGACCCGGGAAGCGCTCGATCTCTATCTCCGGAAGCTGCAGCCGCGGGGATTGCTCCTGATGCATCTCTCCAACCGGAACATAGAGCTTCTGCCCGCGGTCGCGCGGCTGGCGGCGGACCGGGGCTTGGTCGGCCGCTTTCAGTTCTTCCCCGGGGAACCGCCGGCGGACAGCTTGATCTCGCCCTCGGAATGGGCGGTGCTGGCGCGGGATGAAGCGGATCTCGGCTCCCTGGCGACCGATGCGCGCTGGCAGCCTCTCCCGCTGCTCATGAAAGGGCGGGTCTGGACCGACGACTACGTCGATATCCTCTCGGTGATCCGCTGGCCCTGGAAATAGGGCGGCGGCGTCAGTCCTTGAAGTTCTCGGTCGGGGTGACGCCCCAGATCTCGGTCCGCTTCAGCCAGCCTTCGGCGCGGTTCGCTTGATCGCGGACCTCGAGCCGGCACCAATCGCCGTTGCATTCGTCGATCTGGCCGATCACGCCCGGCTCCACTTCTGCCACCACCCGGGCGGTCTCGCTGGGCGAATCATGCAGGGTCCGGCGGGTCTCCAGCACGATCGCCGTGCGCTTGCCGGTCAGCAGATTGACGCTGACCCAGCCGGTGACGCCCTGGTAGTCGCGGATCCGCCGCCAGGTGTCCCATTCATCGAAGATCTCCACCGGCATGCCGGCGCGCTGGTAGACCCATTGCTTGGGATAATTCTCGCCCGGCCCGGTGCGCAGATTGACCTCGGCGGACTTGAACGAGGCAAAGCGCGGCAAGGGCAGGTTGTCTTGCGCATGGCTCGGCTGCGCCGGAATGACGCAGGCGAGCATCATGAGGCCGAAGAGGACGCGCGCGGCGAGCGAATCGGGCATTTCCCGACCAATCTAATTGGGATCGGACTCGCGTCAAGCCGCGACTTGGATTGGGTTTTCCACCCTTTGGCTGGACCCCGGACCGGCGCTGGACAATGCGGCGCCCGGCTTGCTATTGCATGAGCTCCAGCGCCGGGGGAGGCGCATCCGAAAGGTCTCTCTATGCCCGGCAAGCCCTATGTCGTCGTCACGCGGAAGCTTCCGGACAGCGTCGAGACCCGGATGATGGAGCTGTTCCGGGTGAAGCTCAATCTCGAGGACCGGCCGCTGGAGCAGGCCGAGCTCATAGAGGCGGTGAAGACCGCCGACGTCCTGGTTCCGACCGTCACCGACCGGATCGACAACGCCGTCCTCTCCCAGGCCGGCCCCAATCTCCGCCTCATCGCCTCGTTCGGCACCGGTGTCGATCACATCGATCTCGCCAGCGCACGGCAGCGCGGCATCACCGTCACCAACACGCCCGGCGTCCTCACCGAGGACACCGCCGACATGACCATGGCGCTGGTCCTGGCCGTGGCGCGCCGGGTCTCCGAAGGCGAGCGCCTGATCCGCTCCGGCGAGTGGAAGGGCTGGGGGCCGATGTTCATGCTCGGCCACCGGATCTCCGGCAAGCGCCTCGGCATCGTCGGCATGGGGCGGATCGGCACCGCCGTCGCCCGCCGCGCACGCGGCTTCGGCCTCTCGGTGCATTACCACAACCGCCGCCGCGTCCATCCTTCGCTCGAGCAGCAGCTCGAGGCCACCTATTGGGAGAGCCTCGACCAGATGCTGGCGCGGATGGACATCATCTCCATCAACTGCCCGCACACGCCGGCGACCTATCACCTGCTGTCGGCGCGGCGGCTGAAGCTGATGCAGAAGCATGCCTATCTGGTCAACACCGCCCGCGGCGAGGTGGTGGACGAGAATGCGCTGACCCGCATGCTGGAGAAGAAGGAGATCGCCGGCGCCGGGCTCGACGTCTTCGAGCATGAGCCCGCGGTCAACCCGAAGCTGCTCCGGCTCGACAACGTCGTGCTCCTCCCGCATATGGGCTCGGCCACGATCGAGGGCCGCGTCGACATGGGCGAGAAGGTCATCATCAACATCAAGACCTTCGCCGACGGCCACAAGCCGCCCGACCGGGTGCTGGAGGCGATGCTCTGAGCCAGGAATTGTCGCCGGCGAAGATCGGGATCGAGGATCCCGACCAGCCGGAAATCCGCGCCCTCCTGGAAGAAGCGGATCGCTATTACGCGACGCTCTATTCCGCCAACGAGAACTTCCTGCTCGACATCTCCGCGCTGCAGCAGCCGGGCATCGCCTTCTACGTGGCGCGCGATGGCGGTGATCTGCTCGGCTTCGGCGCCGTGGCCGCGCGTCCGGCCGACGAGGCCGGCATCGCCTGGGCCGAGGTGAAGCGCATGTATGTGGCGCCCGCCGCGCGCGGCCGGCGCGTCGGCCGCCTGATCCTCGACCGGCTGCTTGGCCATGCGAAGGACCGCGGCATTGACCTGCTGCGGCTGGAGACCGGCAACAAGCAGCTCGAGGCGCTGAGCCTCTACCGCTCGGTCGGCTTCGCCAACCGTGGCCCGTTCGGCGACTACCCGGACAACGAATCCTCGGTCTACATGGAGCTCAAGCTCGCCTGATGTGCTAGGCTCCCGCGCTCAAACAAGCGTGGGAGAAAGCATCATGGCGTTCCAGGGCAGCTGCCACTGCGGCGCGGTCAAGTTCACGGTCGACGCCGATCTGCCGAAACAGGCGATGAGCTGCAACTGCTCGATCTGCCGCCGCAAGGGCGTGCTGATGGCCTTCTTCCCGGTCGCGAAGTTCAAGCTCGACCAGGGTGAAGGCGCGCTCGCGGCCTACAAGTTCAACAAGCATCGCATCGCGCACCAGTTCTGCAAGACCTGCGGCATCCATGTCTTCGGCGCCGCCATCAGCCCGGACGGCACCAATACCCGCGCCATCAACCTGCGCTGCGTGCCCGAGGTCGATCTCGACGCGCTCACCGTGCAGCAGTTCGACGGCGCGAAGCTCTAACGGTCCCAGCTCTGGTTGGTGAGAACGACGCGATAGCCGTCGGGATCCTCGAAGGTCTTGCCGTACTGGTCCCAATAGGGGTTGTTCGACGGCACCGGCTTGAAGCCGATCTCGACCATCGCCCCGATTGCCGCCTGATAGGCGAGGCGCTGCGGCAGGTAGAGCACCAGCAGGTTGTCCGCACTCGGTGCGCGCCCGGCCTTGTGGCCTCTGTGATGGGTGAAGGCCAGATGATAAGCCTGCCCGGGATGGCCGAGGATCACGCCGGAGAAGCCTTCATGGTCGTTGAACCGCGTCAGGACCTGGAAGCCGAGGCCGTCGACATAGAAAGGCAGCAGCGCCTCGATGCTGTCCGTCGGCCTCGCGATCCGGAGCGTCGGCGTCCAGATGTCATAGCCCTGGGACATCAGCGGGTCTTGCATCACCGGGCTCGCATCGCCCGGGCTCAAGCTTCAGAGCAGCAGGGACAGCCGGGGTCCTTGGCGATGCGCACGGTGCGGAAGGCGGGCGCCAGCGCGTCGTAGATCATCAGTTTGCCGGAGAGCGAATCGCCCAAGCCCAGGATCTCCTTCAAGACCTCGGTCGCCTGCAGGCAGCCCATGACGCCGGCGACGGCGCCGAAAATGCCGGCCTCCTCGCAGCGCGGAATGAGATCGGAAGGCGGCTGCTCCGGGAAGATGCAGCGATAGCAGGGATGCCCCTGCCCAAGATGCGCCTTGTAGGTCGAAAGCTGGCCGTCGAAGCGGAGCAGGGCGGCGCTGACCAGCGTCTTCTTCAGCTTGAAGCAGACGTCGTTCAGCAGATAGCGGGTGCGGAAATTGTCGCTGCCGTCGGCGATGATGTCGTAACCGCCGATCAGCCGCTCGACATTCTCGGCGTTCAGGCGTTCCTGGTGCGTGACCACCGTGACGTCGGGGTTGAGCTTCTCCAGCCGCGCTTGCGCGCTCGCAACCTTGGGCATGCCGAGCGTGGTCTCGTCATGGATCACCTGGCGCTGCAGATTGGAAAGATCTACCGTGTCGTCATCGACGACACCCAGCGTGCCGACCCCGGCCGCGCCGAGATAGAGCAGCAGCGGCGCGCCCAGTCCGCCCGCGCCGACTACCAGCACGCGCGCGGCGATCAGCTTGGCCTGGCCTGCCTCGCCCACCTCGTCGAGGATGACATGGCGGGCATAGCGTTCGAGCTGGCGGTCGCTGAGTTCGAGCATCGTTGGGTCAGGCCTGTTTTCTTCTCGTCATGGTCCGCGAAGGCGGACGATCCACGAGTTTGCCAGCCTAGAAACTCGTGGATCCTCCGCCTTCGCGGAGGATGACGACCGAGTGGGAACGGCGCAGCCAGCCCGTGTACAGGCGCTATTCTAAGCCCTCAAATAGAGCCGTCGAGAGGTAACGCTCGGCAAAAGAGGGCAAGATCACAAGTATGCGTTTTCCCTCCATGCCGGGGCGGCGGCCAAGCTCACACGCGGCGGCGAGCGCACCCCCGGAGGAAATGCCGACCGGCATGCCTTCGACTCGGGCGGCCTTGCGCGCCATCGCGAAGGCATTGGCATTGGAAACGGTGAGGACTTCGTCGATGATGGCGCGGTTGAGGTTGTCGGGAATGAAGCCGGCGCCGATGCCCTGGATCTTGTGCGGGCCGGGCTGGCCGCCCGAAATCACCGGCGAATCCTCGGGTTCGATCGCGACCACTTTGACGCCGGGGATCTTCGCCTTGATCACCTCGCCGACGCCGGTGATGGTGCCGGCGGTCCCGACGCCGGACAGGAAGTAGTCGAGCTTGCCGCCGGTATCGGCGATGATTTCCTCCGCGGTGGTCTTGCGGTGGATGTCGGGATTGGCCGGGTTGCTGAACTGCTGCGGCATGATCGAGTTGGGGATTTCCTTCAGCAGTTGCTCCGCGCGCTGAATGGCCCCCGACATGCCGCGCGGCGCCGGGGTCAATTCCAGCTCGGCGCCGAGCAGGCGCAGCATCTTGCGCCGTTCGATCGACATGCTCTCCGGCATGGTGAGGATCAGCCGGTAGCCCTTGGCCGCCGCGACGAAGGCGAGCGCGATGCCGGTGTTGCCGGAGGTCGGCTCGATCAGCGTCGCGCCGGGCTTCAGCTTGCCCTCGGCTTCGAGCGCATCGATCATGGCGAGGCCGATCCGATCCTTCACCGAGGACAGGGGATTGAAGAACTCGCATTTGGCCATGAGATCGGCCTTCACGTTCTCGGACTTGGCGAGCTTGGCCAGCCGCACGATCGGCGTCGCGCCGATGGTATCCAGGAAGGTGTCGTAAATCCGCCCGCGAAACTGGGCCGCTGCTTCGGTCATGACCGCCCCGTAAGATGAGAAGATGCTCGAGTGACCAGGCCGCCCAGATATAGACCGAGGGGCCTAGATGCTGAAATCCAAGCGTTGATGCGCGTCCGAACGTATGCCGGCGTTCTGCGCCTTGGTGCACAGATCCTCCAGCGTTACGGCATCGAGCTTGGCCAGCATTTCGAGCTGCAGCTGGCGCCAGAGCGGACGGACCACTTCGAGCCCGACCCGGGATCCGGCGGCGGTCTCGACCGGGTCGCTTCCGCCTTCGAACTGGCGGACCGCGCGAACGATCTCGCCCATGGAAATGCGGCGCCGCTCCTTGGCCAGCATGTAGCCGCCTTTCGGGCCACGATGCCCCGCCAGGATGCCCGCCCGCACCAGATGCTGCAAGACCTGTTCCAGGTAGCGCCGCGGGATGCCCTGGCGGCCGGAAATCTCGCCGGATTGCACCGGCTGGGAGCCGCCGTAATAGGCAATGTCCAGCACCGCCTCGATCGCGAAGAGAAGGCGTTTGGAAGGGTGCAGCATGGCAACCGCCCTATCCATGGAGACCCTCCGTTGCTGCGATTTTGACTCCGCCCACGCCTCCGACACCCGTCGAGCCGAAGCCGCCGGCGCCGCGCGCCGTGGTGTCCAGTGTCGCCTGCTCGGACCATTGCAGGCGGGTGACCGGCGCCACCACCATCTGCGCGATCCGGTCGCCGCGCTTGATGGTGAAGATCTCCTGGCCGTGGTTGATCAGGATGACGCCGACCTCGCCGCGATAATCGGCGTCGATCGTGCCCGGGGTGTTCAAGGTGGTGACGCCGTGCTTCAGCGCGAGGCCGGAACGCGGCCGCACCTGCGCCTCGTAGCCGGGCGGCAGGGCCATCGCGAAGCCGGTCGGAATGAGCGCGCGCTCGCCCGGGCCTAAGCGGAATTCATCGGCGACCGCGGCGACCAGATCGAGCCCCGCGCTCTCCGTCGTCGCGTAATGGGGCAGCGGCAGATCGGCGCCATGCGCAAGGCGCGTCACTTTGACGGTGATGATGGGCTCAGGCATTCACTCTTCCAAAATGCGCGGCGATGCGCTGGCCGAGCCGGTCGGCGACTTCCAGCTTTGAGAGATCCGGCCAATCTTCGCTGCGTTCATGGGTGACGAGATGGATCGTGTTGCGCTCGCCGCCGAAAGTGCCGCGGTCGGGCGAGACGTCGTTGGCCAGGATCCAGTCGCAGCCCTTCTTCGCGAGCTTCGCCTGGGCGTTGGCGACCAGATTCTCGGTCTCGGCGGCAAAGCCGATCACCAGTTTCGGGCGCTTGGAACCGGCCTGCGACATGCTCTGTAAAATGTCGGGATTGGCGGCAAGTTCCAGGTTCGGAGTCCTGCCGGAATCGTCCTTTTTGATCTTCTGGTTGGCGGGGCGCGCCACTTTCCAGTCGGCCACCGCGGCGGCGAACACGCCCACATCCACGGGCAGGGAGGCCTCGCAGGCCGCCAGCATCTCCGCCGCGGTCTCGATATGCCGCATGGTGACGCCGGGCGGATCGGGCAAGCGAGTCGGACCGGAAACGAGCGTGGTCTCCGCACCCATGCGTGCGAGCGCGGCCGCGATCGCATGCCCCTGCTTGCCCGAGGAGCGGTTGGCGATATAGCGCACCGGGTCGATGGCTTCGAAAGTCGGCCCGGAGGTCACCAGCGCTTTCAAGCCCTTCAGCGTCGCATCCGCGAGCAGGGTCTCGATCGCGTTCAGGATGTCGACAGGTTCGGCCATGCGGCCCGACCCGACTTCGCCGCAAGCAAGGTCGCCCGCATCGGGTCCGACCATCCGGATATGCCGGGCCTTCAAGGTCGCGACATTGGCCTGGGTCGCCGCGTTCTGCCACATCAGCACGTTCATCGACGGCGCCAGCAGCACCGGCGCCGAGGTCGCAAGCAGGGTGGTGGTGGCGAGATCGTCGGCGATCCCATGGGCGAGCTTGGCCATGATGTCGGCGGTGGCCGGGGCGACCACCACCAGATCGGCCTCGCGCGAGAGGCGGATATGGCCCATCTCGCTTTCATCGGTCAGCGAGAACAGCTCCTGATAGACCTTGTGCTCCGAGATGGCAGAGAGGCTCAAGGGCGTCACGAACTCGGACCCGCCGCGGGTCAGGATGACCCGGAAGGAGAGCCCGCGCTCCCGCCCGCGCCGGATCAGCTCCAGCGTCTTATAGGCGGCAATGCCGCCGGCGACGATCAGCAGGATCCGCTTCCCCGCCAGCATCGGACCTCCAAATTCCACAGTTCCCGCCAGTATTTATTCCGCAGAAGCACTATTTTCAAGTTTGGCGGAATTAACCGTCAAGGCTGCGTAGATTCAATATGAGGCGCGTCCCAACAGGCATAACCCCGCGCGGAACGCCTCGTTCCCCAGCTTCAACCGGGAAAATGGCCAAAGCGTGGTTAAATCAGCGCCGCCCGGCGGGTTTCCGGGCTGCCGCAAGCCCTCTAGTATCCGCGGCATTCACGTCGATTTCCGGGGAATCATCACTTCATGGGTCCGACACCCGACAGCATCACCAGCGACACCTCGCTTCCCGCCAAGGCGGACATCGTCGTCATCGGCGGCGGCATCATCGGCACCGCGGCGGCGCTCGAGCTGGCGGAGCGCGGCATCTCGGTCGTGCTCTGCGAGAAGGGCAAGATCGCCGCGGAACAGTCGAGCCGCAATTGGGGCTGGGTCCGCAAGATGGGCCGCGACCCGCGCGAGCTGCCGCTGATCATCGAATCGCTCCGCATCTGGGACGGGCTCAACACGCGGCTCGGCGCCGACACCGGCTTCCGCAAGTCCGGCATCCTTTATACCTGCGACAACGAGGCCGATGTGGCGCGCAACGCCGGCTGGCTCGAACACGCGCGGCCCTATCAGCTCGACACCCGCATGCTTTCCGCCGATGAAACCGCCGCGCTTCTGCCCGGGATGAAGAAGCGTTTCGCGGGCGCGCTCTACACCGCGTCCGACGGCCGGGCGGAGCCGCAGAAGGCGGCGCCCGCGATCGCCCGCGCCGCGCAGGCGAAGGGCGCCCTCGTCATCGAGAACTGCGCCGTCAGGAGCGTCGAACGCTCCGGCGGGCGCATCTCCGGCGTCATCACCGAGCAAGGGCCGATCGCCTGCTCGGGCGTGGTGCTGGCGGGCGGCGCCTGGTCCAATCTCTTCTGCGGCAATCTCGGCATCGACCTGCCGCAGTTGAAGGTGATGAACTCGGTGCTGCGCACCGAGCCCTTGAGCGGCCTGCCCGAGACCAACACCTGGTCGTCGAAATACGCCTTCCGAAAAAGGCTCGACGGCGGTTACACGGTCGCCGACGGCGATGCCAACGATGTCGAGATCGTGCCGAACACCTTCCGCTATCTCACCAAATTCATGCCGGCGGTGCGCAGCCAGTGGCAAGCCTTTCGCATTCACCTGAGCGGCGCCTTCCTGAACGAATGGAACACGCCCCGCAGCTGGAAGCCCGACGCAGTGACGCCGTTCGAGAAGCTGCGCATCCTCGACCCGGTGCCGAACCAGAAGGCGACCGAAGGTGCGTTGCAGGCCCTGATCGCCGCGCACCCGGGCTTCGCCGGCGCCAAGGTCGCGCAGCACTGGGCCGGCATGATCGACGTGACGCCGGATGCGGTGCCGGTGATCTCGCCGGTGGATACGCTGCCGGGCTTGGTGATCGCCACCGGCTTCTCGGGCCATGGCTTCGGCATCGGCCCCGCCGCCGGCAAGCTCGCCGCCGACCTCGTCACCAATGCGCGCCCGGTCGTGGACCCGAAGGACTTCCGCCTCGGCCGCTTCTTCGACGGCTCGAAGATCGAGCTGATCGGCGGGATTTGAGCGACACGCCGTCCACGTCGCACGGCCTGGTGATCGGTAAATTCTATCCGCCGCACCAGGGCCATCATCTGTTGATCCGCACCGCCGCCGCTGCTTGCCACCGGGTCAGCGTCGTGGTCATGGCCTCGCGCGTGGAATCGATCCCGCTCTCGGACCGGGTCGCTTGGCTGGCCGCCACGCATCGCGACGACGCGGCTGTGCGGGTCACCGGTGTCATGGACGAGCATCGCGTGGACTATGTGAGCGAAGACGCCTGGGCGGCGCATGTCGCCTTGATGCGTGACGGTCTCGCGCAACTGGCAGCGCCACCGGTGACCGCCGTGTTCACGTCCGAGGCCTACGGGCCCGAGCTGGCGCGCCGCTTCGCGGCAACGCATGTCGCAGTCGATCCGGAGCGGCGCCGCGTGCCCATCTCCGCCCGCGTGATCCGCCGCGATCTCGTGGCCGGCTGGGAGTTTCTCGCGCCGCCGACCCGCGCGGGTCTCGCTTTGCGGATTGCGGTGGCGGAAACGCTCGCCGCCGATCTGGTCGCGCATTGGCGGGCGCGTGGCGGTGCGCATGCGCTGACGCGGCTGGCCTTGACCGCGGCTGAAGAAGATGCGGCAGCCGCGGCTGGCGGGCCGCTGCTGATCTGCGGTTCCTTCGCCGGTGCCCGCCGTGGTCTCACTCTGTCGGCACGGAATCTCCCGGATGCCGTCGCGGCGATTGAAGCGGCCCTGCCTGCGGCGTTCAGCTTCGCGCCGCCGCTCTCGCCGGAAGCCTGATCAGCGCGTGAACAGCAGGCCCGCGGCCAGCACCGCGATGATGATCCAGAGCCACCAGCTGGATCCCGTGCGGTTGATCACCTTCAAGGCTTCGGGGTCGAGCTTCAAGCCGCCTTCGGCCAGGTGACCGACCAGGCGGTCGATGTTGCGCATCACCGCCGGCAGCCGCTCGACCGCATGGATGAATTCCAGGCCGGCCTGTTCCATCCGCGCCTGGGGCCCGCGATTCTCGATCATCCACTGCTCGATCAGCGGCTGGGCCAGGCCCCAGATGTTCAAGTGCGAGTTCAACTGCCGCGACACGCCCTCGGCGATCAGCATGTTCTTCTGCAAGAGGAGCAGCTGCGGCTGCACCTCCATCTCGAAGGTCTCCGCGGCCGCGAAGATCTGGCCGAGAATCCGCGCGAAGGAGATTTCCGCCAGCGGCTTGCCGTGGATCGGCTCGCCGATCGAGCGCAGGGCCAGGGTGAAATCCTCGACCGATTGCGAGGCCGGCAGGTAGCCGGCATCGACATAGACCTTGGCGATCCGCGCATAGTCATGCTCGACGAAGCCCATCAGCATGTCGGCCAGGAAATAGCGGGTCTTCTTGTCGATCCGGCCCATGATGCCGAAATCGACCACCTGGATCGCGCCGTCCAGGCCGACGCTCATGTTGCCCGGATGCTGGTCGCCGTGGAAATAGCCGTCGCGGAAGGCCTGGTGGAAGAACACGCCGGCCGCCTTGGTCAGGATCTCGTCGACATCCAGGCCCGCCGCCCGCATCGCCGGGCCGTCGTCGAAGGGAATGCCGGAGAGCCGCTGCTGGGTCATCACCCGGCGCGCGGTACGGTGCCAGTCGATCTCCGGCACCCGATAGGTGGGATCGCCCTCGAAATTGCCCCGGAGCTCCGAGGCCGAGGCGGCTTCGAGCCGGAGATCCATCTCGACCCGCACCGTCGCCGCGAAGGTCTTCACCACCTCGACCGGTTTCAGGCGGCGGAGCTTCGGCTGGGTGCGCTCGATGACCTCGGCGATCCAGAGCAGCAGGTCGATGTCGCGGGCGAAGGCGAGCTCGATATCCGGGCGCAGCACCTTGACCGCGACGGCGCGGCCCTCGGGATGCGCCGCATCCGGCGTGGTGAGCGCGAAATGCACCTGGCTGATCGAGGCGGCGGAGACCGGCACGTCGTCGAATTGCAGGTAGAGGAGATCGATCGGCGCGCCGAGCTCGGCCTCGATCGTGCTGCGCGCTTCGAAGGAACTGAAATGCGGCAGCTGGTCCTGCAGCTTGGCGAGATCCGCCGCGACCTCCTCGCCCAAGAGATCGGAGCGGGTCGACAGCACCTGGCCGAACTTGATGAAGGCGGGCCCGAGCTCGCTCAACGCATTGGCCAGGCGTTCGCCGGGCCGGAGATCGCCGACCGGCCGGCCGAAGATCACGCGGATGAAGAACAGCACCACCGGCGTCAGGCCCGCGCCGGCCAGCGCTTCCTCGAACGGCGAGAGTGCGCCGTGCCGCGCCGCGCTGCGCGCCATCTGGAACAGGCGATAGAGTGAACGGAGCGCCCGCAGCATTCAGATACGCCATCCGGAATGGAGCGCGGCGATGCCCGCGGAGAGATTGCGATAGGAGACGTGTCGGAACCCGGCTTCGGTGATCATGCCCGCGAGGTTGTCCTGGGTCGGAAAGCGCCTTATCGATTCCACCAGATACTGATAGGAGTCGCGGTCCTGGGCCACATGCTGCCCGAGCCAGGGCAGCACCTTGAAGGAATAGACGTCGTAGAGCTTGGCGATCGCCGGCACCGCGACATGCGAGAATTCCAGGCAGAGGAATCGCCCGCCCGGCCGCAAGCTCCGATAGGCCTCGCGCAAGGCCTTGGCCTGGTCGCCGACGTTGCGCAGGCAGAAGGCGATCGTATAGGCGTCGAACTGCATCTCGGAGACGGGCAGCGCCTCGGCATTGCCGGAGACCCAGTCGATCCCGGAAAGCACGCCGCGGTCGATGGCCCGGTCGCGGCCGACGCTGAGCATTTCCGGGGTCAGGTCGCAGACCGTGATCTCGGTCTCCGGCGCGCGCTCATGGATCCTGAAGGCGATGTCGCCGGTGCCGCCGCCGACATCGAGGAAGCGCTGGCCGTTCCGGGGGTTCAGCCAGTCGATCATCGCCCCTTTCCAGAGCCGATGGATGCCGCCCGACATCAGGTCGTTCATCAGGTCATAGCGGCCGGCGACCGAGGAGAAGACCCCGCGCACCAATTCGGTCTTCTCCGCGGCATCGACGCGGCGGAATCCGAACCAGGTTTCGTTCTGTTCGTTCATGCGCCGGACAATAGCGGCCAAGGTTGGAATAGGCCAGAGGACTGACCTGTGCCGGGGCGTCGCAAGCTGCTGACAGCGCCTGGCAGTTGTCTGGGGAAGCCGGCCTTTAAAGCGGTCCGGCGAAGGGCTAAGTTTGGAACTTCCGTCGAACGCATCCCCCAGCGCTTTCCAAGGGTCCCATGCCCGAGCTGCCCGAAGTCGAAACCGTCGCCCGCGGCCTCGCCAAGCGCCTGGAGCGCCATAAGCTGGTCAGGGTGGAGACCCGGCGCGGCGACCTGCGCTGGCCCTTTCCGAAGGGCTTCGCCGACAAGCTGACCGGGCGGAAGGTGATCAAGGTGCGCCGGCGCGCCAAATACATCGTCGCTGAGCTCGATGACGGCAATGCCTTGCTGGCGCATCTCGGCATGTCGGGCCGCATGCTGCTCTCCAAGGGCCGGCCGGAGACGCTCGAGACCCATGACCATGTCATCATGGAAACCGATGACGGCTGGTGCCTCAGGTTCAACGACGCCCGCCGCTTCGGCATGATGGACCTGGTGCGCACCGACCAGCTCGAGCAGCACAAGCTGATCAAGGGCATCGGCCCGGAGCCGCTCGGCAATGCGTTCAGCGGCCCGATCCTGGCCGCGGCCTTGAAGGGCAAGAAGACCTCGATCAAGGTCGCGATCCTCGACCAGAAGGTGGTCGCGGGCGTCGGCAACATCTACGCCTCGGAAGCTTTGTTCCGTGCCGGCATCAGCCCGAAGCGCCTCGCCTACACGGTGCAGGGCGACCGCGCCGAGAAGCTCGCCCAGGCGATCAAGACCGTGCTGAACGAGGCGGTCGCGGCCGGCGGCTCGTCGCTCCGGGATTATGTCCAGGCCGACGGCGAGCTCGGCTATTTCCAGCACCGCTGGCGGGTCTATGAGAAAGAGGGCAAGCCCTGCCCGAACGGTCCGGGCACGGTCCGCCGCATCACCCAGGGCGGCCGCAGCACTTTCTATTGTCCGAAGTGCCAGCGATAACCATCTGAACGGCAGCGAGACCGCAAGAGGCTATCGATTTCATGCAGGAAGAAGCCGTCACCGCGACCGTCGACTGGCTGATCCAGGCGGCTTTCGCCGGCCGCAGCGAGAGCGAATTGCTGCAGGGTGTCTGCGACCGCTTCGTCGCGGGCGGCTTGCCCTTGAAGCGGGTCGCGGCCGGCTCCGGCCTATTGCATCCCACCATCGATTCCCGCGGCTTCCGCTGGGTGCGCGGCGAGCCGGTGCAGCGCGAGGAATATTTCCACGACCGCGTCTCGCTGGACGATTGGGAGAAGAGCCCCTTCCGCACTCTGGTCGAGGGCAACGAGAGCTCGATGCGCCGCCGTCTCGACGGCGATTATCGCAGCGGCGAATACGAGTTGCTGGACACGCTGAAAGCCGAGGGTTGCACCGACTATTATGCGCTGATCCACCGTAACGGCGATCCGGAAGTCAGCGGCAAGGTCGGCAGCATGGTCTCCTCCTGGACCATCGACCGCCCCGGCGGCTACAGCGATCTCGAGATCGCGCAGCTCGAGCGGGTCGGCTGGGCCTTCGCGCTCGGCTATCAAAGCCGATCGCTGCACAGCACGATCCGCACCCTGCTGGAAACCTATCTCGGCGCCGGCGCCGCGCAACGCGTGCTCGGCGGCAACATCAACCGCGGCCAGGCCGACGCGATCCAGACCATCATCTGGTACAGCGACCTGCAGCATTTCACCCGCATCGCCGACGAGGTCGAGCGCGAGCACCTGCTGAGCTTCCTCAACGAGTATGCGGCCTGCCTGGTCGAATCGATCGAGGCGCATGGCGGCGAGGTGTTGAAATTCATCGGCGACGGCATCCTCGCGATCTTCGCCGATGACGACATGGGCATTGCGCGGTCGAACGCACTCGATGCCGCCTTCCGCGCCGAGGCGAAAATCGCGGCGCTCAGCGAGACGCGTCTCGCCCAGGGCCAGCGCACCACCGACTTCTACCTGGCGCTCCATTGCGGCGACCTGCTGTTCGGCAATTTCGGCAGCGCCAACCGTCTCGACTTCACCGTGCTCGGCCCGGCGGTCAACGAGGCCAGCCGCATCGGTGGCATGTGCCGCTCGCTGGACCAGCGGGTGATCGTCTCCTCGGCCTTCGCGGAAGGGGCGGGGCCGCGCCGCCGCGACCTGGTCTCGCTCGGCCGCTACGCTTTGCGCGGCGTCGGCCAGCCGCAAGAACTCTTCACCATCGACCGCAGCGCAAGCCGCGCCTCGTAGCGCGGCCCCTCCCACCGACCGTCATTGCCGGGCTTGACCCGGCAATCTCGTGCCGAGTGGATTTCTTATTTCCATTACTATCGAAATAGCCCCTTGACGGCGCCGGTGATCGCCGCCATCTTATTTCCATGAAACTCGAAATAGCCGCCCACCAGCTCGAATCCCTCGGCAATCCGCTTCGGCTGAAGCTCTACCGCACGCTGGTGCGGGCCGGGCATGACGGGCTGCCCGTCGGCACGCTGCAGGCGAAGCTCGATATCGCGGCTTCGACCCTGTCGCATCACATCCGGCATCTGAAGGAAGCCGGGCTGATCACCCAGGAGCGGCAGGCGACCACCCTGATCTGCCGCGCCAATTACGACGCGATGAACGGCCTGGTCGCCTATCTGGTCGACGAATGCTGCATGGACGCGGCCTGCGCCGGTGGAAAGAAGGTGGCTTGATGACGATGAACGATCTCCCCATTGCCGTGATCGGCGCCGGACCGGTCGGCCTCGCCGCCGCCGCGAACCTGGTCGAACGGAACATCCCAGTTCGCGTCTATGAAGCCGGGAACACGGTCGGCGCCAATCTCCAGGATTGGGCGCATGTGCGCATCTTCACCCCCTGGGAGCAGAGCGTCGATCCGGTCTCGCGCCGGCTGCTCGAAGCCGAGGGCTGGTCGCTGCCGCGGAGCAATGCCCTGCCGACCGGCGGCGATCTGGTGGATCGCTACCTGCTGCCATTGAGCCGCGTGCCCGGCCTCGCCGCTGCGATCGAGACCGGCGCCAAGGTCACCGCAATCTCGCGCCAGGGCATCGACAAGGTGGCGAGCCGGGGCCGCGAGACCAAGCCCTTCGCGCTCCGCATCCGCAAGCTCGATGGCTCTGAGCGTGTCGATCTCGCCCGCGTGGTCATCGATGCCTCCGGGACCTGGCAGAATCCCAACCCGCTCGGCGCGACCGGCCTGCCGGCGATGGGCGAGGCGGAATCGCGCGATCACCTCGCCTACGGCATGCCCGACATCCTCGGGCGCCAGCGCGAATGCTATGCCGGCAAGCGTGTCGCCGTAGTCGGCGCCGGCTATTCCGCGATCAACGTGCTGCTCGACCTCACCAAGCTCGAATCGGCCGGGACGTTGCTCTGGGTGGTCCGCGGCAAGAACATGGCGAAGATCTACGGCGGCGGCGATGCCGACGAGCTGGCGGCGCGTGGCAAGCTCGGCCAGCACCTGAAGAGCCTGGTCGATTCCGGCCGGGTCACCCTGGTCACCGGTTTCGCGACGGAGTCGGTCGCGCGCTCCCGCGCGGGTGTCACGCTCTCGGGCCAAGTCGATGGCGATGCCGTCACCCTGCCGGAGGTCGATGAGATCATCGTCGCGACCGGCCAGCGCCCCGATCTCGAGATGACCCGCGAGCTCCGGCTGGAGCTCGATCCCTGGCTGGAAAGCGTCAAGGTGCTGGGGCCGATGATCGACCCCAACCTGCATTCCTGCGGCTCGGTCGAGCCGCACGGACACCGCGAACTCTCGCATCCCGAGCCCGGCTTCTACACGATCGGCGTCAAGAGCTACGGCCGCGCGCCCACCTTCCTGCTGCTGACCGGCTACGAGCAGGCGCGCTCGGTGGCCGCGGCAATCGCCGGCGACAGGGTGGCTGCCGACAACGTGCACCTGGTCCTGCCCGATACCGGCATCTGCCAGACTGACTTCGACGAAGAAGGTGCCGGCTGCTGCGCGCCGCTCGCCGCCAAGAGCGTCGCCGCCAAGACCGCGGGCTGCTGCGGCGGTCCGGCGATCGTGCGGGAAGATGCCTGCTGCGTCGCCGACGAGGTTGCCAAGGACGAAGGCCGGAAGGGCTGCGGCTGCGGCGTCGCCGCTTGACCGCTTCGACCGCCGAAGGCGCTGCCGTCGCGGTCCCGTCACCGAAGCTGATCGTCCCGGCGCTCGGGCTCACCCAGATCCTGGCCTGGGGCTCCTCCTACTATCTGCTCGCGGTGCTGGCGCAGCCGATCTCTGCCGATACCGGCTGGCCGCTGACCTGGGTCGTGGCCGGGCTGTCGCTGGGGCTGCTGATCGCCGGCCTGGTCTCGCCGCTGGTCGGCCGGCAGATCCACCGCCGCGGCGGACGGCCGGTCCTGGCGGCGAGCGCGATCCTGATCGGCACCGGTCAGCTCGGCCTCGCGCTGGCGCCGAATCTCCCGACCTACATCGCAGCCTGGATTCTGATCGGCCTCGGCATGGGCGCCGGTCTTTATGACGCGGCCTTCTCGACCCTGGGTCGGCTCTATGGCCACGCGGCGCGCCACCACATCACCACGCTGACGCTGTTCGGCGGGTTGGCCAGCACCGCCTGCTGGCCGCTCTCGGCTTTCCTGGTGACGGAGCTCGGCTGGCGCGGCGCCTGCGGCACTTATGCCGCGATCCATCTCCTGTTCTCGCTGCCGGTCTATCTGATCGCGATCGGCGATCGTCATGCGCCATCCTGGGCGGAAGCCGACAAGGCCCTGGTCGGCCCGGCCGCCGCGCAGCAGCCGCAACGCCTGCGCGCGATCTTCATCCTGCTCGCGGTTGCGATCATGGTCAGCTCGACCTTGACGACCCTCATCTCCGTGCATCTGATGACCCTGCTCCAGTCCCGCGGCATCTCGCTCGCCGCCGCGGTCGCGCTCGGCGCGATGATCGGTCCGGCGCAGGTCGGCGCGCGTTTCACCGAGATGCTGATCAGCCGTTACCATCATCCGATCTGGACCAAGATCGCCTCGGTCACCTTCATGGCGCTGGGCCTCGGCCTGTTCTGGGCCGGCATCCCGCTGGTCGCGTTCGCGCTCATCCTTTACGGCGCCGGGATCGGGCTGGAATCGATCGCCCGGGCGACGTTGCCCCTGGCCTTGTTCGGCGCGGCCAACTACGCGCCGATCATGGGCAAGCTGGCGATGCCGAGCCTGATCGCCCAGGCCGCGGCACCCTCGCTCGGCGCAATGCTGATCGCCGGCCTCGGCGCCGAAGCGACGCTCGGCACCGTCGGGATCGTCGCTCTCGGCAATTTCGCGCTAGGGATGGTCCTGCTGGCGATGACCGCGCCGCTGCGGCGCTTGCCCGCTCGAGACTGAGCGTGGGCCGACCAGGACGACGGATGCGGCGACCCGGCAGATGACGGCGGCGACCGGCTAGAAGCGGGTCGTCAGGTCGGTCAACCAATCGGGCGCCACATTCTCGATCGCGGTTGCAATCCCGCGGTCGGCGCCGGTCAGCACCAGCAGGCCGAACAGCACCAGCGCGACGCCGAGCAGCGTGCGCAGCGATGACTGTGCCAGCATGATGCGGTCGCGCCACCGGTTGAGCAGCCTGCGCGACGCCAAGCCGACGAGCAGCAGCGGAACCGCGGCGCCGATGCCGAACAGCAGCATGGTGCCGGTCACCTGGGCGATGTCGCGGCCCTGTGCCGCCATCAAGGAAGCCGCGCCGAGCGTCGGCCCGACGCAGGGCGACCAGACCGCGCCGAGCAGCAGGCCGAGACCGAGCTGGCCCTGCGGGCCCGCGACCGAGAAGCCGCCGAACCGGTCGGACGCCAAGTTGCTCACCGGGCCCGCTGCGGCGACCAACCGGCCGTGGATCGGCGGCACCGCGAGCACGACACCCACAGCCATCATCAGGAGCGCGGCGCCGATGCGGATCAAACCGGCATCCAGCCCCAGCGCGAAGCCGGCGAGCGCGACGAACAGGCCGATGCCGGTGAAGGAAAGCGCGATGCCTGCCGCCAGCAGCAGCGGCGCCAGCTTGTGCTCGGAGACCGCAGCACCGAAGACGACCGGCAACAGCGGCAGGACGCAAGGCGAGAGCGTCGAGAGCAGGCCCGCCAGGAATGCGAGCGCCATCAGAGCGCTTTGTCCATGAGCGCCTCGATCTGCTCCGGATCCGTGATGCCGACCGCGCGGCCGGTCTCGGTCTTGCCCTTGAACGCGATCATCGTGCTCTGCGCCTGCACCTGAAGCAACTGCAGGGCATCCTTCTGGCTGTCGAAGTCGACCTCGAAGATCATAAGTTCGCCGAACTTGGCGTCCTGCTCGAACTGCGCCACGATGGGCTTCTGCCGCTTGCAGGTGGGACACCAGGGCGCCGTCACGTGAACGAAAATGGACTTTCCCGCGGCCTGCGCCTGCTGGAAGGCGGCGGGATCGAAAGTCTGTCGCGTCGCGGCCTGCGCTGTTGCAAAGGGAAGGAGCAAGGTCGAAAGCAGGAAGGTTCGGCGCAGCAGTCTCATGTCACGATCTCCTTGTTCTTGCATTTGCTATGGGTATGGGTGCCGGAAGTCGGGCGAATGTCAGCGGCCGTCGCGCCGCCCATGGTTCAAACCTCTCTTGAACCTCGCGCGGCTTGAGGTCCTATCCTGGCCAAGAACAGTGCGTTGGAGGGATCGGAATGGTTACAGGGAAAGGGTGTTGGCTGGACTTGGAATTGGCAGGGTGGCCTGCCGTAACGCACCGCCCGAGATCAACCTCTCGCGTCTTGGCGCAAGCTGCAACGCGGCCTGCGCATGCGGGCCGGCCAGTGCCCTGCGTGATCCTGGAGGACCTGGCGTCGGCCGGAGGTCTTCCTAGTCGCCGTCGCCCGCGCTGCCCAGCGCGGCCTTGCGGCGGGCCTCCGGGCCTTGGCCACGCTCATACCAGCCCTTGCTGGCATTCACGATCTTCACCACCGACAGCATCACCGGCACCTCGATCAGCACGCCGACCACGGTTGCGAGGGCTGCGCCGGAATGGAAGCCGAACAGGCTGATCGCCGCCGCCACCGCCAGCTCGAAGAAGTTGCTGGCGCCGATCAGCGCGGAGGGTGCGGCGACGCAATGCGTCTCGCCGGTCACCCGGTTCAGCAGATAGGCGAGGCCGGCGTTGAAATAGACCTGGATCAGGATCGGGATCGCCAGCAGGCCGATCACCAGCGGCTGGGCGATGATCTGCTCGCCCTGGAAGCCGAACAGCAGGACCAGCGTGGTCAGCAAGGCGAGCAGCGAGACCGGCTGGATCTTCGCCAGCGCCGCGCGGAACCGCTCCGGCCCGCCGGCGAGGAGACTGCGGCGCGCGATCTGGGCGATGATCACCGGGACGACGATGTAGAGAACGACCGAGAGCAGCAAAGTCTGCCAGGGCACGGTGATCGCGGACAAGCCGAGCAGCAGGCCGACGATCGGGGCGAAGGCGAAGACCATGATCACGTCGTTGAGCGCCACCTGGCTCAGGGTGAAATGCGGCTCGCCGTCGGAGAGATTGCTCCAGACGAAGACCATGGCGGTGCAGGGCGCCGCCGCCAGCAGAATGAGACCGGCGATGTAGGAGTCGATCTGCTCCGCCGGCAGATATTCGCGGAACAGCGTGCCGATGAACAGCCAGCCGAGCGCCGCCATCGAGAAGGGCTTCACCGCCCAGTTGATGAACAGGGTGACGCCGATCCCGCGCCAATGTTCCTTGACCTGGCCGAGTGCCGCGAAGTCGATCTTCATCAGCATCGGCACGATCATCAGCCAGATCAGCAGCGCGACCGGCAGGTTGACCTGCGCGACCTCAGCACCGCCGATCGCGGTGAACACGCCCGGCATGAAATGCCCGAGCGCAATCCCGAGCAGGATGCACAGGCCGACCCACAAGGTCAGGTAACGCTCGAAGGCGGACATGGTCAGGCCGTTTCCGGGAACTTGCGGCCGATATCCTCGAGCCGCCGCTGCAGGCTCAGGCGATCGAGCGATGCGATCGGCAGGCTGGTGAAGATCGAGATCCGGTTGCTGAGCTGGCGATAGGCGTCGGCGAAGGCGAGGCGGCGCTCCGCCTCCGATCCTTCAGCCGCGGCCGGATCGGGCAGGCCCCAATGCGCCGTCATCGGCTGGCCTGGCCAGACCGGGCAGACTTCGCTGGCCGCGTTGTCGCAGACGGTGAAGACGAAATCCATCTCCGGCGCGCCCGCCCCGGCGAACTCGTCCCAGCTTTTCGAGCGCAGTCCATCGGTGGGGTGGTTCAGTTTCTTCAAGAGGTCGATCGCGAAAGGATGCACTTGGCCCTTGGGCTGGCTGCCGGCGCTGTAGCCGACGAACTTGCCCTTGCCTTCGCGGTTGAGGATCGCTTCGGCCAGGATGCTCCGCGCCGAATTGCCGGTGCAGAGGAAGAGCACGTTGAAGATGAGACCCATTTCGGTTGCTCCCAATTCAGCAGCAGGCGGGCGTCGCCGCTTCCAGCAGCGGCTGGCAGATCTCCGGCTGGCCGTTGCAGCAATCCTTGATCAGGTAAGAGAGGAGTGCGCGGGCGCCCTCGGTGTCGGCGGCATAGAGGATGGTGCGCCCCTGCCGTTCGGCCTTCACCAAGCCGGCGCGGCTGAGGATCGCGAGATGGGTCGACAGCGTGCTTGGCGGCACGTCGAGATCCTTCGCCAGGTTCCCCGCGGCCATCGGCGCCGGGAATTCGCGGATCAGGCGGCGAAAGATATCCAGCCGCGTCTCCTGGGCGAGCGCGCCGAAGGCTTCGAGGGCGAGTATCTTTTTCATATTTCGAGAAATACAGAAGTGTAGCGCCGCGTGCAAGCTGCACTTTCGTGATTTGGCAGGGAACAAAAAGAGAATTACAATGGCTTCGGAATATCGAGCGCTGATGGCGAGACCATTCGAAGGCGGAACCTTTACAGGGCCTTTACGACAGCGGGATGGCCGCTCGGCGCAGAAGGGTGATTAGTCAAATGCCATCAAAGGATTAGAGTGACTTTACGGGGCCAGGCCGTAAAGGTTCGGCGCCCGGGCTCTAGCTGGCGATCAGCCGAACGGTTGCGCTGCCGGCGCCGGGGCGGTCGGCGGCGGCGACGTATTTCACCCGGTCCGGCGGCAGGATGATGCGGACCAGGGTGCCGAGGTCGCGGGCGCTGGCGATCTCCAGCTTGCCGCCATGCAGCTCGACCAGGGCTTTTGCCAGCGGCAGACCGAGGCCCGCGCCGTCGTCGCCGCGCAGGAGATTGGAGCCGGCCTTGCCGAAGGGCTGCAGCGCCATCGCGACGTCGGCATCGGACATGCCGATGCCGTTGTCCTGCACGTTGATGACGCAGGAACGGTCGGTCTCGAGATAGGCGCGGAGCGCGATCTTGCCGTGGTCCGGCGTGAACTTCACCGCGTTGGAGATGAGGTTGATCAGGATCTGCCGAAGCTTGCTGCGGTCGAGCATCAGCATGAAGTCGTCGCTGACCGGCTCGATCTTGAAGTCGAGCATCTTGGCCGCGACCTGCTCCTCGAACAGGCGCAAGCAGATCTTCGCCTCGGCCATCGGATCGACCAGGATGTTCTCGAGCCTGAGATGACCGGAATCCGCCTTGGTGTAGTCGAGCAGGCTGTTGATGACCGTCAACAGATACTTGCCGCTCTTGTTGATGTCCTCGACGAAGCCGCCATAGCGCGGGTCGCCGAGCGGCCCGTGCGGCGCGGTCTTCAGGAGATCCGAGAAGCCGATGATCGAGTTCAGCGGCGTGCGGAGCTCATGGCTGACATTGGCGAGGAACTTCGATTTCGATTCGTTGGCGGATTCGGCGCGGGCCTTGGCGGCGCGCAGCTCGGCGCCGACCCGGTTCCGCTCGGTGATGTCGCGCAGGTTGATGACCAGGCCGCCGACATCCGGATCGTCGAGATGGTTGCTGCCGTGGAACTCGAGATCGACCACCGCGCCGGATTCCGTCCGGCAGCGGATCTCGCCGCTGACCGCGCCCTCGGCGTTGCCACGCAGGCGCTCGATCAGGCTGCGGGTCGCGGCCTCGTCCTCGCCGACCGCGATCTCGGTCAGCAGCCGGCCGATCAGCGCATCGCGGCCATAGCCGAGCACCCGCTTGGCGGACGGGCTGCCGTAGAGGATGCGGCCCTCGGCATCGAGCACGGCGATGATGTCGAAGCTGGCGCCGACCAGGGCGCGGAAGCGCTTCTCGCTGCGGGTGAGTTCGGCGGCGCTCGCGGTGGCCTGGCGCGAGAGGCGCTGGTCGAACAGCGCCGAGGCGAGGCCGAGCGAAAGAATGACGAAGGCGGCGCCGGCGATGATGACGGCCAGCAGCCGCTGGTCGAGGCCTTCGTACACGCCCGCATTGCCGGTGAGGCAGAGCGAGAAGGTGGCGGCGAACATGCCGGTGAAATGCATGCCGGCGATGGCGGCGCCCATCACGAAGGAGGCGCCGAGCTTGGTGATCAAGCCATCGAGGCGGAAGCTCAGCCAGAGTGCGACGGCCGCGGCAGTGACCGCGATCAGCACCGAGGCGACGAACAGGGTCCGGTCGTAGGCGATGGTGGCCTGCATCAGCATGGCCTCCATCCCGGCGTAATGCATGATGACCACGCCGATGCCGGTGACCAGGCCGGCCAGGATCAGGCGCACCGGCTTCAAGGAGCCGAAGGCGATCAGGGCATAGCCGGCGCCCACCGCCAGGATCGCCATCGCCATCGAGGCCACGGTCCAGGCGAAGTCGTATTGGATCAAGACCGGCATCGAGAAGGCGAGCATCGCGACGAAATGCATCGACCAGATGCCGCCGCCCAGCGACACCGCCGCGCCGCAGAGCCAGGCGAGCTTCGCGCCGCCGGTCGACGATCGGATCCGGCCCGCGAGGTTCAGCGAGGCAAAGGAGGCGAAGACCGCGATGACACAGGCCAGCGCGACGAGACGGAGATCATAGTCCCCCTCGAGGGCCGGGCCGAAAACTGGAGGCAAGTCCACTCACCTAGGATTATTAACGGCCTGGACTTTATCGATGATGCATTAACGAATACTCACCAGTGCCCACCACGTCTGTGTGGCCTTTGCGCCGACTCTGGCCTGATCCGGCGATCCGGGCTAGAAGGGGCACCCCCGTTCCGGAGAGGTCAAATGCGCCGCTGGATTGCTGTCCTGATCCTGCTCCTCGCCTCTGTCATGCCCGCCTCGGCCGCCGAATATCTGAAGGCGGTCAGTGACTTGCCCCTGGCCGACGGCTTGAAGGAGCAGGCCGAGAAGGCGACCGTCTTCGACACGCCGCTGGGGCGGATCGTCAACGCCTATGCGACCGGCAATGTGAAGCCCTCGGCCGTGCTCGACTTCTACGACGACACCCTGCCGGCACTCGGCTGGGACCGGCAGAAGACCGGCACCTATCACCGCAAGAACGAGATCCTGAAGATCGACGTCTGGGGTCCCGATGCCGGCCCGGTCAACGTCAGCTACACCCTTTCTTCCCAGAACCAGTGAGTCCGCAAGTGAGCAATTTCGAGAACATCCTCGTCTCCACCCAGGGCCGGGTCGGCCTTATCACGCTCAACCGCCCGAAGGCGCTGAATGCGCTCTGCGACGCGCTGGTGGCGGAGCTGGGGGAGGCCCTGGACGCCTTCGAGGCGGATCCCGGGATCGGCGCCGTCGTCATCACCGGCTCGGACAAGGCCTTCGCCGCCGGCGCCGACATCAAGGAGATGAAGGACCGGAGCTTCATCGAGGTCTACACGAAGGACTTCATCACCATCGGCTGGGAGCGGGTCGCCGCCTGCCGCAAGCCGGTGATCGCCGCGGTCGCGGGCTTCGCGCTCGGCGGCGGCTGCGAGATGGCGATGATGTGCGACTTCATCATCGCCGCCGAGACCGCCAAGTTCGGCCAGCCGGAGATCACGCTCGGCATCATCCCCGGCGCCGGCGGGACCCAGCGCCTGACCCGCGCCCTCGGCAAGGCCAAGGCCATGGACCTGGTGCTGACCGGCCGGATGATGGACGCGGCGGAGGCCGAGCGGGCCGGCCTGGTGGCCCGCGTGGTTCCGGCGGAGAAGCTGCTGGAAGAGGCCATGGCGGCGGCCGCGAAGATCGCTGCCATGTCCCTGCCGGTCGCGATGATGGCCAAGGAATCGGTCAACCGGGCCTTCGAGACCACGCTCGCCGAGGGCATCCAGTTCGAGCGCCGGATGTTCCACGCTGCCTTCGCCACCGAGGACCAGAAGGAGGGCATGGCCGCCTTCGTCGAGAAGCGGAAGCCCGCCTTCAAGAACCGTTGAGAGTGGGGGTCGTCGCAGGCTAACGGTTTCGTAACCATATTGGGTTTCTCTAGGATCGAACGATTGTTGGACCCGGCGCCCGTATCATGTCGCATCCCGTTGCCTCAGCCCTGCCGCGCTTCACCTTGAAGTGCATGCAAGTGTCGATCGACCTCAAGCTCTACCCGGTCGTCGGCATGAACATCCAGGAAGTGATGATCGGCGGCGCGCCGGACTGGATCGCGCCGAAGCAGCGCCTCGATTTCTCCTTCGTCATGGACCTCCAGGGCAAGGAGCGCCGGCTGCCGACCTACGGCGTCGTGCTCACCAACGATTCCCGCGGCCTCGACATCAAGTACCGCCCGCCCACCGCCCAGTGGCGCGCGATCCTGACCAAGCTGCTCACCGAAGAAAACACCCGCTGAAAGCGCCGCGCAGAAAGAAGCCCGCCTCTTGCGAGGCGGGCTTATCAGTCGTGGGGGCTTAGGGTTGTCGGCGCGGGTTCCGGGGGATGGGGTGGAACCCGCGCCGACGAAAGGACCTTCCGGTTACGGCCTCGCGGGGCGTGGAGGCAGGGGCTGGCCGCAGCCCGTGGGGTCCTATCTCTTGGCCGCGGTTATGCGTTGTCGAGCTTCACCGCGATGAACAGGCTGCGGCCGCCGCGATCGACCAGCATCAGCAGCACGTTCTCCTTGTTCTCCTTGGCCTTCTCGGCGAGGCGCTTCACATCGGCCGGCGACGCCACCGCGGAGTCCGAGACCCGCTTGATCACGTCGCCCGGGCGGATGCCCTGGTCGGCCAGCGGTCCTTCGGAGTCGAGGTCGGCGACCACGACGCCCTTCTCGCCGTCCTCGAGATTGAACATCTGCCGGGTCTGCGCCGTGACCGGCGCCAGGGTGGCGCCGAGCGCCGAAACCTGGACGCCGGCCTTGCCGTCCTCGGCGCTGCCGTCGTCCTGGTTCTGCGTGTCGTTGCTCGCGACCTTCTCGTCGTCCTTCATCTTGCCGACCGTGGTCGCGACCGTCATCTCGTGCTTGTTGCGCAAGATGCCGAGCTCGACCTTGGCGTTGGGATCGGTCTCCGCCACCAGGCGCGGCAGGTCACGCATCTCGTGGACCGGCTGGTTGTTGAAGGAGACGATGACATCGCCGGGCTCGAGCTTCGCCTTCGCCGCCGGGCTGTCCGGCTGGATGCCGGCGACCAGCGCGCCCTTCGGCTCGTCGAGGCCGATCGCCTTGGCGATCTCCGGCGTCACCTGCTGGATCTCGACGCCGAGATAGCCGCGCTGGATCGAGCCCTTGTCCTTGAGCTCCGCCAGGATCGGCTTGGCGAGATTGGACGGGATGGCGAAGCCGATGCCGACCGAACCGCCGGAGGGCGAGAAGATCGCGGTGTTGATGCCGACCACGTTGCCCTTCATGTCGAAGGTCGGGCCGCCGGAATTGCCCTGGTTGATCGAGGCGTCGATCTGCAGGAAGTCGTCGAACGGACCTTCATGGATGTCGCGGCTCCGGGCCGAGACGATGCCGGTCGTGACCGTGCCGCCCAGGCCGAACGGATTGCCGATCGCCAGCACCCAGTCGCCGACCCGCGTCTTGTCGCTGTCGCCGAACTCGACGAAAGCCATCGGCTTGTCGGTCTCGATCTTCAGCAGCGCCAGATCGGTCTTCGGGTCGGCGCCGATCAGCTTGGCCGGATGATCGACGCCATCGGTGGTGGTGACCTGGATGTCGGTCGCGGACTCGATCACGTGGTTGTTGGTGACCACATAGCCGCTGGGGTCGATGACGAAGCCGGAGCCCAAGGCCGTGGCCTTGCGCTTGGCCGGCTTCTGGCCCTGACCCTGCTGCTCCATGAACTGCTTGAAGAACTGCTCGAACGGGGTGCCGCGCAGGTCGGGCATGTTGGGTTGCTGCGCGTCGCCGGTCTCGACATGGGTCGAGGAGATGTTGACCACCGCCGGCGTCACTTTCGCGGCAAGATCGGCGAAGCTCGCCGGCACCATCTGCACGGTGCCGCCGGCCTGGTCGGTGAGGTTGGTATCCGCCTGGGCCGGCTGGATCACCGGCACGTCCTTGAGGACGAGGCCGCCGACCAGGGCGGGCACCGCCACGAAGCTGGCCGCGGTCGCGGCCAAAGCCAGCTTGCGCGCCATGCGGTTCTGTTTGAAGAAGTTGAACATCAGACTGGATCCTCCGGGAAGGGTGTAGAGGCTGGGGATGTGCCCCCGCTCTGTTGCGAAGGATATTGGGGTGTTATCGCCGCAAGGCGATGTCGACCAAAGCCCCGATTGGTAACGAATTGCGACGCCCGGAGAGCCTGTTACAATCGGTTACTCTTTTCCGGTCGCGCCGGTTCGCCGCGCTTCCAAAATGACCGTTGCAAGCTTTCGGCAGCTCCGAATCCGGACATTTCGAGACGTAAAGAGGCTCATGGAAAAGACCCCGCATATCCTGATCGTGGATGACGACCGCGAGATCCGCGACCTGCTCTCGCGCTTCCTGCAGAAACACGGGTTCCGGGCCACCACCGCCGCCGATGGCCGCGACATGCGCAAGATCCTGGCCGATGCGAAGATCGACCTCATCGTCCTCGACGTGATGATGCCGGGCGAGACCGGCTTGCAGATTTGCGCACAGCTCCGCGCCCAGGGCATTCCCGGCCCCAGCGGCGCCGGTGCCGCGCGCACCCCGATCATCATGCTGACCGCTGCCGGCGAGGATACCGACCGGATCGTCGGCCTGGAGATGGGTGCCGACGACTACCTGCCGAAGCCATTCAACCCGCGGGAGCTGCTGGCGCGGATCCGTGCCGTGCTCCGCCGCAGTGAGGACGGCGGCCGACCGATCGGCGAGGCCGACGCCCCGATGATCCTGCATTTCGACGGCTGGCAGCTCGATCTCGGCGCGCGACGCCTGACCGGGCCGGAAGGCAACGACATCGACCTCTCCGCCGGCGAGTTCGACCTCTTATCGGCGCTGGCGCAACGCCCACGCCGCGTGCTCTCCCGCGACCAGCTGCTCGATTTGTGCAAGGGCCGCGCGGCGCAGCCCTTCGACCGCAGCATCGACGTCCAGGTCGGGCGCCTGCGGCGCAAGGTCGAACGCGATCCGGCGGAGCCCAAGATCATCACCACGGTGCGCGGCGGCGGCTACATGTTTGCACCGGAAGTGACCCGCGGCGGCAAGCGCGCGTCGAGCACCGCCAATCCCGCGGCGGGAGTCGGTTCCGCGAACGCATGATGCTTTCGGCATGAAATTTCGGCGGTTCGCGCCCGACAGCATCCTCGGATGGCTGGCTTTGATTCTGATAGCGGGGCTCGCGGCGAGCCAGGCCCTGACCGCGCTCGCCCACAACATGGATCGCAACGAGGCGATCGTGGAGATCGAGGATCTCCGCGCCGCCGAACGGGTCGCGACCTTCGCCACCTTTCTGCAGCATACCGCGCCGGTGTTGCGCGCTAGCGTCGCGCAATCCTTCAGCGGGCCTTCGATGACGGTTGAGGTCACCAACCGCGCCAACGTGCCGGAGGATGAGGAGTCCAACCGCCGCCTCGGCCATCTGGCCAAGGCGGTCTCCGAGCGGCTGCGCGGCACCGGCTGGCAGGAGATCCGCGTCGCCGAGGCGGCGCCGACCGACGAGCAGAAGGCCAAGGGCCTGATGCCGATCCGCACCTCGATCGCGCTCCGGGACGGCGCCTGGATCAACTTCGAGTTCGCCGCGATCGAATCGCTGCCGCTCGCCACCATCCGGGTCATTGCCTGGACCGCCTTCAGCGTGCTGCTGGTGCTGGGCTTGAGCTACTACGCCTTCCGCCGCGTGACGCATCCCTTGGAGCAGCTCACCCGCGCCGCGGAATCGCTCGGCCGCTCCGGGCGGACCGAGGCTTTGCAGGAGACCGGCGCCAGCGAGGTGCGACGCGCGGCCCGCGCCTTCAACGAGATGCAGGGCCGCATCCGCCGGCTGCTCGAGGACCGGATGCAGATGGTGGCGGCGATCTCGCATGATCTCAGGACGCCGATCACGCGGCTCAAGTTGCGCGCCGAGTTTGTCGAAGACCCCGAGCAGCGCGAGAAGATGCTGCGCGACCTCGACGAGATGGAGACCATGATCAAGGAGACCCTGGCGCTGGCACGCGAGGATGCCAATCCCGAGCGGCGCGCCAAGCTCGACCTCGGACAGCTCCTCATCGACAGCGTCGAAGGCATGGAGCATGTCACGCTGGAGATCGACCCGGCATTGCAAGGCGCCAGCATCGAAGCCCAGCCGATTGCGCTAAAGCGCGCGATCGTCAACCTGGTCGAGAACGCCGTCGTCTACGGCAAGTCCGCCAGGATCCGGCTGACCGCAGCGGAAGATTTCGAGATCGGCATCATGGATCAGGGCCCGGGCATCCCCGAGGCCGAGCTCGATCGGGTGTTCCGCCCGTTCTACCGGCTGGAGGCCTCGCGCAACCGGGAATCGGGCGGGGCAGGGCTGGGGCTTGCGATCGCGCGCAGCGTGGTTCGTGCCCATGGCGGGGATATCGTCCTGAAGAACGGTCCGGAAGGCGGGCTTCAGGCCACGGTCACGCTGCCGAAATAGCCCGATTGGGACCGGCCCAGCCGGGTGGACTCCGCCGGTTCCGGCTTCTATCCTTGGTGGCAATAACAAACAATAATCTCCGGAGGAGACGATGAAGCTCCATTGCCACCCGCTTTCGACCACCAGCCGCTGCGTGTTGTTCTTCGTGCATGACGCCGGGATCAAGGTCGATGAGGTCACCGTCGATCTGTTCAGCGGCGAGCATGTCAAGGAACCGTTCACCAGCCTCAATCCGAGCAAGATGGTGCCGGTGCTCGACGACGACGGCTTCATCCTGACCGAGAGCTCGGCGATCCTGAAATATCTGGCGGAGAAGGCGGGATCGCCGGCCTATCCTGCCGGCGACATCAAGACCCGCGCCAAGATCAACGAGCTGATGGATTGGATCAACGTCAACTTCTACCGCGACTTCGGCTATGGCCTGGTTTATCCGCAGGTCTTCCCCGGCCACAAGCGCCCCAGCGACGAGTTGCAAAAGGGCACGCTCGACTGGGCCAAGGAGCGCTGCCAAGGCTGGCTCGGTATCCTCGACCAGAAGCTCCTCGGTCCGAAGCGCAATCATCTGGTCGGCGACAAGATCACCATTGCCGACTATTTCGGACTCGGCATTCTCACCAGCGGCGAGCTGGTCGGCTGCGATTTCGCGAGCTATCCCAATGTGAAGCGCTGGCTCGACGGCATGAAACAGCGCCCGGGCTATGCCAAGGTGTTCGGCCCCTTCAACGAATTGACCGCCAGCCTCAGGGGCAAAGAGTTCGCCGCGGTGTAATCGAGGAGCATCGGCATGATCAAAGGCCTCCATCACAACGCCTATCGCTGCCGGGATTCCGAGGAGACGCGACGCTTCTTCGAGGATTTCCTCGGCCTGCCGCTGGCCGGCTCGCTCTGGATCAAGGAGACCAAGACCGGCCGCGACACCGACGTGCTGCACACCTTCTATGAGATGGATGACGGCTCCTATCTCGCCTTCTTCGAGGCGCCGGACCGGCCGTTCACCTTCAAGGAGCAGCACGACTTCGACCTCCACATCGCGCTGGAGGTCGAGCATGACGCGCTCTTGAAGATGATGGCCAAGGGCCAGGCCGAAGGCCGCGAGGTGCGCGGCATCTCCGATCACGGCTTCATCGACTCGATCTATTTCCGCGATCCCAACGGCTACGTGATCGAGCTCACCGCGAAGAAGCCCGGCCACGACCAGGCGATGGACCCCGCGACCAACAAGGCGCGCGACATCCTCGATCGCTGGCAGAAGGGCAAGACCGCGGCGGCTTAGGCCTCCGGATCCTCGTAGGGGATCGAGTCGTCCACCAGCTTCCAGATCGCGCGGCCGGAATGGGTCGCGCGTTCCTCCAGCAGATGACCGACCAGCCCGCCGGCGCGGGAAACCACGGCAATGCCGCGCAGGCTCTCGGCCGGGAGGCCGATTTCCAGCAGCAAGGCGGCGATGGCGCCGGTCGCGTTGATGGTGAGATGTCGCCCGGCGCGGCGGTCGAGCTCGGCGCTCAGGATCTTCAGCAGCGCGATGTAGCGGCCTTCGCAGCCGGCTTCGGCGGCGATCGCGAAGAGACGCGGCGGCCGCGGATCGTCCGGCTTGTGGATCGGATGGCCGAAGCCGGGCAGGGCACGGCGTTCCTGGCGGTGCGCCTCGACCACGTCGCGGCAATAGGCCTCCGCATCGCCATCGGTCTCGACGCCGATCTTCAGGATCCGCGCGCAGCCTTCCATCGTGCCGACGAAGACGTTGCCGACGGTCAGCAGGCCCGCGGCCAACGCGGCTTGCGGTTCGTCGGGCACATTGTCGGCGACCAGCCGTGTGACGATGGCGCTCGGCGTCAGGCCATGCTCCATCAAGGTCACCAGGCAGGCGTCGAGCACCCGGGTCTCGCCCACGTTCGGCATGCGCCCGGCGATCAGGAAATAGAGCACCTCGGTGTAGCTGTGCCGGCCCATCAGCTCGTTGACGAGATCGCGGCCGCGCACGGTGATCGATTCGGCATCGGATGTCGCGATGTTGGTCTTCGGCAGCTCGGCCATCAATGTTTGTCCAGGTTGGGTTTCACCAGTTTGGTCTTGTATTCGCTGCGCGGCAGGCTGGCGAAGGGCACCAGGTTGACGCGGGTCGTCACGACCAACTTCGCGCGGATGGCGGCCTCGATCCTTTCGGCGAGATCGGCTTGCGCCACGCCACCTTCCGCCAGCTCGACATCGACCGGTACCGGCGGCTCCTGGCGCGTGCCGGCTGCGGTCGGCTTGATCAGCAGGGCGCCGCTCACCGCCGGGCGGAAGCCGGCGACCACGTCGCGGATCGCGGTCGGAAACAGATTGACGCCGCGCACGATCAGCATGTCGTCGGTGCGGCCGATGCAGCGGGTGCGGAGGGTGCGGCGGCCGCAGGCGCAGGGCGCGGTCCAGATCACCACATGGTCGCGGCTGCGGAACCGCAACGGCGGCGCGGCCTCTCGCTGGAGCGCGGTATAGACCAGCTCACCCTCGGCGCCCTCTTCCAGCGCCAGCGCTTCGCCGCTCACCGGATCGACCAGCTCGACATGCACGAAGTCGCCGCCGCAGAAATGCATGCCCTGCTGGTGCTCGCATTCGCCCCAGAGCGAGATCGCGACATCGCCGATGCCCATCGCCTCGCAGACCTTGGCGCCGAAGGTGGCTTCGATCGCGGCGCGGAAGGCGGGCTCGCCGCCGCCGGGCTCGCCCGCGACCGAGATGCGCTTGAGGCCGAGCCCGGCCGGATCGATCCCGCGCCCCCGCAGCCATTCGCCGAGATACTGCGCATAGGAGGGGGTGCAGACGAGCGCTTCCGGCCGGATCAGCTGCAGCGCTTTCGCCAGACGCTCGGTGTTGCCGGTGCCGACCGGAATATGACAGGCGCCGATATTGCCGAAGGCATCGATCGCCGCGCCGGCGACGAACGGGCCGGCATTGTAGGTGGATACCATGCGCAACCCGCGTCGCAACCCGGTGGCGGTATAGGAGCGCGACGAGATCTCGATCCACATCGCGAGGTCCTTGGCCGTCAGCGGCATGTAGCAGGGCTCGCCGGTCGTGCCGCTGGTCGAATAGACGCGGACGATCTGATCCGGCGCGGCGGCGCAGTGGTCGCCGAACGGCGGCGACGCCGCCTGGCTGGCGCGGATCTCGTCCTTCTCGGTGAAGGGCAGTTGGGTAATGCGCTCGAGATCGCCGGCGGCATCGGCACCGGCGAAGCCGGCTGCACGCAACTTGGCGCGGTGGAACGGCGAATGTTCGACGAGATAGGCGATCTGCCGCCGATAGGCCGCGCGGTCCCGGGCATTTTGTTCAGCGGGTGCCCGGGTCTCGACCTCGGGCCGGAAGATGAAACCGCTGCGCTGCTCGGTCATGACACGCTCCGGCCCCGGGATTCCGAGGGTGTTTCCACCCTGCCCGAGGGAATCCACAGCGGTCAAGGAAGCCGCGGGCCCATGCTGCATATGCGAAAAGCCGCCGCTTCCTGAACTAATTGGTAAGGCCACTTTTCCAGTTGACCAATCTGGACCCCGAGGCGCAGGGTTCGGCCCGTCAGGGAGAGGAGAAGAAAGGCGGCGAATGCCGTTCCAGGTCGTTGAGTCCCAACGCCTCTATCAGCAGGTGGCCGAGCAGCTCGGCGGTCTCATCGACCGCGGCGAGTTCCGCGAGGGCGACCGCCTGCCGCCGGAACGCGAGCTCTCCAAGAAGCTCGGGGTGAGCCGCCCGGTGGTGCGCGAGGCGATGATCGCGCTGGAGATCGCCGGCCTGGTGGAAGTGCGCGGCGGTGCCGGCGCCTTCGTGAGGAGCACGCGCCTCGGGGCCGATCGCGCGCTGGCCGCGCTGCCCGACCAGGGCCCGAGCCCCTTCGATCTCATCGCCGCGCGCAAGCTCCTGGAAGGCGAGATCGCCTTCATGGCGGCGAGCGCTATCCAAGCCGACGACTTGAAGCGCCTCGAACAGTCGATCGAGGACATGCGCGCCGACATCGATGCCGGGCGAGACAGCCGTCCGTCCGACCGTGTCTTTCATGTGCGCCTCGCCGAGGCGACGCGCAACGCAGTGCTGGCGCATCTGGTGGACGGCATGTGGACGCATATGCTCACCCCCATTTTCGACACGCTCGGCCGGCACGCCAATCTGTCCGGCAACGACCGCATGACGGTCGACGACCATGCCGAGATCGTCGGGGCGCTGGTGCGCCACGACGGCGAAGCAGCCCGCCGCGCCATGCGCGAGCATCTGGAACATGTGGAGCGGATCCTGCTGCAAGGGGATCTGACGTGAATGATCTTGAGAACGGCGCCGGACCGCTTCCGGCAAATCATAAGAGTCTCTAAGGGAGGAACTATGATCCAGTTTCGGACGATGTTGCTGGCCGGCGTTGCGGCCATGTCGCTCGCGGGCGCGGCCACCTCGGGATCGGCCTGGGCCGAGGACATCAAGGAAGTGCAGATGCTGCACTGGTGGACTTCGGGCGGCGAGGCCGCGGCGCTGAACGTGCTGAAGCAAGATCTCGCCAAGGAAGGCTATGCCTGGAAGGACGTGCCGGTCGCGGGCGGCGGCGGCGAGGCCGCGATGACCACCTTGAAGGCGATGGTGGCGGCCGGCAACCCACCGACCGCATCGCAGATCCTGGGCTATTTCGCCCTCGACTATGCCGAGGCCGGCAAGCTCGGCGACATCACCGAGCTCGCGACCAAGCAAGGCTGGGACAAGTCGATCCCGGCGGCGCTGCAGAAGTTCACCACCACCGACGGCAAGTGGGGCGCGGTTCCGGTCAACATCCACTCGGTCAACTGGGTCTGGATCAACAAGGCGGTGATGGAGAAGATCGGCGGCACCGAGCCGAAGACCTTCGACGACTTCGTCGCCCTGCTCGACAAGGCCAAGGCGGCGGGTGTCGTTCCGCTGGCTCTGGGCGGCCAGCCCTGGCAGGAAGCCACCATGTTCGATTCGGTGGTGGCCTCGACCGGCGGCATCGACTTCTACAAGAAGGCCTTCATCGACCTCGATGAATCCGCCCTGACCTCGGACACCATGAAGAAGGCCTTCGACAACCTCGCCAAGCTGCGCGACTACACCGATCCCAACTATGCCGGCCGCGACTGGAACCTCGCGACCGCCATGGTCATCAACGGCGAAGCCTTGGTGCAGGTGATGGGCGACTGGGCCAAGGGCGAGTTCAACGCCGCCAAGAAGGTCGCGGGTACCGACTTCCTCTGCTACCGCTTCCCGGGCACCGACGGCGCGGTGATCTACAACACCGACATGTTCGCCATGTTCGACGTCTCGGCGGACCGCAAGGCGGCGCAGCTGGCGCTGGCCGACGCCACCATGAGCCCGAGCTTCCAATCGGCGTTCAACGTGGTCAAGGGTTCAGTGCCGGCGCGCATGGACGTGCCCGACACCGACTTCGACATCTGCGGCAAGAAGGGCATCGCCGACGTGAAGGCCGCCAACGCCGCCGGCAACTTCGTCGGCTCGATGGCGCAGAACTATGCCCAGCCGCCGGCCATCGCCGGGGCTTATCACGACGTGGTGACCAAGTTTTTCCACGGCGAGATCAAGTCTTCCGATGACGCGGTGAAGGAACTGCTCGCGGCCATCGACGCCGCGAAGTAGAACCGGCAACCCCTCCCTCATGCGTGGGTGCCTCCCCGCGCGCGTGGGGGAGGGGGCGCTCTCTCTTCGATGTTGCCGCGACAGGCGCTGATGAAAACTGCTCTGGCCAATTCCGCACTCACCGACAACGCGCAGCCCGGCTCGCTGCGGGCGAAGGCCCAGGCCTGGCTGCCGCGTATCGTGCTGGCGCCGTCCTTCGTGCTGGTGCTGATCTTCGTCTACGGCTTCAACCTGTGGACGGTTTTCCTGAGCTTCACCAACTCGAAGGCCTTCGCCTCGACGAAACTGGTGGGCTGGACCAACTACGAGCGGCTCTGGAACTGGACCTTCGCCAGCGACCCGCCATCGAACTGGCACACCGCCATCGTCAACATGGCGATCTTCGGCCTGCTCTATGTGGCCTTCTGCCTGGTGCTGGGCCTGCTGCTGGCGATCCTGCTCGACCAGAAGATCCGCGGCGAAGGCATCCTGCGGCCGATCTATCTCTATCCGCTGGCGCTCTCCTTCATCGTCACCGGCACCGCCTGGAAGCTGTTCCTCGACCCGCGCATCGGCCTCGAGAAGGCGGTGCATGACTGGGGCTGGCTCGGCTTCAGCTTCGACTGGGTGGTCACACCGTCGAAGATGATCTATTGCGTGGCGATCGCCGGCATCTGGCAGTCGTCCGGCTTCGTCATGGCGATGTTCCTGGCGGGCCTGCGCGGCGTCGACGGCGAGATCATCAAGGCGGCGCAGATCGACGGCGCCTCGACCTTCGCCACCTACCGCCGGATCATCATCCCGATGATGCGCCCGGTCTTCCTCTCGGCGATCATCATCCTCACCCATCTCGCCATCAAGTCCTACGACCTGGTGCTGTCGGTCACCGGCAAGAACCCGGGCGGCGCCGCCGAACTGCCCTCGACCTTCATGTATTCCTTCACCTTCACCCGCAACCAGATGGCGGTGGGCTCGACCAGCGCGGTCATCATGCTGATGACGATCGCGGCGATCATGGTGCCCTATCTCTATTCCGAACTGCGGCAGAAGCGCTCATGACCGCACTCGACCCCACCGCCGCGCCCGTGGCCGAGCCGACCCGTCACTCCATGATGACCCGCGTGGTCATCTACGGGCTGCTGTTGCTTTTCGCCGTGGTCTACATCCTGCCGCTGGGCGTCATGGTGATGACCTCGCTGAAACCGCTGCACGAGGTCACCGGCGGCAATATGTTCGCGCTCCCGCAGGAATTGACCTTCTATCCCTGGATCCAGGCCTGGAGCGAGGCGCGGATCGGCGTCTCGGAGACGACCGGCATCAGCGGCTACTTCCTGAACTCGATCAAGATGGTGATCCCGGCGGTCGCGATCTCGACCCTGCTCGGCGCGCTGAACGGCTTCGTGCTGACCAAGTGGCGCTTCCCCGGCCACAACCTGGTGTTCGGCATGATGCTGTTCGCCTGCTTCATCCCGTTCCAGTCGATCATCATCCCGATGGCGGTGATCCTCGGCCATCTCGGCAGCTTCGGCAACACGCTGCGCGATCTCACCGGCTATTCCTTCGGTTTCGGCAACCCGATCGTCAACCTGGTCCTGGTCCATGTGGTCTACGGGCTCGGCTTCACCACGCTCTTCTTCCGCAACTACTACGAAGCCTTCCCGACCGAGCTGGTGAAGGCCGCCATGGTGGACGGCGCCAGCTTCTTCCAGATCTTCCGACGCATCATGCTGCCGAACTCGATGCCGATCGTGATCGTGACGGTGATCTACCAGTTCACCAACATCTGGAACGACTTCCTGTTCGGTTCGACCTTTGCCGCAGGAGATCACGCGCCGATGACAGTGGCGCTCAACAATCTGGTGAACACTTCGACGGGTGTCGTCGAATACAATGTCAACATGGCGGCCGCGATCATCGCCGCGGCGCCGACGTTGATCGTCTATATCCTCGCCGGCCGCTACTTCGTGCGCGGCCTGATGGCGGGCGCGGTGAAGGGATAAGGCCCATGGACCAACCATGACGACTGCTATCGAGATCAAGGGCCTCAGCAAGCGCTTCGGCGCGGTCGATGTCTTGAAGAACATCAACCTGACGCTCGACAAGGGCGGCTTCCTGGTGCTGGTCGGCCCTTCCGGTTGCGGCAAGTCCACCTTGCTCAACACCATCGCCGGCCTGGAATCGGTCAGCGCCGGCGAGATCCTGATCGACGGACAGCCGGTCAACGGCCTGCACCCGTCGAAGCGCGACATCGCCATGGTGTTCCAGTCCTACGCGCTCTATCCCAACATGTCGGTCGCGGAGAACATCGCCTTCGGCATGGAGATGCGCAAAGTGCCGAAGGAGGAGCGCGACAATGCGGTCGCCAGCGTCGCCAGGACCTTGCAGATCGAGCACCTGCTCGACCGGCGCCCGAGCCAGCTCTCCGGCGGCCAGCGCCAGCGCGTCGCCATGGGCCGGGCCTTGGTGCGCCAGCCGCGGGTCTTTCTGTTCGACGAGCCGCTTTCGAATCTCGACGCCAAGCTCCGGATCGACATGCGGGTCGAGATCAAGCGCCTGCACCAGCAGACCGGCACCACCACCGTCTACGTCACCCATGACCAGATCGAGGCCATGACGCTTGCGACCCGCATCGCCGTGTTGAAGGACGGCGAAGTGCAGCAGGTGGGCAGCCCGGGCGAAATCTACAACACGCCGGCCAACCTGTTCGTCGCGGATTTCATGGGCTCGCCGTCGATGAACCTGCTGAAAGGCCGCGTGGCGAAGAACGGCAGCGGCGCCGCGATCAGCTTCGCCGCCGATGGCGCGCCGCCGGTCACCCTGGCGGCGCCGACCGGCGCCGATATCGGCCTTCTCAAGGACGGCGATGCGATCATCCTCGGGGTCAGGCCGGAGGCGGTCGGCGATCTGCAGAGCATCGATCGCAATGCCAAGACCGTGGCCAGCGTCGATGCGCCGGTCGAGATCGTCGAGCCGGCCGGCTCCGACACCTTCGTGGTGACCCGGATTGCCGGGCAGGAGATCACGGCCCGGATGCGCGCCGACACGGATTTGAAGCCCGGCCAGGTCGCGCATTTTGCCTTCAATATGGACAAGGCGGTTCTGTTCGATCCCGCCAGCGGCAACCGGATCGGTTGACGCGCATTCCTCAGGTGAGGTGAGACATGCTGAACATTCGCATCGACAATATCGGCGAGAGCATCAAGACCACGAAGCGGGCGATGCGCGCCAAGCTTCAGGACCTGAAGAAGATCATGGCCGAGGTCGAGGACGATCTCAAACGCGAGGTCGAGGTGGTCGCCAACGCCCGCGCCAAGGGCGGCAACACGGTGCCCATCATCGAATACCAGGACATCGTCGATGAGAAGGTAACCGAGGCGACCAAGGCGGAGCTGCGCCGCCGCGGCGTCGCCGTGGTGCGCGGCGTCTATCCCAAGGCCGAGGCCCAGGCCTGGAACGACGAGCTCGGCGAGTATCTCGCGAAGAACCGCTACACCGAGCGCAAGCCGGCGCCCAAGGTCAAGGACGAGTATTTCAGCAAGCTCAAATCCGACAAGCCGCAGATCTTCGGCATCTACTGGTCGAAGCCGCAGATGCAGGCCCGCACCCATCCGCACTCGGCGCGCACCCGCGCCTTCATGAACCGGCTGTGGAAGTTCGAAGGCGAGGGCAAGAAATACTTCGATCCCGACCGCGAAACGCTCTATGCCGACCGCATCCGCCGCCGCGAGCCCGGCGACAAGACCCTCGGCCTCTCGCCGCATATGGATGCGGGCTCGGTCGAGCGCTGGCTGGACGACGAGTACCAGCATGTCTTCCGCCATGTCTTCTCCGGCAACTGGCGCGCCTACGAGCCCTTCGACGGCGCCGGCCGGGCCGAGACCGACGAAATTCCGTCGCCGGCGGTCTGCAGCATGTTCCGGAGCTTCCAGGGCTGGACCGCGCTGACCCCGCAAGGCCCCAACGACGGCACGCTCCAGGTCATGCCGATCACCAAGGCGATGGTCTACCTGCTGCTGCGCCCGCTGCTGGACGACGTGCCGGAAGACGTGCTCTGCGGCGCCGAGCCGGCCCGCGCTTTCTCGATCGAGCCGGAATGGCACCCGCTGCTCACCCCGGCGCTGTCGTCGATCCCGCATGTCGAGCCCGGCGACACCGTGTTCTGGCATCCCGACATCGTCCATTCGGTCGAGGACGAGCATCGCGGCCAGGGCTACAGCAACGTGATCTATATCGCCGCCGCCCCTTACTGCGCGAAGAACGCCGCCTATCTTGCCAAGCAGAAGGAGGCCTTCCTTTCCGGCCGAAGCGCCCCCGATTTCTCGGCCGAGGATTACGAAGTCGATTTCGAGGGCCGCGCCACCGCCGCGGACCTGACCGAGCTCGGCAAGAAGCAGATGGGCCTGCAGCCCTGGTAAGTACGGAGTAGATTCAGTGGAAGAGACCTGGCGCTGGTTCGGCCCCAAGGACAAGGTGCCGCTGCAGCATGTGCGGCAGGCGGGTGCCACCGGCATCGTGACCGCCCTGCACCACGTGCCGAACGGCACGGCCTGGAACGTCGACGACATCGCCCGGCGCAACGCGGAAGTGAAGGCCGGCGGCATGCGCTGGTCGGTGGTGGAAAGCATCCCGATCTCGGAAGAGATCAAGACCCGCACCGGCGACTGGAAGAAGCATCTCGAGGCCTATGGCCAGTCGATCCGGGCGCTGGCTGCGAATGGCATCGACACCGTCTGCTACAACTTCATGCCGGTGATCGACTGGACCCGTACCGACCTCTTCTACAAGATGCCGGACGGCTCGCTCTCGCTGCGCTTCGACGCCAACGAGTTCGCGGCCTTTGACCTCTTCATCCTGCGCCGCCAGCATGCCGCCGCGGAATACACGCCGGAACGGATCGAAGCCGCGCGGCTCTGCCATGAGGCGATGACCCCGGACCAGCGCGAGAAGCTGACCCGCACCATCATCGCCGGCCTGCCGGGTGCTGAAGAGAGCTACACCATCGAGATGCTGCGTGCCGCCCTCGACAAGTATCGCGGCGTCACCAAGGACGAGTTCCGCGACCGGCTGGGTGAGTTCCTGGACGCGATGACGCCGATCGCCGAGGAAGCCGGCGTGCGCCTGGCGATCCATCCCGACGATCCGCCGCGCTCACTCTTAGGATTGCCGCGCATCGTCAGCACCCAGGAGGACGCGCGCTGGATCCTGAACCGGGTCGAGAGCCCGAACAACGGCCTCACCTTCTGCACCGGCTGCTATGGTGTGCGGCCCGACAACGACCTCGTCGCCATGGCGCAGGAATTCGCGTCGCGCATCCATTTCCTCCACCTGCGCTCGACCAAGCGCGAGGACGATCCCGAGAGCTTCTTCGAGGCCGACCACCTGGCCGGCGACGTCGACATGGTCGGCGTCATCACCGAGGTGCTGAAAGAAGAGCGGAAGCGCGAGAGTGCCGGTCGGCGCGACAAAGAGATCCCGATGCGCCCGGATCATGGCCACCAGATGCTGGACGACATCGATAAATCGGTGAACCCCGGCTACTCCGCCATCGGGCGGTTGCGCGGCCTGGCGGAGCTCCGTGGCGTGGCGACCGCGGTGAAGCGGCTGCTCGGCCAGCCCTAGGACGACCAGTTCTTCTTGAAGTCGCCGAACAAGGTCAATCCGCCACAGGCGAAGATGGTCTGACCGGTGATGTAGCTGGCATCATCCGAAGCCAGGAAGGCGAACACCGAGGCCATCTCCTCGGCCGAGGCGGACCGTCCCATCGGGATATGCGATTCGACGTCCTGGCGCATCTTCGGGTCGTTGATCCAGCGCGCATTCATGTCGGTGTCGACCGCACCCGGCCCGACTGCGTTCACCCGGATGCCCTTGTCGGCATATTCCAGCGCCAGCGTCCGGGTCATGTTCTCCATCCCGCCCTTGCTGATCGAATACGCGATATAGCCCGGCTTCGGGATGATCTCATGCACGCTGGAGCAGTTGAGGATCACGCCGCCCGAATGCCTGGCCTCGGCGCCGTATCCCAAGCTCCCGGTCGGCCGGTTCAGGAAGTGCCGCAGCGCCGCCTGGGAGCAGAGCAGTGCGCCGGTGAGGTTCACGGCGATGATCCGCTCGTAGTCGCTGAGCGGATAGGACTCGCTCGGTGCCTCGGTCTGGATCCCGGCATTGTTGACCAGGACGTCGAGCTTGCCCCAGGCGCCGACCACGTCCTTGAACATCGCCTCGATCGCCTCGGCCTTGCCGACATCGGCCTGGACGACGCGGTGCCGGCGGCCTTCGAAGCCGTTCTCGGCGGAGATCGCCTGAACCGCTTTCAGCACATCCTCGGCCGCAGCCTTGGATCCCGCATAGTTGATGGCGACGGTGGCGCCTTCCGCGGCGAAGCGCTCGGCGATGGCGCGGCCGATCCCGCGCGAGGCACCGGTGATCAGGGCGAAGCGGCCGTCCAGCCGGCGGCATTGGCTTGTCATGGTGGGGTCCGTTCCTGGCGTTGCTCGGCGCAGGAACTAACCCAACCGGCGGGGTCAGGCAACCCTAGTCTAGGCGCGCGCCGAGAACAGATACCGCCCGTACTTCACCGCGAAGAGCAGGAAGCCGGCGGCCCAGAGCAGGCCCGCTGCGGCAACGGTCTCCGGGTAATCGGTCGGCAGCCAGGGGGCGAGGACGCGGGTGACGGCGCCGAGAATGACCAGGGTATAGATCGCCTGGGTGCCGCGATCGGCGACCAGCGGCCGGCCGGTATGGCCGAGACTGGCCCGCGTCATCACCGCCAGGGTCATCGTGCCGACGGCGCCCGCAGTCAGCGCATGCAGCGCCGCCGTCGCCATGATCCGCTCCGGCGCGATCGCCGAAGCGCCCAAGGCCAGCAGCCCGACCACCAGCCAGAGATAGCCGAGATGCAGGATGACGACGAGTGGCTCCTGGAAGGTGCGTTGGCCCTGCCAGCGCGCCAGCCGGATCGCCTGCACCACGGCCGCGACCAGCAACAGGCCGCCGGCCCAGGCCGCATCCGGGAAGACGGCCCAGGCCAGCATGGCGATCAATGTCGCCGCGACCGCGGCCTTGTCGATCAAGCCGAAGGGCGCGGGGAAAGGCTCGCCCTTTTCCTTGGCCAGCCAGTTGCGGGTGAAGCTCGGCGTGATCCGCCCGCCGATCAGCGAGATCAGGGTGGCGGCCAGCGCGATCGCGAGGTGCGCGCCCAGCATCGGGTCAACCGAGGTCCAATCGGGCAGGAAGGTCACGATATCGGCGAGCGCGAAGGCGGCGATCATCGCCACCACCGGCAGGTTGCGCTTGTTGTTGCCGGCGATGATCTCACGGAACGCAGCGCCGGACAGCGCCAGCCAGTAGAGCAGCTCGAGGACGATGCCGACTTCCGGCCCGATCACGCCGGTCGCCTGCAGCACCGCACCGATCCGCCCCAGCAGCCAGAGCCCGAGCAACCCGGCCAAGGGTGCGCCGGCGACCGGCAGCCGCCCGGTCCAGTTCGGAATCGCGGTCAGCAGGAAGCCGCCGATGATGGCGCCGAGGAAACCGAACAGCATCTCATGTGCATGCCAGCGCATCGGATCGCCCGCGACGACCAGCTGGCCAGTGAAGAGGCATGCCCAAGCCGGGATCGCGATGCCCGCGAACAAGGCGCCGCTGAAGAAGAGCGGACGGAAGGCGAAGCTGAAAAAGGCCGGGCCGCTGTAACGCCGGCCGCCGATCTGGATTTCGGACATGAACCGACTCTACTCTATGTCGCGAAGCGATGCACCTGGGCCAAAGGGTCGCGGGTTATCGGGCGTCGTGGAAGATGATGCCGAGGGTGAAGCGTTGGCCGCTTTTCACCCGGCTGACGCCATGGCGCATCGTCACCCGGTAGACTCCGCGCCTACCTTGAACGGGACGCTGGTTGACGGCGAAGAGCACCACCTCGCCCTGGCGCAAGGTCACCACTTCGCCGCGCGACTGCATGCGCGGCCGCTGCTCGGTCAGCAGGAACTCGCCGCCGCTGAAGTCTTGCTCCGGGTCGCTCAGCAGGATGGTCGCCTGCAGCGGAAAGGCGAGGTCGCCGTAGAGATCCTGGTGCAGGCAGTTGTAGTCCCCGGTCTGGTATTTCAGCAGCAGCGGCGTCGGCCGGGTCTGGCCCGCACCGTGGCAGAGCTTCAGGTAATCCGCGTGCCGCGCCGGATAGGCCTTGCCGCCGGTCTGCGCCTGCCAGCGGTTGGCGGTCTCCGCGAGATGCGGATAGAGAGAGGTGCGCAAGGTGGCGATCGTCGCGGGCAGGGGTGCGGAGAAGTATTTGTACTCGCCGCTGCCGAAGCCATGCCGCGCCATTACCACGCGGCTCCGGAACGGCGCCTCCTCGTTGTAGAGCGCCGCGAGATCCGCGCATTCCTCGGGCGTGAGGATCGGCCCGGTTACGGCATTGCCGCGCGCATCCAGATCGGCGCCGAGGCGATCCCAATCCAGTCCGGCAATACGCTCGGCGATCGATTTCGGCATGGTGTCTCCTTCACGAAACACCTAGGCGCGACGATACCGCGCCGCACTCCGGATCTTGCGCCCTCTCAATCCGATCAGGCTTTGAGCCAGGGCTTGGCCCAGCCGAGTCCGTCGGCGGTCTTGCCGCGCGGCCGGTATTCGCCGCTGACCCAGCCGGAATAGCCGAGCTCGTCGAGCAGGTTGAAGAGCGCCGGGAAGTTGATCTCCTGCGTCGAATCCGGCTCGTTACGCCCGGGCACGCCGGCGATCTGCACATGCCGGATGATCGGCTGATGGTCGCGGAACGTCTTCAGCAGCCGGCCCTGTGTCATCTGCAGGTGATAGGCGTCGTATTGCAGGAACACGTTGTCCGCGCCCGACTTCGCAATCAGCTGCAGCGCGATCTCGACACCGCAATTCAGATAGCCGGGAAAATCGATCGGGTTCAGCGGCTCGAGCATCAACTGCACGCCGGCCTGTTTCGCCAGCGGTGCGGCCCAGGCCAGATTGGCGGCGAAAGCTTCGAGGGTCGCGCCGGCCGAGGTCAGCCCGGCCATCACATGCAGCCGCGGGCAATCGAGGGTATCGGCATAGTCGAGTGCCACCTCGATCGCCTCGCGGAACTCGGCCTCGCGTCCGGGCAAAGCGCCGATGCCGCGGTCGCCCTGTTCCCAGTTTCCTTGCGCGGTATTGAACAACACCTGCTGCAAGCCCGCCCCGGCCAGGCGCGCCGCGATCTCCTTCTTCGGAAATTCGTAGGGGAACAGGAACTCCACCGCCTCGAAGCCGCATTTCCGCGCCGCCGCGAATCGGTCGAGGAAATCGTGCTCGGGAAACATCATCGAAAGATTGGCGGCAAGGCGCGGCATGCTGTGCTCCGGTCTAACGGGTCATTTTCACGGCGGTTGCGATCGGAAGGAAGAAGCTCAGCGGGCGGCTCGTGAATGGCAGGAAGCCAAATCGTCGATAGAAGCCGGCCGCGCGCTCATCCTTTGCATCGACGACAAGCGCGAATATCGCGGGTTCCGCGTTCATTGCGCGTGCCAAAGCGTCATAAAGCAGCGCCGAACCGAGCGCCTTGCCGGCATGGTGCGAATCCACGGCAAGCCTTCCGACCAGGGCTGCGGGTATGACGGCGTAATTCGGCAGTCGGCTGACGAGATCCGCCGGCAACTCGGTCAACGGAATGCTCGACGCGGCCAAAGTGTAGTAGCCTGCAACGCTGACGTCATCTTCCTGAACCGCGACGAAACAGTTGGAGACGCGTCGTCGAGCGTCCTGGCTAGCCTGAGTCCGCAGATATCGATCGAGCGGTTCGACTCCGCATGAAAAGGAACCGCGATCGTGCTTCGCCGAAAGCAGCTCAATCGTGAATGAGCCGCTCACCGAGACTTGATGATCAGGCGTTCATGCGCCGACTTTGCGCGGCGAAGTGCGCGAGCCGGGTTGGGTGGATTGAGCAGCGCCTCGGCAAGCGCCCGCTGATCCTTCACCGAGAGGCGGATCACCTGAGCTTCCTCGATCGTCCGGCGCGCGGCATCCTGGGCTGCGGCAACGACAAAGTCGCTGACGCTACGCCCTTGGATCTCGGCGGCACGTTTAACGACCGCGAGGGCGTCGGGGGAAATTCGCGCCTCCACGCGCGTAGAACGGAGGGCTTTCTGGGCCATTGAATGATCTTCCTTCCTCCGTCAATGTACGGTGTTTCACCGGACATTTCAAGGGATCGGATACTTCGCCACCAGGGCCGCGACCTGATCCTTGCTGAGCAATCGGGTCGCATGGCCTTGCAGCAGCAGATAGAGCTTGGCGGTTTCCTCGAGCTCCTCGATCGCGTTGACCGCGGCCTCGAGCGAGGTGCCGGCGACGATCGGACCGTGGTTGGCGAGCAGCACGGAACTGTGCTTGGCGGCAACCGCCCCGACCGCATCGGCCAGGGTCGGATCGCCGGGCGGGAAATAAGGCAGCAGCTTCAACTTGCCCACCCGCATCACATAGTAAGCCGTGATCGGCGGCAGCGCGTCGTCGGGATCGAGGCCGTCCAGGACCGAGACCGCGACCGAATGCGTCGAATGGAGATGCACCACGGCACCGGCCGATTTCCGCGCGCCGTACATCGCGATGTGGAGCAGGCTCTCCTTGGTCGGCGCATCGCCGGCGACATGCTTCCCGCTGTCGTCGAGCTTGGAGAGCCGCGCCGGATCGAGGCGCCCCAGCGAGACATTGGTCGGCGTCATCAGCCAGCCGCCTTCGACCCGCATCGAGAGATTGCCCGCACTGCCGAAGGAGAGGCCGCGCTCGAACATGGAGCGGCCGAAAGCCGCCAGGGAATCGCGTGCCTTGGTCTCTTCCGTCATCTCAGCATGTCCAGGGCCTTCATGAAGAAGTCCTCCTGGCCGAAGTTGCCGGACTTCAACGCCAGCGCCATGCGCGGCGTTCCGATCGCGAGGCAAGCCGGCACGCCGGGATCGATCTGCGGCCCGATCTGCAGCGCCTTCAAGCCGAGTCCCTGCACCACGGCGCCGGAGGTCTCGCCACCGGCGACCACCAGCCGGCGCACACCCGCGGCGACCAGGCCCTGGGCGATCGCGGCCAGCGCCTGCTCGACCAGTTCGCCGGCCCGTTCGCGGCCGAGCTTGTCCTGCACCGCCTTCACCGCCTGCGGCGTGCCGCCGGCATGGATCAGGACCGGGCCTCCCGCCAGCTTCGGCTTCGCCCAGTCCAGCACGGCAGCGACCTCGCGCTCGAGATTCCCCGCGAGCTTCAGTGGATCGAGCGCCAGGGCCGGATGCTGCGCCCGGAAAGCCGCGACCTGTCCCATGGTTGCCTGCGAGCTGCTGCCCGCAACCACTGCGCCCAAGCCACCGACGGCTTCCAGCGGCGCCACGGCATCGCGTTTCGGGATCAGTCCCGCCTGGCGGAAATTCTCCGGCAGGCCGATCGCGGCGCCGGAGCCGCCGGTCACCAGCTTCATCTCGGCGCAGGCGGCGCCGAGGGTCATCAGGTCCTCGTCCTCGATCGCATCCACCACCGCATAGCGCACCAGCTTGCGCGTCAGATAGCCGAAGCTGGCGCTGATCGACGAGGCGCCCTGCTTGACCGTGGTGATCGGCACCAGATCGACGCGCGCCCGGGTCTGGCGAGACAGCACGCGCACGAGATTGGCGTCCTTCATCGGCGTCAGCGGATGATGCTGCATCGGCGAATCCGAGAGCAGCAGGTTTCCGACGAAGAGATGGCCTAGATAGATGGTGCGGCCGGTCTCCGGGAAGGCCGGGCAGACCGTGGTCAATCCGGCATCCAGCTCCTCGACCAGGGCATCGGCGACCGGGCCGATATTGCCCTGGTCGGTGGAATCGAAGGTCGAGCAGTATTTGAAATAGAACTGCCGCGCGCCGGCGGTCTTCAGCCAGCGGCAGGCTTGCAGCGACAAGGCAACCGCTTCCTTGGCCAGGATGGTGCGCGACTTCAGGGCGACCACAATCGCTTCGGCATCGGGCAAAGCAGTGCCCGGCGTGGGCACACCGATTGTCTGCACCACCGACATGCCGCGCCGCGCCAGGGTGTTGGCGAGGTCGGTCGCGCCGGTGAGGTCGTCGGCGATACAGCCGAGGATGAGTGGCATTACTTGGTTGTGGCGATTCGGGTCACGGCATAGGGACGAAGGGCGACGGTGCCGACCTTCTTCGTCTTCTTGCCCGATTTCGCGAGGAAGGCCAAGTCGGTCGTCGCCTTCGCGAAGCTGCCTTCATCCAGCACCGCGACTTCCGCCGCGCCGTCGAAGCCGGATACCTTCACCGTCTGCGGCTGTGCCGTCAGGTTGGCGAGCCAGAGCACCGGGCCGGCCTTGCCTTTATAGGCCAGCGCCGCGATCTTGCCTTCGTCGCCGATCTCGGTCGCGATCAGCTTCGATCCATCGGCCGCCGCCAGATCCTTGATCAGGTGGTAGACCGGATAGACGGCGCTGCCCTTCAGGCCGTCGAAGTAAGGCTGCGCATGCGCGGTCTTGGCATAGACCATGCCGGCCGGACCGGTGGTGGCGCCGAGCGTCACCACCTGCACGCCGCCCTTGGCCCAGGCGCTCACATAGCCGACGCTCCAGGCCGCGCCGAAGATGCCGCGCTGCCGCGGGTCGATCTTGGAGAGACAGACTTTCTCGTTGTTCGGGTTGTCGACGGAAGCGGCACCATAAGGGTTGTTGCGCGCCGGAATGGTGCTGGGACCGAGGTGATAGGGAATCTTGCCGAGGAAGCTCCGCGTGGTCTTGATCTGATAGGGATGCGCCTCCAAGGTCTCCATCACCGAGACGTCGTCGGCCGCATGCACGATCGGGCTGGTGGTGTGGGTCACGTAATCCAGCACGCCTTCCGGCGGCCGCTTGCGGTTGAGTTCGGTGAAGAAGGAGAACATGCCGCCGCCGGCATGCGAACCGGGGAAGAGTTTCTTCACCGCCGCGGCCTGCTCGGCGAAGCTCGGCGCATCGGGGAATTTGCTGCCCGGCAAGGTGCCTTTGAGATCGACCGCCGGCGAGGTCGAGACGGCCGCCGGCTTGATCCCCGCCTGTTTCACCGCCTCGGCGACGCGCGCCAGCTCCGCTTCCGCCGCCGCCTTGCCCGGCAGCAGCACTTCCAGGATCACCGCGGCGCCGGTCGCATCGGCGAGCCGCTTGAAGTTCCGGATCGGCCCCGTGATGTCCGACTCGCGGGCGTCGACATGGCAGACCAGATGCTTCGGGCCCGCCGCCTTGATCGCTGCCGCGGCCGCAACCGAAGCCGCCGCCTCTTCGATCGGCACCGCGACGCCCAATTCCGGCATTACACCGCCGGCACGGCCGAGCGTCACGTCGATCTTCTTCGCCGCCCCGGCCTTCTTCGGCCGCGGCATCTTGCCGGTGAAGCGCAGCGAGACTTTCTGGGTGAAGGACTTGCCCGCCGGCATGGTGTAGGGCCAGGGCTCGCCCAGAGGCCGCACGTAGGTCTTGAACGAGGCGTCGCTCCAGTTGCGGTGATCCTCCATCTCGAAGGCATAGCCTTCCATCCGGCAGGTGACCGAGAGCCCGTCCATCACCTTGTGCTTCAGCGCGCGGATGTCGGTGAAGGGGCAGGCCGGGTTCACCAAAGCGGGGAACTTGCTCTTCTCCTTCTTGCCCGACGTGTATTCCACCTCGACCGGAAAGCCGGCGACGCCCTTCAAAGGGTGCAGCACCACGAAGCCGGTGCGGTTGGTGGTGAAATCCTGCTCCGGCGTCGCGGTCGCCTCGAAATCGAGATCGCCTGCGGCGTTGCAGGTGATGGTCGCGTCATAGGCGATGGTTGCGGCCGCATCGCCGCAGCGTGCGTGGTAGCGGATCGCGAAGCCGTCCTTCTTCTGGCTGAGCTTGAGGTTGCTGATCTCCGGCGCGAAGGTGCCCCAGTTCTTGTCGCGCACCAGGAAGGCGATGGCGCGGATCACCTCGACATCGCCGACCCGGATGTAGCGCAGCGCGCCGTTGCCGAACTCGACGCTGAGCGCCCCCGCGCGCATGGTCTTGCTCTTCGGGTCGACCGATTCCGTGCCGGTCAGCTTGATGTTGCGGCTCAGTTTCGCGGCCATCTTTCTCTCCTCAATCCTTCTAGAGCACCCGGCCCGATTCCGGATCTATCAGCACCGCCCGGCCGATGTCCACATAGAGGTCCAGGCTCTCGCCGGGGCCTTGCACGTCATGGCTGGCAAGCTCCGCCATGATCGCCTGGCCACCCAGCGGGAAGGTGATGAAAGCGCGAGAGCCGGTCGGCTGCAACAGCTCGACGGTCGCCTTCACCTTGACCGCCTGGCCGGAGAGACTGCCGGGATCGCGGCTGAAATGCTGCGGCCGGATTCCGAAGACAACCGGGCGGCTGGCGACATCCGGCCCGCTGCGCAGGGCGAGCGCGGAGCCGTCCACGAATTTCACGGCGGCGCTTGAGCCGTCGCGCACATACTCCGCCGGGATGAAGTTCATCTTCGGCGAGCCGAGGAATCCCGCCACGAAACGCGTCGCGGGCCGTTCGTAGAGATCGAGCGGGGTGCCGGCCTGCTCGATCAGGCCGTCCTTCAGCAGCACAATCCGGTCGGCCAGGGTCATCGCCTCGATCTGGTCATGGGTCACGTAGATCATGGTGACGCCCAGCTCCTGGTGGAGTCGCTTGATCTCCGACCGCATCTCGTCGCGCAGCTGGGCGTCGAGATTGGAGAGCGGCTCGTCGAACAGGAACAGCTTGGCGTTGCGCACGATCGCCCGGCCGATCGCCACGCGCTGGCGCTGGCCGCCGGAAAGCTGCCGCGGCAGCCGCTCCAGCAGGTTGGTGATGGCCAGCATCTCGGCGGCGCGGCGAACGCGCTTCTCGATCTCGTCATTCGGGGTCTTGCGCGCGCGCAGGCCGAAGGCGATGTTCTCGAACACGTTCATATAGGGATAGAGCGCGTAGTTCTGGAACACCATGGCGATGTCGCGGTCGCGCGGCCGCACGTAATTGACCACGCGCCCGCCGATCTCGATCATGCCTTCGGTGATGTCCTCCAGCCCGGCGATCATGCGGAGCAAGGTGGACTTGCCGCAGCCCGACGGCCCGACCAGCACGGTGAACTCGCCCGAAGGCACTTCGAGATCGATGCCGCGGACCGCGGGGACCAGGCCGTAGCGCTTGTGGAGCTTGGTGATTTTCAGGTCAGACATGGCTTACCCCTTGACCGCACCCATGGAGATGCCGCGCACCAGGTAGCGCTGCAGCGTCGCCACGGCAAAGAAGACCGGAATGGTGCCGAGCACCGACATGGCGGCGATCTTGGCCCAGAAGTTGGACTGGCCGCCGAAGTAATGCGTGACCTGGACCGTGTACGTGATGACCTCGGTGCGGGTCAGCACCAGCGAGAACAGGAAGTCGTTCCAGGCGAAAACGAAGGTGAAGACCGAGGTCGCGAACAACCCGGTCCGCGCCATCGGGAAGACCACGCGCCAGAGCACCTGCCAGCGGGTCCAGCCGTCCACCAGCGCGCTCTCCTCCAGCTCGATCGGGATATCCTCGATATAGCCGCGCATCATCCAGATCACATAGGGCATGCTGAAGGCGGTGTAGAGGATGATCATCCCGATATAGCTGTCGACCCAGCCGAGGAAGACGTAGACCAGGAATATCGGGAAGACGATCGCGATCGGCGGCATCATGCGCTGCGAGATGATCCAGACCGCGAGATTCTCGCCGCCGGTCTTGAACCGCACCAGGCTGTAGGCGCACATGGTGCCAAGGATCATCGCGATGACCGTGGAGACGCCCGCCAGGACCAGGCTGTTCCAGACCGTAATCGCATCGCCGTCCTTGAACAGCACCTTGTAGTTCTCGAACTGGATGCTTGCGGGATACCAGACCGGTGGATAGGCGAAGATCTCCTCCGGCGTCTTGAAGCTGATGATGAACAGCCAATAGACCGGGAACAGGAACACCAGCGTGATGAGGGCGGCCGCGGCATAGCGCAGCGCCAGGGTTACGCCGGGCCGGCGCAGGAACGGGCGATCGACCGAGGTGACGCTCATTTTGCGAGTCCCATGCGCCGGATCGCCCAGGTGACGATCACCGTCAGCAGCACGATCACCAGGAAGGCGATCGCCGCGGTGTAGCTGGTCTCGAACTGCTGGAAGCCCTGGACATAGGTGTAGATCGAGATCGTCTCGGTCATGGTGCCGGGCCCACCCGCGGTCAGCGCCCAGATGATGTCGAAGATGCGCACCAGATCCAGGCCGCGAATGAGCAGCGCGATCGCCATGACCGGCCAGATCGCCGGCAGCACGATCTTATGAAAGGTGCGCCAGAAACCGGCGCCGTCGATCTCGGCTGCCTCGGTCAGCGACTTGTCGACGTTGGAGAGCGCGGCCAGCAGGATCAGGAACATGAACGGCGTCCACTGCCAGATCTCGCAGACCAGCAGGGCGGGATAGACCAGGTTCGGGCTGACGTTCCAGAGCAGCACCTTCTCCTCGCCGAGGAACCAGGCGATGGTCTGGTTGATCGGGCCGTAGCGGTGGTCGAACATCAGCCGCCAGGTGGCGCCGGCCACGATCGGCGAGATCACCGTCGGCAGGATCAGCAGCGAGACGAAGATCTGCCGGCCCGGCATCCGCTCCAGGAACAGCTGCGCCATGGCGAGGCCGAGGATGAGCTCTATCGGCAGCGCGATTGCCGTGATGATCACCGTGTGCAGCAGCGACTCCCAGAGCCGCTTGTCCTTGAACAGGTAGGCGTAGTTGTTCCAGGTGAAGGAATAGTCCACGTCGGTCATGGTCAGGCCCTGGAAGCTCACCACCAGCGAGTAGATGAGCGGGAACAGCCCGACCAGCAGCAGGATGAGAATCGCCGGCGCGATGATCCAGTATTTGAAGAACCGGTCCGGCGCGCGGCCAGGCGGGGTCATCGTCTCGGCGGTCATGGTTTGGATTCTCTGTTCGAAGCAGCCGGTCTGCGGCACCCCCACCCCAGCCCTCCCCCAAAGGTGGGGGAGGGAGAAGAAAGAAGCCCTCCCCCGACTGCGGGGGAGGGTTGGGAGGGGGTGCCCCAGACTCGGTTCATTCAGGCCTACTCACGCTTACTTCGG